>JADGAX010000002.1:356808-713616 GCA_015231795.1 Alphaproteobacteria bacterium | reverse complement strand
CGTTGGAAACCAGTGCTCCAACCCGGATCAGTGGGTCGCTTGGGATATCCCTGAAATCGCCACCGTCGCGCGCCAGCATGCGTTTGTAGGCCTCGATTACGGCCCGCATCAACGCCTGACCAAGCTGATAGTAATCTTTGCTGCCCTTGGCTACGTCCAGCTTCTCCTCGGCAATTGCCGAGTCCAGATAGAGGTGTACGGCGCTATGGTCGCCATCGGCGATGTCGCTTTCGAATTTACTGATAGCCTTGGTGCGGTTGTGCTTCAGGCTGTCGTGAATGCGTTGTGCTTGGGTGTCGCCTTTTGACTTGGCGCGAAATTCATCATCCTGGTCGAGGTTCTGTTCGAAGAAGGCGTGGGCGATCTTGGCGATTTTCTCTGGTTCGAGCATGGCGTTTTCTCGGATTGCTTTGAATCCTTGATACGCTCGATGGCGCAAAAAGCTAGCCCTGATTTTGGCCTGCGAAGGATCGCAGGTGCCTAATCCTCGCTTTAACTCCGTTATCCCCAAACATCTTGCAATATCCTTCGGAAGGCGAAGGCGGAAATAGTAGCGGCTGCCACGTCTGGCGATGTGCGTTTCCAGGCCCATGTGTACCACCTCTGTGTACCAGTGGTGAGGCCGTCCAGGTTTTGTGCCGGAAACGCATTGTAAATCAATATATTGTGGGTCATTTGGCGGAGAGAGAGGGATTCGAACCCTCGGTACGGTTTCCCGTACACACACTTTCCAGGCGTGCGCCTTCAACCACTCGGCCACCTCTCCTTAAGGGCGGCAAACCTATCATATTTCTCGGGGGCCGCAAGCCCAGAACGCCGCTGGCCTAGGCTGGCGGACTACTGGCGTCTCATAAGGGATTTTGCTAAGTTTTACGGGCGGCTGCCATTGTTTTGCCTCGATCCCGGGGTAAAAGCCATGCCGATGCGGGGCTTTGGCCCTGTTTTCTCTTTTTTGGGGCCCTTCAAACACATGCGATTTTCCGGCGTTATCGTCCTTACCCTGATCGTCATCGTCAATCTGGCCGCCTGGGCTTGGCTCAACCGCCCGCATTCCGGCGTCGATTGGCAAGGCCAGATCCGCAGCGTCTCATTCAGCCCCTTCCAGAAGGACGACGACCCCCAGAAGGGCCGCTACCCGTCGCTGACGGATGTCGAGCGCGATCTTAAGCTGCTGGCGGGCAAGGTGGCGATGGTGCGAACCTACACCGCGCTGGACGGTCTTGAGCAGGTGCCGGAACTGGCGCAGCGCTTCGGCCTTAAGGTTCTGGCGGGCGCATGGATCGACACTAGGCTTGGCCGCAACGAGGCGGAAATCAGAAGCCTGATCGGCCAGATCCGCAATTACAAGAATGTCGAGCGGGTGATCGTGGGCAACGAGGCCCTGCATCGCGGCGACGTGACCGTTCCGCAATTGGTGCGCTACATCCGCCGGGTCAAGGAGCGGGTGAAGGTGCCGGTCAGCACCGCCGAACCCTGGTATGTCTGGATTAAATATCCCGATCTGGCCAAGGAGGTGGATTACATCTCGATCCATATCCTGCCCTATTGGGAGGGCGTGCCGGTCGAGGAATCGAACGACTATCTCCTGAAGCGCTATGAGGAAGTCAAGGCCGCCTTCCCCGGCAAGCACGTCATGATCACCGAAGTGGGTTGGCCCAGTTCGGGCAAAATGCGCGGCGGCGCAGAACCGTCGCTGGTCAATCAGGCCCTGTTCTTGCGCAAGTTCTTGAAGCGCGCGTCGGAAACCTTCATCGACTACAATGTGATCGAAGCCTTCGACCAGCCCTGGAAGAACGAAATCGAATGGTCGGTGGGCGCCCACTGGGGCATGTTCGACGCCGACCGCCACCAGAAATTCCCCATGGAAGGCCCGGTGGTCGAGATCAAGGAATGGCCGATGCTGGCCGCCGGGGCCACCGCCATCGGCTTCCTGCCGCTGGTCTGGTTCTTATGGCGCCGAAGCCAAATCAAGCTGGGCGGACGCATCTTCTTCGCCGCCATGACCATGACGGCGGCCTCGGTCGTGATGTGGGCCGCGACGATCCCGGTTCTGAAGGATTTCGCGCCAGGGCCAGAGGTCATGTGGACCATGCTGGTGCCCGGCCAGATCGCGCTGCTGTTCGTGATTCTGATCTCCACCTTCGAATTCACCGAACTGACTTGGTCCGAAAAGTTCAGGCGACACTTCAAGCCGCACGACCCCGACCAAGCCAGGGCGGGCGTTTTGCCCAAGGTCTCGTTGCACCTGCCTTGCTACAACGAACCGCCGCAGATGGTGATGATGACCATCGATTCCTTGATGAAGCTGGATTATCCCGACTTCGAAATTCTGATCATCGACAACAACACCAAGGACCCGGCGGTCTGGCAGCCGGTCGAGGAATATTGCGCCACCCTGGGTCCCAAGGTGCGCTTCTTCCACCTGCCGCAATGGCCGGGCTACAAGGCGGGCGCGCTTAATTTCGCGCTCAGCCAAACCGATCCCGAGGCCAAGATCATCGGCGTCATCGACAGCGATTATCTGGTCGAACCCAATTGGCTGAAATCGCTGACCCCTTATTTCGACGACGAAAAGGTGGCCTGGGTGCAGGCCCCCCAGGACCATCGCGAATGGGAACACGACACGTTCAAGGAAATGATCAACTGGGAATATGCCGGCTTCTTCCACATCGGCATGGTGGCCAGGAACGAGTACGACGCCATCATCCAGCACGGCACCATGACCTTGATCCGCAAGGAAGCGCTGGAGAAGTGCGGCAAATGGGGCGAGGGCTATATCTGCGAAGACGCCGAACTGGGCCTCAAATTCCTGGAAACGGGCTATCACTCGATCTATGTCAACCACTGCTTCGGCAAGGGCCTGACGCCCGACACCTTCATGGGCTACAAGAAGCAACGCTATCGCTGGGCTTACGGCGCCATGCAGATTCTGAAGGGCCATTGGCGCACCTTGCTGCCCTGGGCCAAGGGCAATCTCAGCTTCGGCCAGAAATTCCAGTTCGTGGCCGGTTGGCTGCCCTGGATCGCCGACGGATTGTTCCTGGTCTTTACGGCGGCCAGCATCTTGTGGTCGCTGGGTCTGGTGACGGCGCCCAGATATTTCGATTTCCCCCTGGCCGAATTCGCCATCCCCACCTTGTTCGTCTTTTTCTACAAGCTGGCGACGCATCTGATCTTGTACCAGACCCGCGTGAAATGTTCGGTCGGCCAGCAGATCGGCTCGGCGGTGGCGGGCATGGGGCTGACCTTCATCATCGCCAAGGCGGTCGTGCACGGCATCTTCACCAAGTCGATCCCCTTCATGCGCACGCCAAAAATGGAAAACAAGGCGGCCTTCTGGAAGGGCATTCTGGGGGCCTGGGAAGAGTTGGCCTTGGCCTGCCTGCAATGGAGCGCCGCCGGAGCCGTTCTATACAATTACGGTTTCTATGACCGCGACGCCAAACTGTGGGCCTTGGTGCTGATCGTGCAGTCGATGCCTTATCTGGCCGCCGTCATCACTTCGCTGCTGGCCGCCGTTCCCTCGCAGCAACCGGCCCTGCCGGAACCGGCGAAGGCTTAGGGGGAAAGGATGCGCATCGCGGTTTCCTCGAATGACGGCAAACAGCTTTGCGGCCATGCGGGCCAAGCACGGCACTGGCTGATTTTCGAGGGCGAAATGGGAGGAAGGGCCAGCCAGATCGACCGGCTGGAACTTGCCTCCCAAAACGTTTTTCATCATCACAGGGACGCCAGCGGCCCGCATCCGCTGGAATCGGTCCAGGCCTTGATCAGCAAAAGCGCTGGCGAAGGCTTCCTGAGGCGCATGGCCAAGAAGGGGATCGACGCCAAATTGACGACCGAGCGCAACGCCCAGAAGGCCGCCGACGATTATCTGGCGGGACGGCTAAAGCCGCCCCCTGTCCCCGGCCTGATGAGCCTGTTTTGCAAGCTACGCGACATGTTCTCGGAACATTGACGAATGATCCCGCGCGTCAACCTGATCACTTTGGCGGTGGCCGATCTGGCGGTCTCGCGGGCTTTTTACGAGCGCCTTGGCTGGAAGGCGAAAGCCGCCAGCAATCCTTACGTCGCCTTTTTCGATTTGGACGGCGTCATCTTGTCTCTGTATGGCAAGGACGCGCTGGCAGGCGACACCGGCATTGCCGATGCGAAGGCGGGCTGCGTTACGATGGCGATCAACCTTGAGAGCCAGGATGCGGTCGATGCCGCGATGGCCGAAGCGATGGCGGCCGGCGCGACGTTGCTGACCGCTCCACACGATACGCCTTGGGGCGGCTATGTCGGCTATTTCGCCGACCCGGATGGCCATCCCTGGGAGTTGGCCTGCGTCCCCATGTTTCCCTTCGACGCAAACGGCCGCCTGATTCTTGATTAGGCGAACCCTACCAAAGCCGCAAAGCCCCCTTGAATATCTCGCGCAGCTCCGTCTCGGTCACCGGGCGCGGCGAATTGTTGAGCAGTCGCGGCTGGGTGGCCGCTCCCTTGGCTAAAGCATCAAGGTCCGTCTCGCCATAGCCCAGGGCCGACAGGCCGTTGGGCAGATCGGCTTGGCGCATCAATTTGGTCAAGGCGTCGGCCAGCGCTTCGCCCGCCTCCACCAGTTTGACGCCAGCGATGTCAGCCCCCAGGGCCGCCGCGCAGTCCAGATGCCGTTGCGGACAGGCGGACGCGGTAAAGCGAAAGGCGGAAGGCGCGTTCAGCACCACGGAAATGCCATGCGGCACCATGGGACGGTTCTGCTCGTAGCCCGAAGCGGTATAGCTGTGGCACAGCCCGGCCACGGCATAGGACATGGCGTGCGGCAAATGCACCCCTGAATTGCCGAAGGCGATGCCCGCCAGGGTGGCGGCGAACATCAGCCCTTCGCGGGCTTCATGGTCTTGCCGGTCCTTGACGGCCCGCACCAGATAGCGCCCGCCCAGGCGGATGGCTTCCAGGCTTCCCAGATCGCTCCAGGGGTTTGCCCCCTGGCTCATTGGTCGCGCGGCGCTGGTCTTGGGCCTTTCTCGCTCGAAATAGGGCTTGGCGGTATAGGATTCGATGGCGTGCGTGAACACGTCGAACCCCGAAGAGGCCAGCACGCCGGGCGTCATGGTGGCGGCCACCCTGGGATCGATCAGCGCCAGACTGGGCTTCAGCCATTTATGGGCGATCACCGTCTTGATGGCGTTGGCTTCGAAGTCGAACACCGCGATCCCGGTGCATTCCGCGCCGGTGCCCGAGGTGGTCGGACAGGCGATATGGGGCGGCAATGGCCCCGGAACCGGCAGCACGCGACCATAAGGGGCCGCCACATAATCGAGGAAAGGGGCCGGATAGGCGGCATAAAGCAGGGCCGCCTTGGCGGTATCCATCACCGAGCCGCCGCCGACCGAGACGATGCCGTCGAAGCGGCCGGTCTTGTAGAAATCGACCGCCGCCAGGAAGGACGCATCGGTCGGCTCGACCCGCACATCGGCGTAAACCGCCACCTCGCAGCCCGCATTCGCCAGGGCCTTTCGCACTTCGTCCGGCCAGGGCGTGGCGCTCGCCAGATGGGAATCCGTGAACAGGGCCACCCGCTTCATCCCCAGATCCCTGGCGGCGTCGCCAGCCTCGGTCAAGGCGTTGGGGCCGAACCGCACGGAATTGGAATGGACCGCAAAGACCGTCTCGCGCTCTGTCACAATCTGCCTCCCTGGCAAGGCGTTGGTCTTTTTACGCGATTTAAACATTTGTTTGCCATATATGGCAACACTATGAATATCATGCTAAATTAGCCCCGACCAACTAGACAGGGATTCTGCGGGTGAGCGTTGATAAGGTTCTGAAACCTCTTGAAGACGGCGACATGGACTCGTTGTTCATCCTGCCGCTCAGGATCATTCCCCTGGAAACCCCGGCCCTGAAAACAGCGCGCCTGATCAAGAACGTGCGCCTGCGCAGCGTGGTCGAGCTGTTTTCGAACGTCGAGGGAACCGGTTCGGGCCAGGTCGAGATCGAATCCCTGCCCAAGATGTTCGGCTGGCCGGAAGACAAGATCCATCCCGATTTCCTGGTCGTGCGCAAGCTGGGCCTTTTGCCCAGCTACGACATTTATTCGCTGCGCATTTCGCTCAGGCAGCAGGGGATTTCCGTCAACAGCTCCGAAGCGCTGCGCCTAAGCCCCGAAAAGAACGCCGAACTGACCAATTACATGACCCTGTTCACCAGGCCGTTGATTCACGAGATCTACGGCGACGAGAACGTGAACATCCAAAGTTTCGACGACGTGATCGCACTGTTTCGCGACCCCGACATCCAGAAGGCCAAGCAGAATCTGACGCGCATGGCCGACAAGCTGCACATCAACCTGTCGGAAGTGCCGCGCTTCATTGAAGACTACGGCGACATCTTCCTTTCGCTGTCTTATTACCGGCAAAGCCTGGACAAGCTGGAGCCGATCATCTCGGACTTCCTGGGGTCGATGTACGACATCCGCAACAACTGGCAGCTCAAGCAAGACGCCAATCTGCTTAGAACCTGCGACATGATCGAATCGACCATGAACGGCCTGATGGCCAACATCACGGGCCGTTTCGAGAATTTCGACCGCTCGACCAAGGATATGTGGAACAACATCTCGGCCGACCGGTTCAGGAAGGTCAAGGAGCTGATCGAAAGCTACCACACCTCGATCGGCGGCATCTTGTGCGCCCTGACCGTGAAGATGAACGCCTGGGCCAGAGCTTTTCCGAAAAAGCAGTCGGGCGGGCCAGTCAAGCGCGGCGAGTTGATCATGAGCGAAATGAAGCAGGGCATCGACACCATCAAGAAGACGGAAGACGACGCCCCCATGCTGGCGAGTCTGAACTAGGGCCAGCCGAAAGTCCCTTACGCCGCTTTAAGCGCCTTGGCCACCGCATCGGGCATTTTGGCGATCACCCGCAGATAGCTTTGCGTGGCTCCATCCGGGGCGCGACGGCCCTGTTCCCAATCGCGCAAAGTGGCCGCCGGAATGCCGAAGCGCTTGGAAAAAACGCTTTGCGAAAGCCCCGTGGCGGCACGGGCTTTCCTGGCCAGTGCCGCGCCCAGACCGCGTTCGAACTCGTCGTCGCTCAGTGGCGCGTCAACATCCGGTTCAGCGCGGGGTTTTGTCGTAGCGGCTCGTTTCACGCTCATTGGCTTTTCTCACGCTGATGATGCGGCGCGTCCGACCGCGTTCGGCAAAGACACAGACATAAATGCGTCCCAGAACGTTGCCATAGACGATAAATCGCTCTTCGGCATAGTCGAAACGCACATCGAGAATCTCGAGACGACTGGGATCCGCCAACACCTTGGCGCCGAAAGCCAGCGACAAGCCATGCTTCTCTCGGTTGGCTGCATCCTTGTTCGCATCGAAATCGAATTTCATTGGGAATAACTATACGGCATTACCGTATGCCCGGCAAGCGGCGTCAAGGCCAGCCGGGCAGGAACAGGATCTGTCCGGGAACCAAGGAACTGGGCGTGCGCAACTGGTTCTTGTTGACCTCATAGATGGCCTTGGCCGCCGCCTTGTCGCCATAAACTTCCAAGGCGATTTTCTCCAGCGTCTGACCCGACTTCACCTGCCACACATTGGGCCTAGCGAAATCCTCCATCAGCTCTTCGCGCATATAGGGCAGTTCGATGCGCGCCTGAACGCGACCCTCGACGCCCAATTCGTCGGCCCTGAAGACATGCATCTTGCTGTCGGCCACCGCCAGCGGATTCTTCAGCGCCCAGCGGCCCTTGGCGTCGGCTTCGACCCGGCCCAGCAGCCGGTTGTCGAGGAAGATTTGCAGCGTGCCCTTGGGCGTCGCCTGTCCGGAAAGCGCCAGATGGCCCGATTTCTCGTCCTCGATCAGGTCCATCGACAGATTGCCGCGTCCGGGTTCCCCTCCGCCTTGCGATCCCGCCCCATCGTCGCGCGTCGGCACGACCATCTCGGCCTGGACGGCGGATTCGAGAACAACGCCCTTGGACGTGGTGGCGGAGAGCTTCAAATGGCGCTTGCCGGGAGAAAGCGGTTCGCGGGGAATGAAGACCCATTCTCCCCGATTGTCGGCCATGACCTTGCCCACCACCTTCTCGCCGTCCAGGATCGTGACTTCCGCCCCCGGCGAGGCGCGTCCGGCGATCAGCGTGTCGCCCTTGGGATTGATGCGCACCACATCGAACACCGGCGGCTGGTCCGGGCCGCTGGGTTGCGCCTCGCCCTGCTGGCCCGCCGGTCTGGCCTGGCTGGGTTCCAAAGGCGTCGGCGGCTTCAGGAATTGGGGCGAATCCGCCATGCCTGGAATTTGCGGCGCGGGTTCGTCGTTCGGCCCCCAGAACAGGGCCAGCACGACGGCGGCCACGGTTCCGGCCAATCCAAACAGGGCGATGAGAAGAGGGCGCTTCACTTGATTGGGGGCACTACGTAGGAAAGACAGGGGGCGAAGATAGCCCCCCCGATCCGCAAGAGCAAGAGATGCGTGGCGGTTATGCCTTTTGGTACAGTTCGCCGCCCTGTTGGTTGAATTTCTCAGCCATCTCGTTCAGGCCCTGCCCCGCCAGCTCCTTCAATTCGTGGCTCATCTGCATCGAGCAGAATTTGGGACCGCACATCGAGCAGAAATGCGCCTTTTCCGCCCCTTCGCCGGGCAGGGTCTCGTCGTGGAAGGATTGGGCGGTCTCGGAATCCAAAGCCAAGCGGAACTGATCCTTCCAGCGGAAGGAGAAACGCGCCCGGCTCATGGCGTCGTCGCGCAATCTGGCTCCCGGATGGCCCTTGGCGATGTCGGCGGCATGGGCGGCGATCTTATAGGCCATAACGCCCGCCTTGACGTCGGCGCGGTCGGGCAGGCCCAGATGTTCCTTGGGCGTCACGTAGCACAGCATGGCCGTACCCATCCAGCCGATCATGGCCGCCCCGATGGCGCTGGCGAAATGATCGTGCCCGGCCCCGATGTCGGTGACCAGCGGACCCAGCGTGTAGAAAGGCGCCTCGTGGCACAGCTTCAACTGCAAATCCATGTTTTCCTTGATCTTGTGCATGGGCACATGGCCCGGCCCCTCGATCATCACCTGCACGTCTTTGGCCCATGCCTTTTTGGCCAGTTCGCCCAGGGTTTCCAACTCGGCGAATTGAGCTTCGTCATTGGCGTCGACCAAGGAACCGGGACGCAAACCGTCGCCCAGACTGACGCCGATGTCGTAGGCCCTTAGGATGTCGCAGATTTCGTCGAAACGTTCGTACAAGAAATTCTCTTTGTGGTGCGACAGGCACCATTTGGCCATCGTGGCGCCGCCACGCGAGACGATGCCGGTCACCCGCTTGGCGGTCAACGGCACATGTTTCAAACGCAATCCGGCATGGATGGTGACGTAATCGACGCCCTGTTCGGCCTGCTCGATCAGCGTGTCCCTGAAGATTTCGAAGGTCAGGTCCTGGGCCTTGCCGTTCACCTTCTCCAGCGCCTGATAGATCGGCACCGTGCCAATGGGAACCGGCGAATTTCGCAAGATCCATTCGCGGATCTGGTGGATGCCCTTGCCGGTCGAGAGATCCATCACCGTGTCGCCGCCCCAGCGGATGGCCCAGACCAGCTTTTCCACCTCGTCGGCGACCGAACTGGTGATGATCGAATTGCCGATATTGGCGTTGATCTTGACCAGGAAATTGCGCCCGATGATCATCGGCTCGGCTTCGGGATGGTTGACGTTGGCCGGGATGATGGCGCGGCCCTTGGCGATTTCATCACGCACGAATTCGGGCGTCACTAGGTCGGGCAGCACGGCCCCTTGCGGATCTCCGTCGAAGCGTTGGGTAAGCGCCTTGCGCCCCTCATTCTCGCGGGCCGCCACATAGATCATTTCCGGCGTCACGATCCCCGCCCTGGCATAGGCAAGCTGAGTGGGGGCCAAGCCTGGCTTGGCCTTCAGCACCGGGCGGCTTTGGCGGTCGAAGACCGGCATCGTGCCTTCGGGTGCTGGCACCGGATGCGGCGTCACCGCTTCCACGTCGCCGCGCGCCATGATCCAGGCTTGCCGGATGGGCGCCAAACCCTTGGTGATGTCGATGCGGGCGTCGGGATCGGAATAGGGACCCGACGTGTCGTAGGTCAGCAAAGATTCGCCATTCTCGAGATCGATACGCCGGTGAGGAACCCTGATGCCGCCCTCAAGCGTCTCATAGTCCTTGACCGAACCGGCCAGCGGGCCGGTGGTGACGGAAAAAGGCTTGTCGATGGCGTTCATGGCGGCACTCCCGAAGTTGACGGTCCGGGCGGCTTGCGGGCATTGAGGGGCGGAGGACATCCGATCCCTTCGCCGGCATGACCCGGATCAGGTTCGAAGGGTTCTTGCCAGTTTTGGCAAATCTCAGTCCAACCAGGACTCCCCTTGGATGGGCAGAATGTGGCACCGGGGCGGGCCAACGTCAACCATTGGCGCAGTGGGGACATTCCCTCATGGCATTTGACGCGCCAACCCATTGTTGTTTATCTCTTGCACATGACGCAAAACGCCGAACGCAAAGTGAAAGTCAGGGTCTGGGATCTGCCGACCCGCCTGTTCCATTGGATATTGGCCGTCTTGGTGGTGGCGAGCTTCATAAGCGGTCAGATGGGGCCGATGCATCTGCACCAAACCTCGGGCTTGGCCGTTTTGTCGCTGCTCCTGTTCCGCCTGGTCTGGGGTTTTGTGGGCGGCACTCATGCCCGCTTCGCCGATTTCGTGAAGGGGCCAGGAACAGCCATCGCCTATTTGAAGGGGCGTTTCCTGGCCATCGGCCATAATCCCTTGGGCGGGCTGATGGTGCTGGCCCTGTTGGCCGCACTGCTGGCCCAGGTGGGGCTGGGCCTGTTCGCCAATGACGACATTTCCTACGACGCGCCGCTGTCGAAATTCATCAGCAAGGACGCCAGCGACGCCGCCACCGGCTGGCACGCCCTGTTGGTCAAGGGAATCCTGGGTCTGGTGGCGCTGCATGTCGGCGCGGCCCTGTTCTATCTGGTCGCCAAGAAGGACAATCTGATCCAGGCCATGATCACGGGATGGAAGGCCTTGCCAGCCAGCCTGTCCGCTCACAGCGCCAAAATGGGCCACCCGTTGCTGGCCGCCGCCATCCTGGCCCTGACGGGCGCGCTGTCTTTTGGCCTATTGCTTCTTTGACAAGGTGACATCCGGGTCGCGCAGATAGACCGGCTGGGGCGGCAGAACGGGCTTGCCCGCTTGCAGCCGGTCCCAAACGGCCATGCCCACCCACTGCGCATCGACGCATGTTTCGGCGCAAAATTGGGTCTCCGGGCGGTTCGCCAAAACGGGCTTCAGCCTTTCAGCCCCGTCGCCGACGATCAGCAAGGAACCCTGGGGAAGCCAGGACACGGCGGCTTCGGGAGTGGCGGCAAAGGATTCGCCCACCGGGTCAAGCGCCTGATCCAAAAGCTGCAGGAACAATTCGGCCCGCTTGGCATCCACCGCCGCCAGGATGCTGCGGCCTGTTCTGTCCTCGGGCGGCACGGCGCGGGCAAGTGATTCGAAACTGGTCACACCCGCAAAGCGCTTGCCCGTGGCCAGCACCAGACCGCGGGCGGCGGCCAGACCGATGCGCAAGCCGGTGAAGGAACCCGGCCCCACCGTGCAGGCGATAACGTCGGCGCCGGAACAAGTCAGCCCGGCCTCGGCCAGGGCCTCGGCGGCCAAGGGGATCAGGGCTTCGGCTTGGCCACGTTCAAGCCTTGCCAGCCGGTGCGCCGCAAGCCGCCCATCCAAGATGACGGCGGCGGAACAGGCGTGGCTGGAGGCATCGAGGGCAAGAATTTTCATAAGCCCGTGATATAAAGGAGCCGGTCTTCTTTATCCATATGGTGTTTCATGCCGCTGACCGATCTTTGCGCCTATGCCAGCGACGTCGATTTCGACATCGCCTATGCCACGCCCAACAATTTCACCGGCAAGCCGGTTTACGCCAGACCCGCCGCCTATCTGCTGACCGAGGCCCTGCCCTTGCTCGAGCGTGCCATCGGCCTAGCCCGCCCCCAAGGTTTTAGGCTGAAGATTTTCGACGCCTTTCGCCCCAGCGAGGCCCAATGGGTGCTGTGGAACCATACGCCGGACCCCGATTTCCTGGCCGATCCGCGCCGTGGCTCGGCCCATTCTCGGGGGGCGGCGCTGGATTTGACCCTGATCGACGCCGCATCGGGGCATGAATTGGACATGGGAACGCCCTTTGACGCCTTCACGCCCTTGTCGCACCACGCCAATTTGGACATATCGCCGGAAGCCCAGCGCAACCGCTTGATTTTTCTAGGCTTGATGAGCGCCGCCGGCTGGGATTTCTATAGCAAGGAATGGTGGCACTATCAGATGTTCGACCCCAAACGCTTCCCGGTGCTGGAAGACAAGGTTCTGGGGCTGGGGATGATGGGGTGAGCGCGAAAATTACAATCCAATTGATAATTGATGCGGCTCATCAAGGCGCAATACGCCCACTAGCAACCAAATATCCGGATACCGGGAGTGAACCCCCATACCGAAGGCCATCCCTTTGCTTGGGTACTCGTGCTCGAAAATTTTTTTCATCTTTTCGAGTGCAGCCTCTTTGCCATACTCCCTTTCAAACTTGAAAAAAGTCGCCGCTGTTTCCCAGTCATCGCATGTCGATTCGTGTGGTTTTCCCTTTTCGTCTTCATAATTGAATTTGAAAGCAAAAGGGCAAGGCTGTAATGCCGCTAAAGATTCATCGAAGAACGATTCCTGCCGCGCCGCCTCATGATAGGCCTGTCGCTCCTCAGAAATTTCCCTTTCTGTTTTTAGCTTCCATTTAAACCTGACTTTTTTGGGCCTGATAAGTGCAAGAGTTTGCCCTCGATCCGCCGCTACAGAAGTAGAGGCAACAAGCACTGGGGAAAGAAATGCTGCTCGTTCACCAGTGGGGACATTCTTGATAACCTTAATTGAGTCCACCTGAACCCGCCGACTTTCCGGTCTCTTATCATCTTTAGGAAAAATGTACTCGTATTCTATGATATCCCAACGACTAAATTTTTCTTGAAGCCGCCGAAAAGGGATTGGGAACTGACGCCTCCATTCTCCCTGCAGAGTCACACCTGCGCAGCAAACCGTCTCACCGTGCTTCTTGCCCGCATGGGGCAAGGCCTTGACGAGAACCACCACCCTTTCCTTTAGCTTTTTCCCGTGTAGCGGCAATGCCATTCTTTACCCCCAGATGCCTAATCTGGGCTGGAAGGGTATCACAAATTTTCTCTGCCACCAACTTACGGTGGCAAGCATCTGGGTCCCTCTCGTAGCACATTAAGCAAGCCCCGCCCCGATCCGTAATCTTGGCGGCTTCGCCAAGGTCACACTTTGCCGCAGGCGTCTTTAAATGCTTGGAAAATATTCTCAAAAATTCCTTGTAGTCATTTGCCTTTGCCGCCTCACGACCCTCTTTTGGATCGCCCAAACCCTTTAGGTGTACGTAATTGATGCCGACGCTCTCAAGCGCCCGAGAAAGTGCCGTCTTGGCAAAGCCAGGGCGACGAGAAATCGGAAGCTCCCTCACGTCAATCAGGGTCTGGATGTTTGCCAGCAACAAGGTTGCTATGAAATCTTCTAACGAAGCGCCTTCATAGCCGATGGTGGAAACTTCCGGCATTTCTGTTCTCTCCTCACTACACTCAGTGTCTGCAAATCAAATTAAACACAAGTTAATGAATCCGACAGCACACATGGGAAGTCTCCGACCGTTTTTCACCTCTAATTGCCAATTGTGCAATCCTTTAAATCCACCTTGCCCAGCCCCCCCTTCCCTGCTATAACCCTGCCATATTCCATAGCTCATCTGATGGATGAGAGTTGTTGGGGTGGGCCACTGGCCCGCCTTTTTTTATGCTTCAAGAACCAGGACCGGCATTGAGTACCGAGGCGAGCATCGCGGCACTGATCGAAGAACCCATGAAGGGCATGGGTTACGAGCTGGTGCGCGTGCAAATTTCGGGGGCCGCCAACCGGGCGACGCTTCAGGTGATGGCCGAGCGCCTTGACGGCGTCGCCATGGCCATCGAGGACTGCACGGAAATCAGCCGGGCGCTGTCGCCGATCCTGGACGTGGCCGATCCGATCGCGGGCGCCTATGCGCTGGAGGTCAGTTCGCCCGGCATCGACCGACCGCTGGTGCGGCCCAAGGATTTCGAACGCTGGTCCGGTTTCGAGGCCAAGATGGAAACAAAGGCGCCCGTCGAGGGCCGCAAACGCTTCAAGGGCCTGCTGATGGGCCTGGATGGGGACGAGGTGTTGATCCGAGACGAATCGGGCGCGGATTATCGCGTTCCCATCTCGGCTCTCGCCAAGGCCAAACTGGTGCTTAACGACGCTTTGATCAAACACGCCATGCAACAACAAGGACAGTTGTAACCTCATGGAACGCATTGCCGCCCTGCCCCGCCCTGAACTGCTTCAAGTGGCCGACGCCGTCGCCCGCGACAAGAACATCGACCGCGAAGAAGTCTTGATGGCCATGGAACAGGCCATCCAGAAAGCCGGACGTTCGAAATACGGTCACGAGCACGACATCCGCGCCCATATCGACCGCAAGACCGGCGAAATTCAGCTGGCCCGCGCCATCGAGGTGGCGGAGACCATCGAGAACGAAGCCACGCAATGCACGCTGGCCCAGGCCAGGCGCAAGAAGCCCGACGCGGAAATCGGCGAATTTCTGATCGATCCGTTGCCGCCCATCGATTTCGGCAGAATCGCTGCGCAAACCGCCAAGCAGGTGATCGTGCAGCGCGTGCGCGACGCCGAGCGCGAGCGCCAGTTCAACGAATACAAGGACCGCATCGGCGACATTTCGAACGGTCTGGTCAAGCGCGTCGAGTTCGGCAATGTGGTGGTCGATCTGGGCCGCGCCGAAGGCCTGTTGCGCCGCGACGAACTGATCCCGCGCGAAAATTTCCGCGTCGGCGACCGGGTGCGCGCCTATATCGTCGACGTGCGCAAGGAAGTGCGCGGCCCGCAGATTTTCCTGTCGCGCACCGCTCCTCAGTTCATGAGCAAGCTGTTCGGCCAGGAAGTGCCGGAAATCTACGACGGCATCATCGAAATCAAGTCAGTGGCCCGCGATCCGGGATCCAGGGCCAAGATCGCCGTCATCTCCAACGATCACGGCATCGACCCCGTCGGCGCCTGCGTCGGCATGAAGGGATCGCGCGTGCAAGCCGTGGTGGCCGAGTTGCAAGGCGAGAAGATCGACATCATTCCCTGGTCGCAAGACCCCGCCACCTTCGTGGTGAACGCCCTGGCTCCGGCCGAGGTCGCCAAGGTGGTGCTGGACGAGGAACAGAACCGCATCGAAGTGGTGGTGCCCGACGATCAGCTTTCGCTGGCCATCGGCAGGCGCGGCCAGAACGTGCGTCTGGCCAGTCAGTTGACCGGCTGGGACATCGACATCCTGACCGAGGCCGAAGAGTCCGAACGTCGCCAGGAAGAGTTCCGCACCCGCTCGCAGTTGTTCATCGACGCGCTCGACGTCGATGACGTGCTGGCGCATCTGCTGGTCACCGAGGGTTTCTCGACGGTCGAGGAAATCGCCTTTGTCGAACTGGACGAGCTGGCCTCGATCGAAGGCTTCGACGAAAGCGTGGCCGAGGAATTGCAAAACCGCGCCAAGGGTTTCTTGGAAGCCCGCGACGCCAAGTTCGACGAAGAGCGCAAGGGCATGGGCGTGGCCGACGAAGTGGCCGCCATCGAGGGCGTGACGCCCGGCATGCTGGTGGCCCTGGGCGCCAAGGGCGTGAAATCGCTCGACGATCTGGCCGATCTGGCCAGCGACGAACTGGTCGAAATCGTGGGTGCCGAGGCCTTGAGCGAAGACGATGCGAACGCCATCATCATGAAGGCCAGGGCGCACTGGTTCGAAGACGAGGCGAAGTAACCGGAGACGCCGGGTGGACGAAGCGCAAGATCCGGCCCTGCCGGAAGAACCGACCAAGGGACCGTTGCGCCGCTGTCTGGGTACCGGGCGCATCCGACCCAAGGAAGAGATGATACGCTTCGTCGTCGGGCCTGAAGATGAGTTGACGCCCGATCTGGCGGCCAAGCTGCCGGGCCGGGGATTGTGGTTGAGCGCCGAACGGGATGTGGTAAATACGGCCCTGAAGAAGGGTCTGTTCGCCAAGGCCGCCCGGCGCAAGCTGGTTGTGCCGCCCGATCTGGTCCAGCGGCTCGAGCTTTTGTTGCGCCGCCGCTGCCTGGACATGCTGGGCATGGCGCGCCGGGCAAGTCTGGTGGTGGCGGGTTTCGACCAGGTGAAGGAGGCGCTGACCAAAGGTCAGGTGCGGCTTCGCCTGGAAGCCAGCGACGGAGCGCCCGACGGGCGACGCAAGCTGGCGGGCAAGGCCCCGGAACCGGTCTTGGAGTGGATGCTTTTTTCCGCGGCCGAGCTGGGACAGGCTTTGGGCCGCGAACAGATGGTGCATGTGGCTGTATTGCCTGGCGGATTGGCAAAACGGCTGTTGATTGAATTAAATCGCCTGAACGCCCTGATGGGCTTGCAGGCCGAGCGGTCAGGTGGACAGGAAGCGAAATGACGGATACGAACGATCAGGACGGCGGCAAACTGCGCTTGAGGCCCAAGCTGGAGCTGAAGAAGACCGTCGAGGCGGGCCAGATTCGCCAGAGCTTCTCGCATGGCCGCTCGAAGGCCGTGGCGGTCGAAGTGCGCAAGAAGCGCACGATCGGCCAGGGCGGCGCCCCCGTTCCCGAAGTCATGGAAGCAGCGCCCCAGGTGCAGGCGGCCCCGGTGGCCCCGGCCCCTGTGCCGCCCGCGCCGATTCCAGCGCCCGAACCCGCCCCGCATCATCAACTGACCGATGACGAAAAGCAGCATCGTCTGCACGCCCTTCAGGCGGCCCGCAAGGCCGAGGAAGAGAACAAGCGCCTAGCTCAGATCAGGGCCGAGGAAGAGGCCAAGCGCGCCGAAGAGGAGCGCATCCGCCTGTCCTTGTTGCCGCCCGAGCCGGAACCGGCGCCCGTGCAGGAAGAAGCCCTGCCGCCCGCTTCGGAACCGGCCCCCGCCGCCAAGTCCGAGACGCCTGCCGCCAAGCAGCCCGCATCCACCGAACCCGCCCGGGTTCCCAAGCCCGCCGGCCACGGCCAGGAAGTTGACGAGGACGACGAGAGCAGCGAGAAGCGCAGGCCCGGTCGCGGCGGCGCTCCCGCCCATAAGGCGCCAGCCCCCGCCAAGTCGCGCATGGAACCCAAGCGCAGGCCCGGCAAGCTGACGGTTTCAGCCGCTCTTGACGAAGAAGATCGCGGCGAGCGCGGGCGCAGCATGGCCGCCGTCAAGCGCGCCCGCGAGCGCGAGCGCCTCAAGCAGTTGGAGGCCCAAAAGGCCGCCGAGAAGATGAGCCGCGAAGTGGTGATTCCCGAAACCATCAATGTTCAGGAATTGGCCAACCGCATGGCGACGCGCGGCGCCGAAGTCATCAAGACCCTGATGCGCATGGGCGTCATGGCCACCATCAATCAGGTGATCGACGCCGACACCGCCGAACTGGTGGTTTCGGAATTCGGCCATACCGCCAAGCGCGTGTCCGACGCCGACGTCGAAATCGGCCTGACCGGCTTTGAAGACACCGAAGCCCATCTGGTCCGTCGCCCGCCGGTCGTCACTGTTATGGGCCATGTCGATCACGGCAAGACCTCGCTTTTGGACGCGCTGCGCGAAACCGACGTGGTGTCGGGCGAAGCGGGCGGCATCACCCAGCATATCGGCGCCTATCAGGTGACGATGAAGGGCGGCCAGAAGATCACCTTCATCGACACGCCGGGCCACGAAGCCTTTACCGCCATGCGCGCCCGCGGCGCCGCCGTCACCGACGTTGTGGTGCTGGTGGTGGCCGCCGACGACGGCATCATGCCGCAGACGGTGGAAGCCATCCGCCACGCCAAGGCGGCCAAGGTGCCCATCGTGGTCGCGGTCAACAAGATCGACAAGCCCGACGCCAATCCTGACCGCGTGCGCCAGGAACTGCTGCAGCACGAGATCGTGGTCGAGGAAATGGGCGGCGAAGTGCTGGCCATCAACGTTTCGGCCAAGAAGCGCATGAATCTCGAAAAGCTCGAGGAAGCCATCCTGCTGCAGGCTGAAATTCTCGACCTCAAGGCCAATCCCGACCGTGCCGCCCAGGGCGTGGTGGTTGAAGCCAAGATGGAAAAGGGCCGTGGCGCCGTCGCCACCGTGCTGGTCCAGAAGGGCAGCCTGAAGGTGGGCGACATTTTCGTTTCCGGCACCGAATGGGGCCGCGTGCGCGCCATGGCCGACGATCACGGCAAGAAGATCGACGTGGCCGGTCCCGCCGCGCCGGTCGAGGTGCTGGGCTTGAACGGCGTGCCTCAGGCGGGCGACGACTTCATCGTGGTCGAGAACGAAAACCGCGCCCGCGAAGTGGCCGGTTACCGCGAAAGAAAGCAGCGCGAGGCCCGTCAGGTGGCTTCGGCGCGCGGCACGCTGGAACAGATGTTCGAGCGCATCCAGGCAGGCGAGGTCAAGGAACTGCCGGTCGTCATCAAGGGCGACGTGCAAGGATCGGTGGAAGCCATCAACGGCACGTTGGCCAAGATCGGCACCGACATGGTCAAGATCCGCGTGCTGCATTCGGCGGTCGGCGGCATCAACGAGTCCGACGTCACGCTGGCCCGCGCTTCCAGCGCCCTGATCGTCGGCTTCAACGTGCGCGCCAACCCGCAGGCCCGCGACATCGCCAGACGCGACGGCGTTGACATCCGCTATTACTCGATCATCTACGACGTCGCCGAAGACATGAAGAAGGCGCTGACCGGCATGCTGGCCCCCACGGTCAAGGAAAAGTTCCTGGGCTACGCCGAAATCCGCGACGTCTTCAACATCACCAAGGTCGGCAAGGTGGCCGGTTGCCGCATCACCGAGGGCGTGGTCAAGCGCGGCTCGAAGGTGCGCTTGCTGCGTGACAACGTGGTCATTCACGAGGGCGCTCTCAGCCAGCTCAAGCGTTTCAAGGACGACGTCAAGGAAGTCCAGGAAGGCTACGAGTGCGGCATGTCGTTGGAAAATTACAACGACATCCAGAAGGGCGACGTCATCGAATGTTTCGAAATGGAGGAGATCGCGGCCACGCTTGATTAAGCAAGGCTGCGTTCCCTTTTTTTCCGGTAGTGCTCATGGCCCGATCTCATTCAGCCCCCAGATCAAGCGGCCCGTCGCAGCGCCAGTTGCGCGTGGGCGAAGCGCTTAGGCACGCGCTGGCCTGGGTGCTGGAACGCGCCGATTTTCGCGATCCCGACCTGCAGGGCGTCGCCCTGACCGTAACCGAAATCCGCATGACGCCCGACCTCAAGCACGCCACCGCCTATGTCATGCCGCTCGGCGGAGCCAAAGCACCTGAAGCCATCGAGGGATTGAACCGGGCGGCGGGGTATCTGCGCCATGAAGTGGCCAAGCAGGTTCCGTTGAAATTCCTGCCCGACTACCGCTTCGAGTTGGACACCTCATTCGACGAGGGAGCCAGGATCGACGCTCTTCTGAACAGCCCCGAAGTGAAGCGCGACATCAAGCCGGAAAGCGGCGAGGACCCCGAAGATGGGGCGTAGGAAGGGCCAGCCCATTCATGGCTGGCTGATCATCGACAAGCCGATCGGCATCACCTCGACCCAGGTCGTCGCCAAGGTGCGCAGGGTTCTGGGCGCCGCCAAGGCAGGACATGGCGGAACGCTGGATCCGCTGGCCTCGGGCATTTTGCCCATAGCACTTGGCGAAGCCACCAAGACCGTGGCCTATGCCATGGACGGCGACAAGACCTATCATTTCAGGGTGCGTTTCGGCATCGCCCGCTCGACCGACGATGGCGAGGGCGAGATTACCGCCACCTCGGACCACCGCCCCTCGGCCCCCGAGATCGAAGCCCTGCTGCCCAGCTTCATCGGCGAGGTGTCGCAAACTCCCCCCATCTATTCCGCCATCAAGATCGAAGGCAAGCGGGCCTATGACCTCGCCCGCGACCAGCAACCCGTTGACATGAAACCAAGAATCGTTCGCATCGACGCGCTGCGCCTCTTGGGCCAGCCCGACCCCGATCATGCGGATTTCGAGGCGTCCTGCGGCAAAGGCACCTATATGCGGGCTTTGGCGCGCGATCTCGCCCTAGCCCTGGGCACGGTCGGCCACATCGTCCGCCTTCGGCGCATGCGGGTGGGGGCCTTTGGCGAGAAAGATGCGATTTCCCTGGAAAAACTGGACGAACTCGGACATAGTGCCGCCGCCTCGGAGCATCTGCTGCCCGTAGAGACCGTGCTGGACGACATCCCGGCACTGGCCCTTGGGGAAGCGGAAGCCCAACGCCTCAAAAGCGGGCAAACCGTCTCTCTTCTGAGATTGGCTGCCCGCATGCCTCTGGATGCCATTCCCTTGGACTCTATCGTCCGGGTGATGGCCGAAGGAAAGCTGGTGGCGCTGGCACGGACGGAGAATGGAGAAATCGTTCCCTTCCGCGTTTTCAACCTCTAATTCTTAGGAGAAACCGATGTCGATTACGCAAGAGCGCAAGACCGCGCTGATTGCCGAATTTGCTACCGGCAGCGCCGATACTGGTTCGCCCGAAGTGCAGGTGGCCGTTCTGACGGAACGCATCCGCAATCTCACCGAGCATCTGAAGGACCACAAGAAGGATTTCCATTCCCGGCGCGGGCTTCTGATCATGGTTGGTCAGCGCCGCCGTCTGCTTGATTACCTCAAGCGCAAGGACGTGGGCCGTTACGACACGCTGATCCAGCGTCTCGGCATCCGCAAATAAGCCGGTTGTCTTGAAAACGGATTTTTGGGCTAGAAGGCAAGACCCATTCGGCACCAGCAAGCCGGGCAAAGGCCCGGCTTGCTTTGTCGCGTCCATATCCAGGGGATATCGGGCGTTGCCCGCATGAGTTCCGCAATCCGGCGGCGCTCTCATATAAAGGAACTGAACGCATGTTCGACGTTTACCGCAAGGAACTGACCTGGGGCGGACGCAAGCTGGTCATGGAGACCGGCAGGATCGCCCGTCAGGCCAATGGCGCCGTTCTGGTGACCTATGGCGAAACCACCGTGCTGGCGACCGTTGTCGCCATGAAGACCGCCCGTCCGGGCATCGATTTCTTCCCGCTGACCGTGAATTACCAGGAAAAGGCGTTTGCCGCCGGCAAGATTCCGGGCGGCTTCTTCAAGCGCGAGGGTCGTCCCTCCGAAAAAGAGACCCTGGTGTCGCGCCTGATCGACCGTCCGATCCGTCCGCTCTTCGCCGATGGCTTTCGCAATGAAACCCAGGTCGTCTGCACCGTGCTGTCGCACGATCTGGAAAACGATCCCGACATCGTTTCCCTGGTTGCCGCCTCGGCGGCGCTGACCATTTCCGGCGTGCCCTTCATGGGTCCGGTCGGCGGTGCGCGCGTCGGCTTCATCGATGGCGAATATGTCCTCAATCCGCTGCAGGGCGATCTGCCCCGCTCGACCCTGGATCTGGTTGTCGCCGGCACCAAGGAAGGCGTGCTGATGGTCGAATCGGAAGCCAAGGAATTGAGCGAAGAGATCATGCTGGGCGCCGTTTCCTTCGGCCATAAGAACTTCCAGCCGGTGATCGAAGCCATCATCGGCCTAGCCGAGAAATGCGCCAAGGAACCCTGGGACATTCCCACCGAGGCCCCGGAAACCGCAGCGGCGCGCGTGCGCGTCAAGGCGGTGGCCGAAGCCGACCTGCGCGCCGCCTACACGGAAACGGTCAAGCAGGCCCGCTATGCCAAGGTTGGCGCCGTCAAGGAAAAGACGATGGCGCAGTTGACCGAGGAAGGCATCGACGGCGGCATGATTTCCGGCCTGTTCAAGGATCTGGAAGCCGACATCGTGCGCAACGCGATCTTGGACACCGGCAAGCGCATCGACGGACGCGACACCAAGACGGTGCGTCCCATCGACTGCCAAGTGGGCTTCCTGCCCCGCGCCCACGGTTCGGCCCTGTTCACCCGCGGCGAGACCCAGGCCATGGTGGTCACCACGTTGGGCACCGGCCAGGACGAGCAGATCATCGACGCGCTGGAAGGCGAATACCGCGAGAACTTCATGCTGCATTACAACTTCCCTCCCTACTCGGTGGGCGAAGTCGGCCGCATGGGCAGCCCGGGCCGTCGTGAAGTCGGCCATGGCAAGCTGGCTTGGCGCGCCATCCATCCCTTGCTGCCCAGCAAGGAATCCTTCCCCTACACCATGCGCGTCGTTTCGGAGATCACCGAATCGAACGGCTCGTCTTCGATGGCGACCGTTTGCGGCTCGTCGCTGGCCCTGATGGACTCGGGCGTTCCGATGCCCAGGCCGGTGGCTGGCATCGCCATGGGTCTGATCAAGGAAGAGGGCCGCTTCGCGGTTCTTACCGACATCCTGGGCGACGAAGATCACCTGGGCGACATGGACTTCAAGGTGGCCGGTACCGATCAGGGCATCACCGCGCTGCAGATGGACATCAAGATCACCTCGATCACCGAGGAGATCATGAAAATCGCTTTGGGCCAGGCCAAGGATGGGCGCATGCACATCCTGGGCGAAATGGGCAAGGCGCTGACCAGCGGACGCCAGGAAGTCAGCCGCAACGCGCCCCGCATCACCACCTTCCAGATCCCCAAGGAAAAGATCCGCGAAGTGATCGGTTCGGGCGGCAAGGTGATCCGTGAAATCTGCGAGGTTTCCGGCGCCAAGGTCGATATCGACGACACCGGCACCATCAAGGTGGCCGCCGTCGACAGCGAAGCCGCCGAGATCGCCATCAACATGATCCGCGGCATCGTTGCCGAACCCGAGATGGGCGTCGTCTATCCCGGCAAGGTCGTCAAAACCATGGACTTCGGCGCCTTCGTGAACTTCCTGGGTTCGAAGGACGGTCTGGTTCACATTTCGGAACTGGCCGCTTCGCGCGTCGCCAAGACCACCGACGTGGTCAAGGTAGGCGATGCGGTGAAGGTCAAGGTCATTGGCTTCGACGAACGCGGCAAGGTCAAGCTGTCGATGAAGCAGGTCGACCAAGCCACCGGAGAGGACATCTCCGGCAAGAAGACCGAAGAGTAAGACCATTGTCGAACAGCCCTCTATGGCCGCGCCTGATCGGTCATAGAGGCGCTGCGCGCTGGGCGCCAGAGAATACTCTGGCGTCTTTTTTTTGCGCGGCCGATCTGGGAGCGGCGTGGGTCGAGTTGGATGTCAGGCTGTCCAAGGACGGCGTGCCCGTGGTTTTTCACGACGCCACGCTGGAACGCACCACCAACGGCCTGGGGCGCGTTCAGGAACATCGCCTCGACGAATTGAAAAGTCTGGATGCGGGCAGTTGGTTTTCGCGCCGCTTCAAGGACGAACCCATCCCGACCCTTGAGGAAGCCCTGACCACCATCGCCAGCCTTGGCATGGGCGTGAATATCGAGATCAAGCCCGATCCGGAAAATGGGCGCGAAACCGCCCGCTTGGCGCTGGCGACGGCCAAGCGCGTTTGGCCGGAATCTGCCCCCTTGCCCCTGATTTCGAGCTTCGACGACCAAGCCCTGGACGAAGCCTGCCGCCTAGCCGATGGCTGGCCGTTGGGTTATCTGGCCCAACGATTCGAGAGCAGGCATTTGGAACGGGCCCTTGCCCTGAAGGCCAGCACCTTCAATCTGGCGGCGCAGGAATTGCGCAAAGAGCGGATCGACGCCCTTCACGGGGCAGGAATGCGGGTTTTTACCTATACGGTCAACAGGTTGACCCAGGCTCAACGGCTGTTTCGGATGGGGGTGGACACGATTTTCACCGACGATCCGAAAATCCTCGCCCCAGGCTAGCCAGAAGCTCGCAGGGGGGCTATATGTACGGGGTTCCATCGGGGAGTATGTGGCCGTGAAGGCATTGAATTCCATTCGCATGTCCGGGCGCGATGTTCTGCCCTTGATCGAGGGCGGCAAAGGTGTGGCCGTCAGCACCGGGATCACCACCGGCGCTTGGGCGAAGTGCGGCGGCATCGGCACTTTTTCCGGCGTCAATGCCGACGCCTTTGACAGCCAGGGCAATCTTCTTCCCCAGACCTATCACGGTAAGACAAGACGCGAGCGTTTCGAGGAACTGGTGGCTTACGGCATCAGGGGCGGAATCTATCAGGCCAAGGTCGCCCACGACTTGTCGGGTGGCAAGGGCGCCATCCACGTCAATGTGCTTTGGGAAATGGGCGGCGCCGAACGCGTTCTGATCGGCATTCTGGAAGGGGCCAAGGGGTTGATCCAGGGCGTGACCTGCGGCGCGGGCATGCCTTACCGGGTGGCCGAGATCGCGGCGCGTTACAATGTTTATTACTATCCCATCGTTTCGTCGGCCCGCGCCTTCAAGGCGCTGTGGAAGCGCGCCTATCACAAAACCCCCGACCTTTTGGGCGGTGTGGTCTATGAGGACCCCTGGCTGGCGGGCGGCCATAACGGCCTGTCCAACAGCGAGGATCCGTTGGTGCCCCAGGCACCCTATGCCCGCGTTGCGGAATTGCGCGCCACCATGAACGAGGCTGGGCTGAACGAAGTGCCCATCATCATGGCGGGCGGCGTCTGGTGGCTGTCGGAATGGGAAGACTGGCTGGACAATCCGGAAATCGGCCCGGTGGCTTTCCAATTCGGCACGCGGCCCATGCTGACCCAGGAATCCCCCATTCCCCAGGCATGGAAGAAGCGCCTGACCGAGCTGAAACCCGGCGACGTTCTGCTGCACCGATTCAGCCCCACCGGCTTCTATTCTTCGGCCATCAAGAACCCGTTCCTGGCCGAACTGGTCGAGCGGTCGGACCGCCAAGTGCTTTTCACCGCCGAGCCGATCGGCGATCACACCGAAACCTTCGCCGTCGGCGCCAGCGGGCGAATGGTCTATCTGACGCCGCATGACAAGGGTCGCGCCCAGGAATGGACCGCCCAGGGGTTCAGCGAGGCGCTGCGCACCCCTGATTCGACCATAATTTTCGTGGCTCCCGACAAGTCCGAGGAAATTCGCGCCGACCAGATCGCCTGCATGGGCTGCCTGTCGGGCTGTTCCTTCTCGAATTGGTCGCAGAACGAAGAAGGCAATACCGGACGGCGCGCCGATCCGCGCTCGTTCTGCATTCAGAAGACGCTGCAGAACGTGGCACATGGCAAGGATATCGAGCGGGAGTTGATGTTTGCCGGGCACAACGCCTATCGTTTCGCCCAGGACCCCTTCTATGCGAATGGCTTCGTGCCGACGATCAAGCAGTTGATGGAGAGAATTTTAACCGGATTCTAAACTGGAAATCCCAACTAGGGCTTTGACTTTAGTAAAGAATCTCCAATTCACAGGGATTTATTTTCTATTCTTTATAATTTACGTGACATGTTTCGACGTCCGTGCCATCATCCCGTCATAAACTGCCCTTCCGCCAATTGACGTGAAGGCACTGCGCTCCACGATAAGCACGAGACCAAGCCATGAACGCACGCCCTTACAGCCTTGCCATGGACCGCCTGCGCGGTGCCGGACTTCGCCCCACCCGCCAGCGTCTGGCTTTGGCGAAATTGCTGTTCGAGAATGGTCACCGCCATGTAACGGCGGAACAGCTTCATAGCGAGGCCATGCAGGCCAACATCCGCGTTTCGCTGGCCACCGTCTACAACACGCTGCACCAGTTCACCGACGTCGCCCTGCTGCGCGAAATCGTCGCCGATTCGGGCCGTTCGTATTTCGACACCAACACCTCGGACCATCATCATTTCTATTACGAGCGTCAGGGCCGCCTGGAAGACGTGATGGGCGAAGGCATCAAGCTGGAGCATCTGCCGGTGCCGCCCGACGGCACGCGCATCCGTCGCGTCGATGTGGTGATCCGTCTGGCAGATTGATTATGATCGGGCAAAAGTCCCTCAGCTTCGCTTCGGTGTACTTTTACCCGTTTCCGTCCGGCCAAACTCTCGCTTGAAGCGGTTCCGCGCTCGAGTTTGAGTTTTGTGAAAAGATGAAAAAGCGCCCTGGCCAATCCAGGGCGTTTTTATTTGAAGATCACCGTTTTCACGCCGTTCATCAGCACGCGATGCTCGATGTGATAGCCGACGGCGCGGGCCAGGACGCGGCTTTCGATGTCGCGCCCGATGGCGGCCAAAGTGTCGGGCGTCATGGCGTGATCGACCCGCTCGACTTCCTGCTCGATGATCGGTCCTTCGTCGAGATCGGTGGTCACGTAATGCGCCGTGGCGCCGATGATCTTGACGCCCCTGGCATGCGCCTGATGATAGGGCCTGGCCCCCTTAAAGCTGGGCAGGAACGAATGATGGATGTTGATGCAGCGCCCGGAAAGGCTTTTGCACATGTTCTCGGACAAAACCTGCATATAGCGCGCCAGCACGACCAGATCGATCTGCATGCGATCGACCATTTCCAGAATCTGCGCTTCCTGGGCGGGCTTGCTGGCGGCGTCGACCGGCAGATGGTGATAGGGAATGCCGTGCCATTCGACCAGGCGTTCCAGATCGCGGTGGTTTGAGACCACCGCCGGAATGTCCATCTTCAACTGGCCGGTGCGATAGCGATACAGCAGATCGTTCAGACAGTGGTCGAACTTCGAGACCAGCAGCAGAACGCGCGGCTTGTAGCCCGCCTCGAAGATGCGCCACTCCATGCCGAACCTCGACCCCACTTGCGAGGCGAAATCAGCCTCGATCTTTTCGATGGGCGGCAGATCGGGATGGTCTTGAAACACCGTGCGCATGAAAAAGCGCTGGGTGACGGGATCGCCGAAATGCGACGATTCCTCGATGAAGGCGCCGAAGCCGGACAGAAAGCCCGCCACAGAAGCCACGATCCCCACGGCGTCAGGGCAGGAAATGGTCAGGATGTAGCGCTGCGGGGCAGCGCCTTGGCTTTTGCTCATGAGCGGTTTCCGGTTCTAGCAGTCAAGCGTGTGTTGACGTTCCCAATCCGTCGCATGCTGCATGAAGCCGTTCCATTCGGCCATCTTCAGCTTGACGTAGCTGTCGATGAAATCCGAACCGAAGGCTTCGCGCAGCACCTTCGACTTGTCGAGATTACGCAGCGCGTCCAAAAGGTTCAAGGGCAGCTTCTTGACGTTCTTAAGGCTTTCGCCTTGCGTATACATATCGATATCCAGCCGCTTGCCGGGATCGCGCTGCTTGGCCATGCCATCCAGCCCCGCGGCCAGGATCGCCGCCGGACCCAGATAGGGGTTCATGGCCCCGTCGGGCAGGCGGACTTCGAAACGTCCGGCGTCGGGGATGCGCACCATGTGGGTGCGGTTGTTGCCGGTATGGGTGACGGAGCTGGGCGACCAGGTCGAACCCGACAGCGTGACCGGCGCGTTGATGCGCTTGAAGCTGTTGATGGTGGGATTGGTGAAGGCGCAAAAAGCGTCCGCCGAATGCAGCACGCCGCCCAGAAATTCATAGGCCAGGGCCGACATGCCCAGCTCGCCCTTGCTGTCGGAGAAGGCGTTTTTCTTGCCAGCCCACAGCGACAGATGAATGTGACAGCCATTGCCGGTCAGATGGTTGAAGGGCTTGGGCATGAAGCTGGCGCGGTAGCCGTGCTTCTCGGCCAGGGCCTTGGCCATGTATTTGAAGAAGACGTGGCGGTCGGCGGTCAGCAGCACATCATCATAGTCCCAGTTCATTTCGAACTGTCCGTTGGCGTCCTCGTGGTCGTTTTGATAGGGACCCCAGCCCAGCGTCTGCATGGCGTCGCAGATTTCGGTGATCACGTCATAGCGGCGCATCAAGGCTTGCTGGTCGTAACAGGGCTTGGCGGCCAGATCCTCAGGGTCGGAAATCGCCGTGCCGTCTTTGGCCAGCAAAAAGAACTCCGCCTCGACGCCGGTTTTCAAAACGAAGCCGCCCATTTCGGCCGCTTTGGCCTGCATTTTCTTCAGAAGATAGCGGGGCGATTGTTCCAGCGGCTTGCCATCCATGTACAAGTCGCTGGCCAACCAGCCCACTTCCGGCTTCCAGGGCAGTTGGATCAGGCTGGAAGGATCGGGCAGCGCGAACACGTCGGGATGGGCGGGATTGAGATCGAGATTCGAGGCGAATCCGGCAAAACCCGCCCCGTTCTTCTGCATGCCGCCGATGGCGGTTGCGGGGACCAGCTTGGCGCGAAGCGCGCCGAACAGATCGACATAGCTGATCAGGAAATATTTGATTCCCTTGTCCCTGGCCAGTTTGGCCAGATCGATGGTGACGCCCTTCATGACTTCCCCTCTGCCGCTGTTCGCAACACTCCGTTGGCGAGCATAGGCGAGGTTTTTCGGGCGATCAACCCATATTCAACAAATATTCTTCTTAGGAAACGTTATTCCGTTTTGCCGCGCGGATAGACGATCACCGACAGCAGGCGGATGGGCAGCTTTTGCAAAATCTCGGGGCCGTGCGGCGCGTCGGCATCGAAGAACAGGGAATCGCCCGCCTTCATGGGATAGAGCTTGGCGCCGTGGCGATAAGCCACCTCGCCGTCCAGGATATAGATGAACTCCTGGCCGGAATGCTGGAAGACGGGAAAGACGTCGGACTTTTCGGTCAGCGTGACCAGATAAGGTTCCAGCACGATGTCCTTGTTGCCGATGCTGTGGCCCAGAAGCTGATACTGATGCCCGGCCCTGGTGCCGCGCCGCTCGATGGCAAGGCCCTGTCCCGCCGCCACATAGGTGGCGTCGCGGCTTTCCTCGAACTTGCGAAAGAAGGAGGTGACGGGAACGTTCAACGCCCGCGACAGGCTTTGCAAAGTGGCCAGCGAGGGCGAGGTCATGCCGTTTTCGATCTTCGACAGCATGCCCGCCGACAGATCGGCCTGACGGGACAGATCGACCACCGTCATGCCCAGCTTGATCCGGTATTCGCGCACCTGACGGCCGATCGACGCTTCCAGCGAATTTTCCCTGGCCCCTTCGACGGCATGCGGGTCTTGATCGAGAATGGGCTGAAGGGCTTTATCCTTGCGCGTCGGTCTGGCCATGGCTCTCCTTTGCGAGCGCTTTTGCATCTACCGGCGCTCCATCGAATTCCAGCATGGCATCGCAAAGACAATCCCACAAGTATTGTGAGGTCGAGATGTCGCTAAGCAGGTGAAACCCCGCGCGGCCCTTGATCCGATCCGCGATCACGATGGCGTTCAGCCTTGCGACCGAGGTCTGGGCGATCCGCCCTTGGGCGAATTGATGCGTTCTCAGATCGACGCCGCAGATTTTTGCCATCATTTTAGGCGCGGCCTCGCCGCTGATGACGATCCAGGCATGGCTGTGCAAGCGAGGCAGGGGAAAGCACAGGGGGGCTGCCTCGAAACTCCAGGCGGATTCCAGGCCAGAATAATCGCCCAGCAGCAGAAACTCGCCCCAGGACAAACGGGCGACGATGCGCCCCTGGCTGTCCGTGACCGATTGATTGGGGTCTTGCGGCAAGGCCAAACCCTGGGCCGCCAGCCAGTCAGCCGTACCCGCCCCTTTGAAGCCCAGGCGAGGCTGCAAGCTGAAATCCGCCATCGCCAGGGCGGGCAAACCCTGCTGTCGAGGTTTGGGCGGGGCTATGAAACTTTGACGCCTGGGCTGCATCTACATCTCCTGGCGCTGGTTCTTGGGATCGAAGAACGGCGTTGGCGTCACGCGTGCATTCACCATCGCTCCGCCATCGACCCGAATTTGGAAGCGGCTGCCCAACGCAGCCTTGCCGGGCGGCACGAAGGCCAAACCGATCACGCGGCCAAGTGCGGGCGAGCGCGCCACCGACGTCACGCGCCCAGCGATCTCGCCATCCTCGATGACCAAATGGCATTCCTTGGGAACCGGCCCCAAGTCATTCTCAAGCTCGAAGCCAACCAGCTTGCGCGTGGGCGTTTTCTCAAGATGCGCCCTGATGGCCGCTTGGCCCATGAAGAAGGGCTTGTCCATCTTGACCGCCCAATCCATGCCGATTTCGAACGGATGGGTGAGCGCGTCGGAATCCTGGCCGATGATGATATGCCCCTTTTCAAGGCGCAAGATTCGCTGCGCCTCGACCCCGAAGGGCTTGATGCCGACTTCTTGCCCAGCCGCCATCAACGCATCCCAAAGCGCTTGGCCATACTGGGCAGGCACATGAATTTCATAGCCCAACTCGCCCACGAAACCGATGCGCAGGATGCGGGCCTCTATGCCCGCCACCAGGCCTTCGCGCACGCCCAGATAGGGCAGGGCATCCTTGGCTATGTCGATGTTTGTCCCGGCCTTGGCCAGAACCTCGCGCGCCCTGGGTCCGGCCAGATTGACCGCCGCATAGGCGCTGGTCACCTGGGCGATATCCACTTGCATGCGCCATTGCGCATTGTACCACTGCATCAGACGAAAGACGCGATCCACGCCCGAAGTGGTGGCGGTGACGTAGAAATGCTGGTCATGCAGACGCGCCGCCACGCCGTCATCGATCACCACGCCGGTCTGATCGCACATCAGCACATAGCGCGCACGCCCCACCGCCAGCTTGGCGTAGGACCAGGTGTAAAGCCGCTCAAGAAAAGCCGATGCGTCCGGGCCGCGCACATCCAACCCGCCCAGGGTAGAGACGTCGATCAGCCCGACGCTGTTGCGCACGGCCAGCACTTCGCTCTCGATGGCCTTTTCATCCTGGCCGTAATAGGCGGGGCGCATCCATGCGCCAGCGGGCATCATCACGGCGCCCAGTTCCAGATGGCGCTGGTGCATGGCGGTCAGGCGCACCGGCTCGAAACCGCGCCCGGCCAGATGGCCCAGCGTTTCGCCGCCCATCGGCGGGCGAATGGTGGAAGCGCCGATCTCGGCTGGGGTAACGCCTTTCTCTTTCGCCATCAAGCGCTGCACATGCGGCCAGAATAATTTTCCCTGCGAAGGCCCCATGCCCGATGTCGAATAGCGTTTCAGCAACTGGATATGGTCGTAGCCGTCCTGCATCGAAGCCAGGATGTCCTTGATCTGCACATCTTCATCCAGATCGACGAATTCCTTGCCCTTCGGATGCGCGAAGATTGGCCAGGGATGGGTAACGCCTTCGCAGTCGCGCATGGGGGCTGGGGAGATTTTAACTTCGTAACCGGCCTCCTTGGCGGCCAGAGCGCCTGCCCGCTTGCCGTCCTGTTGCGCAGCACTTAGGGCAAAACAGCCATTGACCGAGCCAGCGGCAAACACATGCGCAGGCAAGGATGTCGGCAAATCCATATTGGCCTGATGGGCGAATTTGGCCCCCGCATGCGACAACAGACCGGTGGCCGGGATGCGTCCCACGCAAACGGCCAGCAGGTCGCAATCGATGCGTTCGAAATCTGGGCCGCAACGACCCTCGCTTATGATCTGCGCCAAGCTGACGCCAGCCAGCCGATTGTTCTTCTCATGCGCCTCATAGGGCGTGAAACCTTGCAAAATGCGCAAGCCGCGCATCCCCGCCTCATGCGCAAAGGCTCCACTGTCGCGATGCTGGCGCAGATCGGCGATGGCCGCCACCTCGATTCCCGCCTCCAGCAAATCAAGCGCCACCGCATAACCCTCGTCATTGGCGGTGGCGACCACGGCGCGCTTGGCTGGTCGAACGCCCCACAGACGCATCATGCGCTGAACCGCCGACCCCAGCATCACGCCCGGCAGATCATTGTGGCGAAAGACCAGCGGCATCTGATAGCAGCCCGTCGCCGCCACCACCGATTTGGCGCGCAACTTGTAAAGCCGGTTGCCCTTGACGATTTCCAGCCAGTTGTCATCGAACAGCGCTTGGACGCTGGCTTGTTCCAACAGCGTGATGCGTGGCTCGCCCGCCAATTTTGCCATCGGCTCTGTATCGCCGCCCCTGGCCCAATTGAGCGAACCGCCGATCCGCTGATCTTCGTCGATGAGAATCACTTCGGCGCCAGCCTTGGCGGCTTCCAGAGCGGCGGCAAGGCCCGCCGGTCCGGCCCCGATCACGGCGACGTCGGCGAACAGATATTCCTTGTCGTAATAGGCGTGCCGGGCTTTCAAATCGACACGCCCCAATCCCGCCATATGGCGGATGACCGGCTCCCAGAATTTCCAGGCGATGCGCGGCGTGAAGAAGGTTTTGTAGTAAAAGCCCGCTGGCAACAGGCGCGACGCCTTTTCGACCAGCCGCCCCCAATCGCGCTTGAGACAGCCGAAATAATTGAGCGCCTTCACCTGAAGATGATCTTGAACCAACAAGCGGTCGGCGCTGAGATTGGGCTTCGATCCCGCCTGCACCAGCGTATTGGCATCCCAGCCAGCGGCCGAGTAGGAGCCACGCGGGCGATGATATTTGAACGATCTGCCGATCAGCGATTGTTCATTGGCCAGCAAGGCGCTGGCGACCGTATCGCCAGGATGCGCGGGGTAAGATTTGCCTTCGAACGAGAAGGAAAGCCGCGACTTGCGGTCGATCCATTTGCCCCAGGGGGTTGGCAGGCGCGTCATCGCAGCACCTCTTCTGGCTTGAAGGTGGCGATGATGCGATCGGTCGTCACGTCGCGCTCGGCGATGAACCAGTAGGAGGTGGGCACATGCAGCCACCATTCGCGCAAGATGCCGGGCTGGTTGGCGTGGTAGTAGACGTAATCGGCCCAGTCTTGCGACGGCGCTTCGGGGGCGGGCGTCGGCTTGACCTCGCCGCCATAGGCGAATTCCGAGATGTTTCTAGGGCCGTTCAACGGACAGTTCATGATTTTCATCTTACGACCCCACCGAGGCCGCACCCGCCTCGCCCACTTGATCGAAGGTCTTGAAACGGTCGAAGCGAAAGGCCGAGAGAATGTCGGGAACCTTTTCGGTGGCCACGCATTCGGCCATGCGTTTGCCGCAAACCGGTGTCGCCTTGAATCCCCAAGTCCCCCATCCGGCGTCGATATAGTGATTCTCCAGGCTGGTCTTGCCCATGACCGGGCTGAAATCCGGCGTCATGTCGGCCAGTCCCGCCCATTGGCGCATCAGGGGCGCATCGGCCAAGCCGGGGATCAGTTCCAGCATGTGGGCCATCAGCCCTTCCTTGAAATCAAGGGTCGAGCGCGGCGCTTGCAAAGGATAGGGATCGACGGCGCCGCCCATCACGCATTCGCCGCGCTGCGATTGCCAGATATAGCAATGCAGGCTGCCCGACACGATGATGGTGTCGAGGAAGGGTTTCAAAGGTTGCGAGACGCAGGCCTGCAAGGGAATGGTTCGAATGGGCAAGGTCACGCCCGCCATGCCCGCCACTTTGGAACTCATGCCCGCCACCGCCTGCAGCACCTTGCCGCAGCCGACCTTGCCGCGCGTGGTTTGCACCGAGACGATCTTTCCGCCCGACAGTTCAAAGCCGGTGACTTCCGTGCCCTGGTGAATCTCGACGCCCATTTCGGCGGCGCGCTGCGCATAGCCCCAGGCCACGGCGTCGTGCCTGGCCGTCGCGCCCACCGGATGATGAAGCGCTCCCAAGATCGGCCAGCGCACGTCCCGCGACATGTTGAGAGCAGGCTCGATGCGGGCCACGTCTTGGTCATCGACCAGTTCCGACTGAACGCCCATATGCTTGTTCACCTCGGCGCGCCAGCGCATGGTGCGCATGGCGGCATCGGTGTGCGCCAGCGTCAGATGGCCGCGCTTGGTGTACATGACGTTGAAGTCAAGGTCCTGCGACAGCGTTTCGAACAGGCCCATCGATTCTTTGTAAAAACGCACGCCCTCGGGCGTGATGTAGTTCGAGCGCACGATGGCGGTGTTGCGCGCCGTGTTGCCGCCGCCCAGCCAGCTTTTCTCAAGCACGGCGACATTGGTGACGCCCCAGTCTTTGGCCAGATAATAGGCCGCCGCCAGACCGTGGCCGCCGCCGCCGACGATCACCACGTCGTAGTTGGACCTCAGCTCCTTTTGGGCGGGAAGCTGCCGCTTGGGACGCGAAAGACCGAGGGCGTGCTTGATGAGCGCCAGAGGCATGACATGACCTTGAAAACCGCTATGGGCGGACCCTAGCGCCTTTTTTCATGGCATGCAAATATTTTTCACTAAAGTTGAGGGGGCGGAGGCGGCATGCTGGGAGCGGCAGGCGCCGCCGTCGGCTGCGGCCCCGCTTCCCAGCGCACTTCGTAAACGGGCACTGGCTCCTTGAAGCCTTTCAGCATCACCTGGCCCAGTGAGGTGAGCAACTCGGCCTTGCTGGCGGCCAGATCGAACACCGTCTGCGAACAAAGTATCTGGCGGGCCTTGGCCTGGGCGCAGACACGCGCCGCCAGCTGCACCGTGGCGCCGAACAAATCATTTTCCTCGACGATGGGTTCGCCCGAATTCAAGCCGATGCGCACTTCCAGCGGAATGGGCGGATTGGTCGCGTTGAACGAGGCGATGCCGCGCTGAATGGCGATGCAGGCCAGCAGCGCCGAGGGCGCCGTGGGGCAACTGGCCATGATGCCATCGCCGGTATGCTTGATTTCCTGGCCTCCATATTCTGCCAGAGCCGAGCGGACGATGGCGTTGTGGCGACGCACGATTTCCTGCGCCGCGAAATCGCCCTTTTCCTGCGTCATGTCGGTCGATCCCACCATGTCGGTGAAGAAAATGGTCATGATCGACTGCTGGGCGCCCGGCTTCATCTGCGGCTTGTCCCAAGATTCGAGCGCCGCGGGCAGGGCCATGAAAGGCTGTTCCTCGCCCGCCAGAAACCGGTTCATCGATTCTCGCCCAATCTCGGCCATCTGCTTGTAGCGCGATTCGACGAAATAGCTCTCGTATTTGTCGGCGAAGGCCTGGGCCAGATCGGGCTTGGTGCCGATCATTTCAACCGCTTCCTTCAAGATGACGCGCTTGTCGCGATCACTTAGCCCCGCCCTGGCGGCCACCGCTTCGCAAGCACCTGCCAGCGTCAGGTCGACGGCGAATTTGGCGTAGGCGTCCAGTTGCGGACGAACCGTCTTGATGGCGGCGATGGCGCCGCCCAGGAAGCGCATGACGGACAGGCGGTGCGCCTCGAAATCCTGGGCGTCCACATCGTCTGCTTCGGGAACGGGTTCCTCTTCCTCCTCCTCGTCGGGAGCGATGGAAAAGGCCGCTTCCTCGCCGGCAACCGGCGGTTCGCTGGGAACCGAGGGCTGGTAGGCGGGATGGAAAGACTCAGCCTCGTCGTCCTCGTCGCCCCTGTCCTTTCTGGAGAACCAAGACAGCTTCCACCAGGGCGCCTTTTCCACGCCATCGTCGTAATCTTCCTCCGTCGCGAAGGCGTAGCTGGGCGTATGATCCTCTTTCATCTTGGAATCGAATTCGAAACCGTGATCGTCCGGTTCAGGTTCAGACGGCGGCTTGGGCTTGGGGCGCGGCTTGGGCCTGGGCGGAGCGGCGGCCTTGGGCGGCGCCGAAGCCCTGGAGAGGGCGACGAACAGGGAAATCAGCATCGGAAGCGCGATCACCACCACGCCCAGCAGGAAGGCGATGACGACGACGCCCTTGGCTTGGCTGCCCGTGTTGATTCCGATATGCCCCAGATAGGCCATGAGCATCGAGGTGCCGAGAGCGACCAGAATGCCGAAGCCCAGGCTGAAGATGGTAATGACGATGATGCGCCATGCGATGTACAGGCCGGAAGGCGCCGGGCCGGAAGCCTGTCCGCCGCCCCTATTTTCGTCGAACAGGTCGCCGCCGCCCGATTGCTGCGCGCCGTGCTTGCCGACGAAAATGACCGCTTCTTCCGTCTTGTTGTAGTCGGGGTAGAAGATTTCCCGCACCACCTTGACGCCGTGCCCTTCGCCCCGGCGATCCATGTCGCGGGCTTCGGCGATGGCGCTGTCTTTTTCATTGCTCCGGAAGCGGGCATGCAGCTGCCAATGCCTGCCTTCCAGCAGGTAGACCTCGTATGTCGTCTCGGTTCTCGCAGCGCGCGTCGCCATCGGCTTTCCCGGGCGCCCCCAATTCAGGGCGACCCCCGCAATCCTTTCTTGTGCCGGTCGCGGAACTTCAGCCAGCCTACGGCAACCGCCAGCCAAACCCCGCTACCGGGTTCTTGTTTTCCCGCCCAAGCGCCTTCAACCGGCGGCGGGCGGGTAGAATTTAATGTAATTTACCCAGACTGCAAATATAGAGGAGTTAATTAAAAAAGTCCCATCTCTCAGGCAGAAAGATGGGACTTTGAATACTTTCAAGAAGCAGGCGGTCGGGCCGTCTTGTTAGGCCTTGATGCCAAAGCTCTTGAACTTCTTGTTGAACTTGGCCAGCTGGCCGCCGGAATCGACCAAGCGATGCACGCCGGTCCAAGCCGGATGCGACTTAGGATCGATGTCGAGGCGCATTGTGTCGCCAGCCTTGCCCCAGGTCGAGCGGGTGGTGAATTCGGACCCATCGGTCATCACCACTTTGATCTCGTGGTAGTCGGGGTGGATATCGGCTTTCATGATCGTGCCCTTCTGAAATCAAGGCGGGCCTTATAGCGGATCGAACGCCCAGGCGCAAGGGCATAGAGCGGTTTGCAGCCTTTTCGTTGCATTCGGGCAAGATTGGACCGATCCTTGTCTCTGGAAAGGAAGGTCCATGGTCGCAGATTTTCTTGCAGGCATCCGGGTTCTGGACTTGTCGCAATACATTCCAGGCCCCTTCGCCACCCGCCAATTGGCCGATATGGGGGCCGAGGTCATCAAGATCGAGCCGCCAACGGGCGATCCCATGCAGGGCTTCGGAGCGCCCGACCATGATGGAATCTCTATCTATTACAAGCTGTTGAATGCCGGGAAGTCTGTGACGCGGCTTGATCTGAAGACGCCAGAGGGCAAGCAGGCCTTCGAACGGATGGTCGCCAAGGCCGATGTCCTGATGGAAAGTTTCCGCCCCGGCACGCTGGACAAGCTGGGTTTTCCGGCCAGCCGGCTGCAAGAGATCAACCCCGGCCTGATTCATTGCGCCCTTTCGGGTTTCGGCCAGACCGGACCCTACCGCCTGCGGGCGGGCCATGACCTGACCTATGTCGCCCTGGCGGGCGCCCTGGCCGCCCAAGGAACCAAGGAAACTCCCGTCGTGGCCGATCCGCCGCTGGCCGATCATGCTGGCGCCCAACAGGCGGTCAGCGCCATTCTGGCCGCCCTTTTGGGACGCGCCCGTACCGGCAAAGGGGCTTATCTGGATATCAGTCTGTTTGAAGCGGCGCTGTCCTTGAATTATCTGGAGCTGGCCGCCTCGCAGCGGCCCGAGGGGGCGACGGCGCGAGAGGGCGGACTGATCAATGGCGGCGCCGCCTATTACCGTATTTACCGCAGCAATGACGGACGTTTTTTGGCCCTGGGCGCTTTGGAGGCCAAATTCTGGCATTCCTTCTGCGAGGCGGTCGGCAGGCCGGATTTGGCGGCGCGCCATAGCGATCCCTTTCCACAAACAGCCCTGATTGAGGAAACGGCGGCCCTGTTCGCCAGCCGCAGCTTGGCGGATTGGCAAGAACTGCTTGCATCAACGGATTGTTGTTTCGAGTGCGTGCTGACCCCAGGGGAAGCCCTTGCCCACCCCCATATCCGCGCCCGAGGCCTAGTAGAATCCGGCCCGGGCTGGGCGGATATCCGCTTGCCGGTCATCGCCGATGGCAAGCCGCCCTCACCAAGGAAAGGGTTTGAAGTCAAGACCGCCGAGCAAGTATTGATGGAAATGACCTGAATGTTTGCGTCATTTGCATGATAGGTAGTTTTGTCTATGCCATGACAAGTAAATAAGACAAGAATTTTGCTGCATCCATTTTATCGGCACCCCATATTACTGAAGCTGTCAATAATTAGGCTTCGCCGTGCTTATAATCGGGTTTCGCAATCTGATCGTTTTACTGGTCCTGACGGCCGTCGTGCCATTGGGCGCGGCCTTGCTTCATATGGCATACAGCGAAAGAACACGCACCGAAGACAGCTCGATGGACTGGATTCGCAATGCCGTGCTGCAGCGGGCCGACGATTTCAAGCACGCTATCGAGGGTGCTCGCCAATTCGCCATGACGATGGCGATGGCTGGCGATCATGAGCGCTATTTTCGCAACCCGGCCTGCGGCAAGATGCTGGCGAGCCTTAAGACCGCCTTTCCCGCCTATGCGAATTTTGCGTTTATCGAAGCCGATGGCGATATTACATGCAGCGCCACGCCGCTGCCCGGCAAGGTGAACATCGCCGACATCATCAGTTTCCGCCTTGCCCTAGTGTCGGACATGCCGCAAATCGGGCCGCCCGAGCAGGGGCGCGTCGCCAAATCGAAGATGATCATCCCGGTCACCATCGGCCTTAAGAACGCCGCAGGGAAGGCGACCGGCGTTTTCGCCGCCAGCATCGATCTGTCGGCCTATCTGGCCAAATCGACGGCTGCGGCCCAGTCCATGAACATCGTATATACCTTCTGGTCGGACGAAGGCGTCATCTTGGCGCGCTCGCCCGATCTTGAGGGTCTGGCGGGCCAATCGCAAGCCGACGCCCCCATCTTCCAAATGATCAAGCAGGGCGCGCTTAGTTCGGGAACCGCCAGACTTCCCGGGCCGGACGGCGTCGAGAAAATCTACGCCTTCACGCGGTTCGAGGAACAGGCGGCCCGCTTCTGGATAACGGCGGGCGTGCCCACGGCTGAACTTTTGGGGCCAAGCCTGAGATCCTATCATATTGCGCTGATGTTGTTCACGCTGGCCCTTCTGGCTGGCGTCGGCACCGCCTGGACCTTCTCGGAAACCGCCATTCTGAAGCCCTTGCGCAAGCTGCACGATCTGGCTTCAAGTTTTGCCCAGGGCGAGCGGATGGCGCGCGTCGGCAAAACCGGCGGCGCCATGGAAATCCGCGCCATCGCGACCGCCTTCGACCGCATGGCCGACGCCTTGTCCCAGGAAGACGCCGAGAGGGCGCGCGCCGAGAGCGCCCTGCTGGCAACCAAGCAAACCCTAGAGCAACGTGTGCTGGACAGAACCAGCGAACTTCAAGAAGCCGTGGCCGTCGCTTCCGAGCGCAACGCGCTTTTGGAAACTAGGCGCCATGACCTGATCGCCCTGAACGAAATGTCGGACCTTTTGCAATCGTGCCAAACGCTGGATGAAGCCTGCCTCGTTCTAGACCGGTCGATGCCCGTCTTGTTCGGCATGGGCACAGGCGGGGCGTACCTTTTCCGCGAAAGCAACAATCTTCTCGAGCGCGTCGCCATGTGGGGCGGCGAGCTGCCCATCTCGTTCCTGCCCGACGACTGCTGGGCGCTGCGCCTGGGCCGCACCTACTCGTCCATCCAGGGTGACGCAAGGCCCCATTGTTCGCATTTTCAAAAGCCCACATCGCATGCCACGCATTGCGTTCCCTTGCTGGCCCAGGGGAAAACCCTGGGCACCTTGGTTTTCCTGTGGGACGGGGACGGACAGCCGTCCGATCTGGATTCCCGCCTTAAGCTGGTGCAGGCGGCGGCGGATCGCATTTCTCTGGCCCTGGCCAACATCAAGCTGCGCCAGTCGCTGCGCGATCTGTCGATCCGCGACGCGCTGACCGGCCTTTACAACCGGCGCTTCGTCGAAGAAACCTTCGAGCGCGAAATGGCCAGGATCGCCAGGACGCAAGAACCCTTTTGCCTCATGATGATGGATGTCGATCACTTCAAGCGGTTCAACGACACTTTCGGCCATGATGCGGGCGATCTGGTCTTGCGCAGCGTCGGCGAATTGCTGCGCGACCATTTCAGATCGACCGACCTGCCTTGTCGGTATGGCGGCGAGGAATTCCTGGTCATGCTGCCCGGCGCCAATCTCGCCAACGCCCAGGAACGGGCCGACGCCCTGCGAAAGGCGGTCAAGGCCCTGACGGTTCTGCACCAGGGCCGCCCGGTCGGGCAAATCACCATCTCGATCGGTCTTGCCGCCCATCCTTCGCTGATCGCCAATCGCTATGCCTTGATCGAGGCCGCCGACAAGGCGTTGTACCTAGCCAAGGCCCAGGGCCGCGACCGCGTCGTTCTGGCGAGTGAAGAGACAATACCGCCCGAAGAACCTCAGACAGCTTGACCCAGACCCCCTAAACCTGCTATTTTGTCAGGTAGAGAATAGTGCCGCCGTGCCGTCATGGGCGGGGGCCTTTCCCGGCGCGGCCCATGTTGGGCGTGCTGAACGAATATCCGCCTAGCCGCGGACGTCATATTGCTCGAGGAGGATGTGACAATGACAACCGACGCCCTTAATTTGCCCATTTCGCTAGCCGCCCCGGCCCCCGATGGGCTGAGGCGCTATCTTCAAGACATCCGCCGCTTTCCGGTTCTTACGGCCGGGGAAGAATATATGCTGGCCAAGCGTCTGAACGAGCATGGCGACATCGACGCCGCGCATCGGCTGGTGACCAGCCATCTGCGTCTGGTCGCCAAGATCGCCTTCGGTTTCAAGAATTACGGTTTGCCGGTGGCCGATCTGATCGCCGAGGGCAATATCGGCCTGATGCGCGCCGTCAAGAAGTTCGAGCCGGAGCGCGGCTTTCGCCTGGCGACCTACGCCATGTGGTGGATCAGGGCGTCGATCACCGAATATGTTTTGCAATCCTGGTCGCTGGTCAAGATCGGCACGGCGGCGGCGCACAAAAAGCTGTTCTTCAACTTAAAGCGCATCAAGACATCGCTTGGCTTGTCCGATCAGGCCGACATCGAACCGGCGCAAGCCCTGGAAATCGCCAACAAGCTGGAAGTTTCGGCCAGCGAAGTGCAGACGATGAACCGGCGGCTGTTTGGCCGCGACACCTCGCTGAACGCCCCGGTCAGAATGGACTCGGTCGTCGAACGCCAGGACCTGCTGGAGGACGAAACCGAGGATGCCGAGACCATGCTGTCTCAACGCCAGGAGACCAGCCGCGGCCTTGCTTGGCTGAAATCGGGGCTGGAACTGCTTGACGAGCGCGAGCGCCACATCATTTCCGAACGACGCCTAAGAGACGAGCCGCAAACGCTGGAGGCGCTGGCCGCCGAATACGGCATCTCGCGCGAAAGGGTGCGTCAGATCGAGGCGAAGGCTTTCGAAAAGCTCAAAAAGGCTGTTATCGGCAGCGCCCACGCTTTGCCATCCCCGGCCCTTGCCCTATAATTCCCATTCGCCCCAGCGGGCGAATGGAGCGACATGATCAAGCTGTTCAACGACACCGCCGAACAGACCGCCGACGGTGCCAAGGATTCGGCGACACGCCGCGTAGTCCCCGCCCTGCTGGCCGCCGTTCTGGTCTTCATGGCGGGGCTGGCGCTGATGGCCTATCTTGATCACGCCAACCTGACGAAGCATCAGAATGCGCAGGCAAGCGAGGTTCGCCAGCAACTGTCGCTGTTGAAGAACCGACTGGAAAGTGCGCTCGACCAGCGCTTGTTCCTGGGCCAAGGCATGGAGGCGCTGGTCAGAAGCCAGCATGACATCTCGCCAGCCGAATTCGACGCCATCTCGCGCATTCTGCTGGCGGGACGCACCGGCGTGCGCAGCATCGCTCTGGCCCGCAACAACGTCGTCACCCATGTTTTCCCCCTGCAAGGCAATCGCCAGACGCTGGGAAGCAATCTTCTGGCGCGTCCCGAATTGGCGAATGTCGTCATGGAGGCGGTCGCCAAGCGGAGCGTGATGATGGCCGGTCCCTATTCGCTGGACCAGGGCGGTTTGGGGCTGGCGTCGATAACGCCTGTTTTTTTGCATGCTGGTCAACGCGGTCAACCCGAGTTCTGGGGTTTGGTCAGCGTAATCATCGAGGCGGACACGATTTTCGACGAAGCCGGATTTCGCACTGCCGCCGACCGCATCGGCATTCGCGCCGCCGTTCGAGGCCGCGATGGGTTAGGTGCTGGCGGCGGCATGGTTTGGGGAGAACCCAGCCTGTTCGACGAGCACCCGATCACCATCGACATTGACGTGCCCGGCGGCAAATGGCGCCTAGCCGCCATTCCGCTGCAGGGCTGGAGCTTGGATTATCCCAGCCGATTGTCGTTCTGGAGCGGCGGCGCCAGTCTGACCGCCCTGATATCCTTCTTGTCCGCTGTTCTGATTTTGGCCGCCTTTCGCTTGCGCATTCAGGTCGAGGGCCGAGATGCCGTCAAGCGCGAGCTGACGGAAAGCGGAGAAAGGTTCCGCCGTCTGGCCGAAGCGGCGTGGGAGGGGCTGGTCATTCACGACTGGGCGCACATCTACGACTTCAACACGCGGCTGGTGGAAATGACCGGCTTTGCGCCCGACGACATCAAGCGCATGTCGGTTCTAGAACTGGTGCATCCCGAGGACCGCGCGAAATTCCAGAACGCGTCCGGCGACGTCGCTGCCGGTCAGTCCGAAGTTCGCCTTTGTTGCAAGGACAAACATGAAATTGTCGCCGAGGCCCGAGGCGCCGATCTGTTCTTTCGCGGGCGCGTGCTGCACGTCACGTCGTTGCGCGACGTCACCAAGACCAAGGAAGCCGAAAAGGCCCTGGTCACGGCCAGGGACGCGGCCCAGATGGCCAACCGCGTCAAATCGGAATTCCTGGCCAATATGAGCCATGAATTGCGCACCCCCTTGAACGCCGTGCTGGGCTTCTCGGACATCATGGAGCAGGAACTTTTAGGACCTTTGGGAACGCCGCGCTACAAAACCTTCGCGCACGACATCCAAGTGTCGGCCCGCCATCTTCTGGACATCATCAACGACATTCTGGACATTTCGCGGGTCGAGGCGGGCACGATGGATCTGTATGAAACCATCTTCGATCCCGTCTCGGTCGCGCGGTCCAGCCTGCGTCTGCTGGAAGCCAGGGCGCTCAAGACGCATTGCACGCTCGTTCTCGATCTGCCAGACGAATCCTTGCCCGCCGTCGTGGGCGACCAACGGCGCATCAAGCAGATCTTGCTGAACCTGCTGTCCAACGCCGTCAAATTCACGCCCGAGGGCGGCAAGGTGACGCTGACGCTCAGGCAGAACCCGGATGAAAGCCTGCTCTTCAGGGTGACCGACACCGGGATCGGCATGTCGCCCCAGGACATTCAAAAGGCCATGACGCCCTTCATGCAGGTCGACAGCGGCATGAACCGGCGCCAGGAGGGGACAGGCCTTGGCCTGCCCCTCGCCCAGAGCATGATCGAGATGCATGGGGGAACCATGACCGTCGAAAGCGAGCCGGGCAAAGGCGCCTCGGTCGGCTTTTTCCTGCCCGCTGAACGGGTGCGCCGCGCCAAGTCAGCCCTTCAGCCGGGCCATTCCAGCTAAATTAATCGATTTTCTCAAGGGGATGCTTGACGCGCCGCCCCCCATTTGGCAGCCTGAGGGTCTCATGCGACGAGGGATGCCCACCATGACCAAATCCGAACTGATCGCCCGCCTGGCGGAATTGAACCCCCATCTCTACCAGCGCGACGTCGAGCGTATCGTCACGACCATCTTCGATGAGGTCGGCGAGGCGCTGGCCCGAGGCGACCGGGTGGAATTGCGCGGCTTCGGGGCCTTTTCCGTGAAGCGGCGCGACGCCAGACAGGGGCGCAATCCCCGCACCGGACAGTCGGTGTCGGTGTCGTCGAAATTCGTTCCCTTCTTTCGCACCGGCAAGCAATTGCGGGAACGTCTGAACACGGTGGGCTGATGCGGCCCGCCCCACAGCGGGGGGCGTTATGCTGCGACTGCTAAAGTTACTGATTCTTCTGCCGATCACCGGCCTTTTGGTCGTGTTCGCGGTCGTCAACCGTCAATCGGCGGCGGTGTCGCTGTGGCCCCTGCCCTATGAAATCGCCACCCCGGTCTTTTTCCTTGTTCTGGCGCCGCTGACCCTGGGCGTTTTGCTGGGCGGCGCCGCCGCTTGGTTGGCGGGCGGCAAATCGCGCCGTCTGTCCCGTGAGCGCGCCCGCCAGATCAAGACCCTGGAAAAGTCTGCGCCTGCCCTACCAGCCGTGTTGCCATGATCGCCGCAAAAATCTGCGGGCTGAACGACGCTGTCGGCGTCGATGCCGCGACCCGGCATGGCGCGTCCTTTTTGGGATTCGTCTTTTTCCCGCCCAGCCCGCGCAACGTCGCCCCGGAACTGGCGGCGGGTCTGATGCATCGCGTGCCGACCGGCATCGTCAAGGTTGGCCTGTTCGTCGATCCAAGCGACGAATTTTTGCAAACCGTTCTGCATCACGCGCCGCTTGACCTCATACAGTTGCATGGCAAGGAAACGCCCGCCCGCACGGCCGCCATTCGCAAACAGTGCAAGCGCCCCGTCATGAAGGCCCTGCCGCTGGCGGGTCCGCAGGATCTTCAAGCGGTCAAGGACTATGCCGACATCGCCGACCGATTGCTGTTCGACGCGCCGCCGCCCCAGGGGGCGACGCGCCCCGGCGGCAACGCCAACAGCTTCGACTGGACGCTGCTGGCCAACCTGCGCATCCGCCTGCCTTGGATGCTGGCGGGCGGATTGACGCCCAGCAATCTGGCCGAAGCCGTACGGACAAGCGGCGCCAAAGAGGTGGACGTCTCCTCGGGCGTCGAAGACGCGCCTGGCAAAAAGAATCCCGACAAAATCAGGGCGTTTCTGGAACTGGCCCGGACGCTGTAGAGCGCTTGCCCTTGCCATCTGTCGCCAATGGAAGCGTGAACAGCACCACAGCACCACCGTCGGGATGGTTGCCCGCCTCGATGGCGCCGCCGTGATCTTTCACGATGTTCCAAGAAATCCACAAACCAAGACCGGTGCCGCGCCCGGGCGGCTTGGTGGTGAAGAAAGGGTCGAACACTTTCAGCAGGCTGTCGTCGGCGATGCCCGGACCATTGTCGCGCACGCCGACCACGGCGCTGGCCCCTTCGGCCCTGGCGCTCAGCCACAGCTTGGCTTGCTTGACGTCTTCCATGGCGTCCAGCGCGTTTTCGACCAGATTGACCAGCACCTGATGAATGGCGCCGGCATTGCCGCGCACGTTCAAGCTGGCAGGCAGGTCGAAAGCCAGTTCCGCCTGCTTCTTTCGTCCGCGCGCCGCCCATTCGCCAGCCGTGCGCGCCACCTCGGCCAGATTGAAAATTTCAGCGCCGCCTGGATTGGTAAAGGACAGACGCTTCAGGTTGCGCACGATCTCGGCCACCCGCCCAGCGCCCTCGCGCGTGCCGTCGATCAGAGGCCCAAGATCGGCCAGCACGGCGTCGATGGACAGTTCGGCGCGCAGCTTTTCGCGCGCCCTGGCCGACGCCCCCTCGTGCACCGCATCGACATAGCTGGTCAGGCGGTCGAGATAGCGCGCCAGGGAATGCACATTGCCCAGCACGAAACTGACAGGATTGTTAAGCTCGTGCGCCACGCCCGCGACCAAGCGCCCCAAAGAGGCCAGCTTTTCCGACTGCACCAACTGTTGCTGGGCGGCCTTCAGATCGGCATGCGCCGTCTCCAGCGCTTCATAGGCGCGGCGCAATTCACCCACCGGACGCCCGATCAGCACATAGCCAGCGGGCTGGCCCAACGCGTCGCGGCGCAACGACGCATTAAGGGCTACGGGTTCCGTCGCCTCGCCCGACTTGGCCAGAAAGCGCACTTCGCGGTCCTGGACCGGCTGGGCGCCGGACAGGCCCAGCAAAGATTCCACCAGGCTTTGTCCGGCAAAGGGCAGCAAGGTGGTCAGGGGTTCGCCCAGCAAATCGGCCTCGGCTTGGCCGGTCAGATCGAGCAAGGCCTGATTGACCTGCTGAATCTGGCATTTGCCGTCACAGACCAGCAGCACGTCGGACATCGAGGACAGAACGCTGCCGATGAAACGGTGTGCTTGTTCAAGCGCGTCGTTCTTGCTTTCCAGGTCGACTTCGTAGCGGATGAGGTCGGAATAGACCTCTTCCATCTTGCGGATGACTTCGATCCAGGCGGTTTCCTGCAAGCCGGTCAGATTGAGACCGCCCACCTGTTCCAGCATGTCGGGCAGCGCCCGATCAGTTGAGACGCTCGAGGCCATAACGTTGCAACTTGGCGCGCAGGCCCACCCGAGACAATCCCAGTTCCTCGGCGGCGCGGCTGATATTGTGGCGGTGACGGCGCAGCGATTCGGCGATCAAACGTTCCTCGAGCCGCTCGACGTGATCCTTCAAAGCGCCCTGCGGTTCCGGCAATTGAATGGATGCAAAGCCGAACTGCGCCGCCGGACGCTTTTCGCGAACGGGTTCGCTTAGCAAATCGGGGCCAAGCTCCGGCCCATCGGCCAGCGCCACCATGCGGCTGATTTCGTTTTGCATCTCGCGCACATTGCCCGGCCAGTCATAGTCTTGCAGGCGGGCCAGGGTTTCCGGCGCGATGACGCCGATTTTCTTGCCAAACGATTTCGCCGCCTGTTCGACCAGCCGCTGCGCGATCAGGGGCAAATCCATCGGCCGCTCGCGCAGCGGCGGCACATGCAAGCGCAATCCGGCGAGACGATAATAAAGATCGCGTCGAAAGCGCCCCTCCGCCACGTCTCGTTCCAGATCGCGGTTGGTGGCGGCAATGACGCGCACGTCGATCTTGCGTGGCCCCCTGGCCCCCAACGGGCGGATTTCGCCTTCCTGCAACACGCGCAGCAGCTTGACTTGGAAGGCGGGCGAGGTGTCGCCGATTTCATCCAGGAAGATGGTGCCGCCGCTGGCCTGTTCGAACAGGCCGATGCGGTCTTCCATGGCGCCGGTGAAGGCGCCCCGTTTGGTGCCGAACAATTCGCTTTCCAGCAGCGTGTCGGGAAGGGCGCCGCAATTCTCGACCACGAAGGGCTTTTCGCCGCGGTGCGAATTATAGTGCAGGGCGCGGGCCAGCAATTCCTTGCCGGTGCCGGACTCGCCGGTGATCAGCACGGGAATGTCGTATCTGGCGATCCGGCGCGCCAAATCGATTGCCCCTTTCAGAGGGCTGGCGTCGCAACAAAGCAGGCGATCAAAGCCAAAGCGGCTTTTCAGCGATTTGCGCTTGTCGGCCACCACGCGGCCCAGGCTTTTGGAATCGAGCTTGATCTCCAGGCTGGCCGCATGGTTTTCGCTTTGCAGCCTGAACAGGCGCGTGGCTTCGCGCACGATTTCCAGCAGCGCCTCCGGCTCCCATGGCTTGGTGACGTACTGGTAGATTCCCGCCTCGTTGACGCCCGCGATGATGTCTTCGGAATCGGTGTAGCCCGAGATGATGATGCGCACCGTTTCCGGCCAGCGTTCGCGCGCGCGCTTCAAGAAGGCGACGCCGGTCTCGCCCGGCATGCGCTGATCGCAAAGGATCGCCTCGACCCGTTCTTGCTCCAGCAAGGTCTCGGCCGCCTCGGCCCCCGAAGCGGTGAAGACGTAAAACTCCTCGCTCAACACGCGTCTGAGCGCTTCTTGCGAGCGTATCTCGTCGTCAATGACCAGGATGGTCGGCTTGCTCATGCGACAAGTTTAGCACGCCGATGGGGTGCCAGGTAAAGAGGGGTGCGCGACTTGGCCGATTTGAAGATGAAGTGATAGCGCGCCACATGATAGCTGGGATCGAAGCCGTAGAAATTAAGGCGCATTCGCTCAAGCTCTTCTGCGCGATAGGCCGACAGCGGCTTTGCCGCTTCGTCGTCGGCGCGAGATTGGCGCTTGGCCGCCAACTTTTCCAAGAACCCATCTCCCGCCGCCATTGCTGCGGCGCAACCAAGCGCTTCTTGCGCAAAGCTGGCCATGTCCTTGCTGAGAACGACGTCGGCTAGACCCAGATCAAGGGCCTCGGCGGCGCCCATGGGAAGCCTCGCCTCAAGGATGCGCAGCGCTTGTTCCTTGGTCGTGCGCTTGGGCAGAAGATAGGTCCAATATTCCGACCCGTAGAGATTTCCCATTCCTTTGTAATGCGGGTTCAGCACGATGCCGCCGCGCATCACCACCCGGTCGGCGGCCAGGGCCAGGAACACGCCGCCCGCTCCGGCATTGCCCGCCATGGCGGCCAGCGTCAAATGCGAGCCGCAGGTGATGATCGCTTCGGCCAGATCGTCGATGGCGTTGATGTTGTCCCAAGATTCGTCGGAAACGCTTTTCGCGGCCTCGATGGTTCCCAGATGAATGCCGTTCGACCAGTAATCCTCGCCGCCCGCCAGCAAGATGACGCGGGTCGGGCGCTTGGCCGCCGCTAGGAAGGCATCGCGCAGGCGAAGACATTGCGATGTGCTCATGGCGCCGTTGTAGAAGGGAAAGCGCAGCACGCCCACCGCTCCTTGCTCCTCATAGGCGATGTCGCTGGGGTCCTGTTGGGCCAAGCCCTCTGTCTTTAAGTAATGCGTGGCGGGCAATTTCAGTTGTTCGGATCCGGTCGGCCTGAGATGGCCGATCCAGACGGCGCCGTCGGCGCATGCCCTGGCCAATCGGGCGCCGTCGCTGGCCAGCAAAGCTCCAGGCGGCCCTTGCAGATCGGCACTCTCGGCGTCGAACAGATAAAACTCGCGACCATCGATGACGTCGCGAACGCCCGGCGCTCCGTCGGCCGAGCGGATCTTGCGAAGCACGTCCGCCGCCTTGTCGGTTCGCCAATCGATGGCGCGAAGTTCTTGCGGTACAAACGAGCGGAACGCCCCGTCCGGCGCTGGCGTCGGTTTCTCGCCCGCCTCGATCTTGGCAATCGCTTCTTGCAACGCGTCGATGGCTGCATCGCTGACCTCGCGCCGGTAAAGGCTGCCCTTGCTGGCGGCGCGCATTTGGAACGCGCGGTGCGCCCAGACGGGGCCGGCATCGAAATCGGCTGCCGCCTCCAACACCGTCACCCCCCATTGCGAACGGCCCTCCAGAATAGCCCAATCAAGGGCGGCGGGGCCACGGTCGCCCAAGGGGCCGGGATGAATGACAAGACAGCGCACGGCCTGCCAAACGCTAGGCGGAATGGCGCGCTTCAAGAAAGGGGCGACGATCAAGTCGGGTCGAAACAGCGCCACGGCCTCTTCGGTCACGCTGTCCTTGATGTCAAGCTCTAGGGCCAGTTCGTGGCCGAGGGCTTGCAGTTCCACCCAGACGCGTTGGGTCAGACTGTTGAAGGAATGGGCGAGCAACAAAATGCGCATCAGCAGATTCTCGGCAGTTGTTCGCCGGTCAGCCAATCGACCATGCGGGTTCCGCCAAAGGCGGTCTTCAAGGTCACGAAGCAATCGGCATCCTGGGTCACGCGCCCGATGATGGCGCTGTCCGCCCCTTTGGGATGTGCGCGCATAACGGCCAGCAGGCGCTCTGCCTGATCGCCTGCGCAGATGGCGACCAGCTTGCCTTCGTTGGCGACGTTCAAGGGATCAAGCCCCAGGAATTCGCAGGCGGCGCGCACGGCCCCTTTGATGGGAATGGCGCGCTCGTCCAATTCCATGCCGACCTTGGCTTGCCTGGCGATTTCATTCAGCGTGGCGGCCAAACCGCCCCGGGTGGGATCGCGCAGCACATGGATGTCCGGCACTTTTGCCACCATGGCGGCCACCAGCCCGTTCAAGGCCTGCGCGTCCGACAAGATATCGACCTCGAAGGCCAGATTCTCGCGCTTGCTCATCACCGCCACGCCATGATCGCCCAGCGTGCCCGACACCAAAATCGCGTCGCCGGGCCTAGCGCGCTCGCCAGAGGGCGCCACGCCATCGGGAATCACGCCAATTCCGGCGGTGTTGATGAAAACGCCGTCGCCCTTGCCCTTCTCGACGACCTTGGTGTCGCCGGTCACGATAAAAACGCCTGCCTCGCGCGCCGCCGCCGCCATCGAGCGCGCGATCTGGGCGAGGTCGCCAAGCGGCAAGCCTTCTTCCAGAATGAAGCCCGCCGACAGATACAAGGGCACTGCGCCCGACATCGCCAGATCGTTCACCGTGCCATGCACGGCAAGGCTGCCGATGTCGCCGCCAGGAAAGAACAAGGGCTGGATGACATAGGAATCGGTGGTCATCGCCACGCGTCCGGCCTGCATTGAAAAGCAGGCCTGATCGTTGTGTTGCGCCAGCAAGGGATTGTCGAAATTGCCAAGAAAGATGGTTTCGATCAGCTTGGCCATGGCCCGCCCGCCGCCGCCATGCGCCATTTCGACGACGCCATGTTCCAGATCGAGCTTCATGATTTTCTCCGCTGGCGGCCATAGGTGTAATAGGCAGCGCACGCCCCTTCCGCCGACACCATGCATGAGCCGATGGGATGTTCGGGCGTGCAGGCGGTGGCGAACAAGCTGCAATCGGCGGGCGTTTTCAGGCCGCGCAGAATGGCCCCGCAAGCGCAGGCCTTGTGATCCTCGGTTTTGAACTCGGGCACGATAAAGCGCGCCTCGGCGTCGAATTGGGCCCATTGGCGCTTGATGGCCAAAGCGCTGTAGGGCACCAAGCCAAGGCCGCGCCATTCGAACGAGCGCTTCATCTCGAATGTTTCGGCGACCAGCGTCTTGGCCTTCATGTTGCCTTCCTTCGTCACCGCCCGGGTGAATTCGTTCTCGACCTCGAAACGGCCCTCGTTCACTTGGCGGATCAACATCAAGATGGCTTGCAGAACGTCCAGCGGCTCGAAACCGGCAATCACCACCGGGCGGCGATATTCTTCGGCGAAATAGTCGTAGGGCTGACTGCCGATCACGGTGGAGACATGCGCCGGGCCGATGAAACCATCCAGTGGCACGGTGCCCAGATCGCGCACGGATGGCGCTTCCAGAATGCTGGAGATCGCCGAAGGGGTCAGCACATGGTTGCAATAGACGCTGAAATTGGAAAGCCCTTCCCTATGGGCCTGGCGGATGGCCAGCGCCGTGGGCGGCGTGGTGGTTTCAAAGCCGATGGCGAAGAAAACCACCTCGCGGTCGGGATGCGCCTTGGCCAGCGCCACCGCATCCGACGGCGAATAGATCATGCGCACGTCGGCCCCCAGGGCCTTGGCCTTCAACAGGCTTTCGCGCCCGCCGCCTGGCACGCGCAGCATGTCGCCATAGCTGGCCAGAATGACGCCCGGCTGCTTGGCTAAATGAATGGCGCCGTCGATGCGGCCCATCGGCAGCACGCAGACCGGGCAGCCGGGTCCGTGGATCATGCGCACATTGGAAGGCAGCAGGTCTTGAATGCCGTAGCGAAAGATGGCGTGCGTATGGCCGCCGCAAAATTCCATGAAGTGATAGCGGCAATCGGGCTTGGCCTCGCGCGCGATGGCCGACGCCAAGCCCTTGGCCAAGTCGCCATCCCTGTATTCGTCGATATATTTCAAGCCGCGGCTCCGGCTGCCTGCATTTCGGCGAACAAGGCCAGCGTCTTCGCGGCCTCTTCGGGATCGAGACGCGACAGCGCATAGCCCACATGTACAATGACGTAATCGCCCACCCGGGGCGCTTCGATCAGGGCCACCGAGATTTCCTTGCGCACGCCGTCAAGCTCGACGACGGCTTGATCGTCGTCCCTCATCTCGACAACGCGGGCGGGCATGGCTAGGCACATGGTGCGGCTCCTTGTTTTCTGCGACTATGGCGGCTGCACGCGGCCTTATCAAGCGGACTTCAGGTCCAGCCAGGGATTGAGCAAAATCACGCCCGTTCCTGTGAAATCCGCCGCATTGCGCGTGACAAGCGTCAAGCCCCTGACCAGAGCGGTCGCCGCCAGCAGGCCATCGATGACGGGCAACGGACGATGTGCGCAAAGTCGGCCCCATGCCATTGAGACGTCGCCGTCTATCCCTAGCACGCGGTCGGCGAAATTGGCCTGGATCGTCTCCAGCCAGGCATAGAGCGAATTGGCGGCCACGGGGTCGCGGCGCAAAAGACTTTCCGCTCCTTTGGCGATTTCGCCCAAGGTGAGGGCGCTTATGAGCAACGAGTCCGGCGCGGCCCGCTCGATCCATGCAACAACATCAGGATTTGGCGCCTTGCGCCGGGTCTCCGAAATGACATTGGTATCGAGCAGATATCTCACAAATCGATCTCGCGCCCAAAATCCCGGGAGCGCGCATTGATGAGATCGATAACGTCCTCATCTAGCTTGGGGCCGCCGACCAGAACATCCTTGAACGTCCTTCCAGCCTGCAAAGGGGGGCGCAGCGCCGCATAATCTTCGGCGGAAAGGATCACCACCGCTGGCTCGCCCCGCTTGGTGACGAATTGCGGCCCGTCATGGCGCGCCCGCTCGACCACTTCGCTGAAACGCGCCTTGGCGTCGAACAAGGACCAATTAGGGGCGGTGGAGGGCATGGACCTGTCCTGAACGTTGCTAACTAGTTAACCAGGATACTTTACAACGGCGGGATCGAACATGCAAGGCTTGCTGCTTGCTCTAACCGCTTAACAAAGTCTCTGGATCAAGCGCCGCCACCCAGGCCTGACCCAGGGCCAGGCCGCCGTCGCCGGGCGACAGGCGGCAAGCCTTCAGGGCCTGCAAGCCCTTGGCGGCAAGATGGCGCTCGATTTGGGCCGTCAGCACGGCGTTCAAAAAACAGCCGCCCGACAGCGCCACCCGTCCGATCCCGCGCTTTTGCGCCTGAAGGGCGGCGAATTCGGCCAGTCCGGCGGCCAGTGTGCCATGGAAAAGATTGGATCCAAGCACGGCGTCCATGCCGTCCAGCCTGGCCAGCAGGGGCATGAAGGACAAGACCTCGCCCTCGATCTTCCAACCGCCCGCCATGATTTCGGGGGCCTTAGCTAGGCTTTCCAGCATCATCGGAGCCTGACCTTCGAATGCGGCCACCGGCAACAGATTCAGCAGGCCGCAGGCGGCGTCAAACAAACGGCCGCAACTGGTGGTGCGCGGACAATTGACCGAACGGGCCAGCATCTGCCCGATCACCTCGGCCCCTTGCTGATCGGAAAAACGCTGGGCGATGGTTCCGGTTTGCCCCAACTCGTGCAGAACAGAAGCCGCCATGCGCCAGGGTTGGCGCGCCGCCACATCGCCCCCCGGTTGGGCCAAGGACTGAAGATGGCCCAGGCGCTCGTACCCAGGACCGTTCACAAGCAACAACTCGCCGCCCCAAGATTGGTTGCCTGGCCCCAGGCCGAAACCATCCAGGGCCAGACCGATCACGGGTTCCAGAAGGCCATGCTCGGCGGCCACGGCGGCGACATGGGCGTGATGATGCTGCACGGCCAGGGCGGGAATGCCCAGGCTTTGAGCGTGGCGGCTGTTGGGAAAATCGGGATGCAGATCATGGGCGATGCGCCGGGCGGGTTCGCCCAACCAATCGATCATGCTTTGCAGGTCTTCCTTGAAACGCCTGATGTCGTCGGGCGTTTCCAGATTGCCCCTGGCTTCGGAAACAACGGCCTTTCGCCCCTTGGCGGCGGCGACGTTGTTTTTGAGGTAAGCGCCGACCGCCAGCACCGCGGGTGCATCAAAGGGAAGGTCGAATTCAATCATCCCGCCACGCGCAGCAGGGCCTGCTGGGCTTGGATCCAGGCCAGCCAGGACTCCATCCCCTCGCCGGAGCGGGCCGACAGTTTGATCACGCCGATATTGGGATGTACGCGCCTTGCGTATTCGACGCATTTCTCGACGTCGAAATCGAGATGCGCCAACAGATCGATCTTGTTCAGAATCATCAGACTGGCGGCCCTGAACATGTCGGGATATTTGAGCGGCTTGTCCTCGCCCTCGGTCACCGACAGCACGGCCACCTTGGCCGCCTCGCCCAAATCGAAGCCGGCGGGGCAAACCAGATTGCCCACATTCTCGATGAACAAAACGCCGCCTTCGCCCAAGGGCAGGGTTTCCAGGGCATGGCGCACCATATGGGCGTCGAGATGGCAGCCCTTGCCGGTATTGACCTGATGGGCGGGAATGCCGGTGGCTTCGATGCGCTCGGCGTCCAACGCCGTCTGCTGATCGCCCTCGACCACGGCCAAGGGCAGCTTTCCCTTCAGCATGCCGATGGTCTTGACCAGCAGCGTCGTTTTGCCCGAGCCGGGGCTGGACACCAGATTGAGCGCCAGCGTCGCTTGCTCCTGGAAGGTTTTGCGGTTGAGCGCGGCCCAGCGATTGTTCTCGGACAGAATGTCTTGCTCGATGCGCAACAAGCGTCCCTGATCCGGCGCGTGCGGATGGTCATGATGGGCGTGATCGTGATCATGGCCGTGATCATGATCATGGTCGTGATGATGGTCGTGTCCATGATGTTTGTGCTCGCCGCAGCCGCATATGCTACACATCACTCGACCTCCAAATCCAAAATTCGCATGCCGTCGCCGCCGTCGGCCTTCAGATCGAAACTGCCGCATTTGGGGCAGGCTTCGCCCCAAACCTTGATCGCCACCTGTTCGGCGCAGCCCAAACACCAGACCAGCCCCTCGGCGCGCTCGATCACCAGCTTGGCCGTTTCGGCGGGCGTGCCCTTCATGACGGCGCCAAAGCAAAAGGCCAGGGCGTCGGGATCGACATGGGCCAGTTGGCCGATTTGGACTCGCACCGTCAGCACCTTGGAAAAGCCGTGCTCATCGGCCTGGGCTTGAATGATGCGCGCGATCCCGTCGGCCAGCGACATTTCATGCATAGTCCACCTCGATTTTGAGCAAGACGCAAGGGTCAAGCGCCAGCCCATGCAACTTGGCGGCCCGCAGGACGGCTTCGTCATCCTTGGCCGCAACGGCTTTCAATCCCTGTGCGAAGGCGCCGTCGGGATGGAAATTCCATTCGGTGGGAGCCAGTAGCCGGTAGTCATCAACCAGCCCGTCTCGCAAGCGCAGCCAGTGAAACAGCCGTCCTCGCGCCGCCTCGGCGCTACCCAGCCCTTCGCCGTCGCCGCCTGCCGGATCATCATTGCTGGCCCCTTCAGCGTCCAACAACGGCAGGGAAAGCGCAATGCCCGTTACGGCATGGCTAAGTTCGATCAACCGGGCGGCGTATCTTGCCGCCAAGCCATATCCGTAATGGCGATGCAAATCCTTGATCAGCGGATTTTCGTACTGGCGAGACAACGGCCCGGTCTCCAGGCAAAAGCCGTCGGCGTTCCTGGGCGCGCTCGCGAAGTCCAACCCGCCTTCACAGGCCAATGCCGAGCGGACGAATTCAAGGTCCAGCCGCCCCATCAGAAAGGTGGCGCTCGCGCCAAGCCTAGCCTGCTGATCCTTGAAGATCCGCGCCATGCCCAGGGCGGCGGTCGAGCCGCCTTTCTTGGCCCAGCGTTCCAGCTCAGACGCTTGCGTCAGTCCGGCCACGTCGCAGCCCGCCATCAGATGGGTCAGCACCAAGCGGCGCAGCGTTTCCAGCCACTCGGCCAGCCCTTTGCGATCAGGGTCCAACTGGCCGCCGCCCGGCTTGACCCATGCGTCGTTCGCACAGACCAAGGGGACCAGTCCAGCGACATGGCGGCGGATGGTTTTGGCCGCTTGGGCATCGGGCGCTTCGCCCAGCGCCAAGGGAGCGTCCAGCAGCAGGCGCGTGGCATGTTCCTGCACCGTTTCCGCCAGGGTAAAAGCCAGTCTGGCCGCGACCTGGGCAGCCGATACAGGCAAGGCCAGCGCCATTTCGGCGGCTCCCAGGGCCGCCACGGTCTGCGCCATGCCGCAAAGGCTGAACAGGCGGGGCAGAAGCCGAACCGCCTCGGCCAGCTTGCGGCCCTTGAGCAAGGATTTGATGGGCGGGGTGGGACGCGGCGCCACCAGCGCCGACCTGATCATGCCGCCCTCCACGCAAAGTCGGGCGCGCAACACGCCCTCCAAGGCGGCCGCGGGTGTCGTCATGCGGATGGCTGGGAAAGCGCTTCGGCCATCATAGCCTGCGTTTCCAGCGCCGTCTCCCTATCGACTTTCTCGGCCACGAAGCCGCCCGCCTGGATCAGCACGAAATCGCCGATTTCCACCTCGTCACCCATCATCAGCAGGCTGGCTTGGCGCGTGACGCCGAAGCATTCCACGGTGGCCATGCCGTTCTCGATAGCGATCACTTCGGACGGAATGGCCATGCACATGATCAGGCCATCCCGCTTAGCGGTGCGACGCCGATGGCCGACAACTCCTTGAGCGTGGCGTCGATCAAAGGCTCGACCTTCGCTTCCACCTCGGGCGACAGGCCCATATTGGTTTCCAGGCTTTTGGGTTCACAGCCCAGCAAGACCAGATGTTTGGGAAAGCCTCCGGCCAGCTTCAAGGTGGCCAGCACGTCGGACAGGCCCAACTGATGAGGCGACAGGCGGGTCTGAAACAGGGCGGGCACTTCATCGTCTTCCAGACGAATCAGCGTGCCGGCCGGATCGCCCGAGCGCACGGCGTCGACCACGATCAGATGATCCAGGTCCATCATGGGTTCGAGCAATTCCATGCCCGACGTCCCGCCATCCACCATCTCGACCGAGTCCGGGAAGCGAAAGCGGCTTTCCATCTCCTGGACGACGCGCACGCCGATCCCCTCGTCGGTCATCAGGATATTGCCGATGCCCAGCACCATGATGCGCATAAGACGCTTCTTTCCTACAAAGTGGCAAACCGCTTCCCGCCTCGTCATGCCCGGACTTGATCCGGGCATCCATGGATCGCCGGGTCAAGCCCGGCGATGACGGGAATAAGGATAGCTCAACGACCTAAAATAAAACCCTCCCATCGCTTTGGCAATGGGAGGGTCGAGGAAGGCCCGAAGGATCAGAGGGCCTTGACTTGCACGATCTTGCGTTTCTCGCGATCGACCAGATGCACGGCGCAGGCCAAGCAGGGGTCGAAGGAGTGAACGGTGCGCAAGACCTCGAGCGGGCGCTCGGGATCGGCCACCGGATTGTCGAGCAACGATGCCTCGTAGGGGCCGATGGCGTCGTCCTCGTTTCTGGGCGCCGCATTCCAGGTGGTGGGCACCACCGCCTGATAATTGGCGATCTTGCCGTCCTTGATGACCACCCAATGCGACAGGGCGCCGCGCGGCGCTTCGTGATAGCCAAAGCCCATCTGTTCGCCCTTGGGGAAAACCGGCGCATTGAAGGTTTTGGTGTCGCCCTTGGCGATGTTGTCGATCAGGGCCTGCCAGTTGGCGGTCAGATATTCGCCCATCACGGCGCAGCGGATGGCCCTGGCGGCGATGCGCCCGATGGTGGAATGAAGCGCGGCCAGCGGAATCTTCTGGCCCAAAAGCGCGCTGGCGGTATCCAGCACCTTGGTGGCGTAGGCCTGGGTCGGCTTGTGCCCGGCGGCGTACATGCACAGCACATTGGCCAGCGGCCCCACCTGGGCGGGTTTGCCGTAGAAGCTGGGCGCCTTGACCCACGAATATTTGCCGTCGTCCTGGAAATCGGTGTATTCGGGGTTGGTTTCGCCCTTCCAAGGGTGCAGAGCGCCCTTGCCGCCCTTGTACCAGGAATGTTTGACGCTTTCGGCGACGCCGTCGCGGAAATAGGCGTCCTGGTAGCTGGTGATCGGCTTGTAGGTAGAGATGTCGCCGCCCGAGATATAGCCGCCCGGCATCAGGAACTTTTCGCCCTTGGTGTCCATGGGCAGATCGGGCACCGACAGATAGTTGGTGACGCCCGCGCCATATTTGGTCCAGTCGGCATAGACGGCGCCCACGGCGGCCACATCGACCAGCAGCACCTTCTGGATGAAGTCGTTCAGCTTGTCGATCTGTTCCTTGACCAGCAACAAGCGCTCAATTGACAGCACCGACTGGCTGTCGAGCGCGATGGGGTTGGCCACACCGCCGACCGCCATGTTCTGCACGTGCGGGCTTTTCGAACCCAGCGTGCTGACCACCTTGTTGGCGTGACGCTGCGCTTCCAGCGCCTGCAGATAGTGGGCCACGGCGACCAGATTGACTTCGGGCGACAACTTCATCGCCGGATGGCCCCAATAGCCGTTGGTGAAGGGACCCAACTGGCCCGACCCTACGAAGGTGGCCAGCTTGTTCTTGACGTCGGTCATGACGTGGCGGTTGTTCAAGGGCCAGTCGGTATATTGCTCGATCCAGGCCGCCGCCTTCACGGGATCGGCCTTCAAGGCGCTGGTCACGTCCACCCAGTCAAGGGCGGCCAGATGATAGAAATGCACGATATGATCGTGGATGGCGTGCGCCGAGGCGATCATGTTGCGGATGTACTGGGCGTTCAGCGGCACTTCAAGCTGCAGCGCGTTTTCAACCGCGCGCACCGAGGTGATGGCGTGCACCGTCGTGCAGACGCCGCAGAAACGCTGGGTGATGATCCAGGCGTCTCGGGGGTCGCGGCCCAGCAGAATCTGCTCGACGCCGCGCCACATCTGGCCCGAGGCCCAGGATTTCTTGACTTTGCCGCCGTCGACTTCGACGTCGATGCGCAAATGGCCTTCGATGCGAGTGATGGGATCGATGGTGATGCGTTGGGACACGGCAGGCTCTCCTGTTCAGTGCGCCTTGTCCGGGCCATGCCCGGGCAAGACGGGGAAGAAGCGGACGAAAACGATGTAGCCCAGGATCTCGAAGGCGACGATGCCGATCGTGATCATGATTTCGGGCACGGCAGGGAAGTAGTTCCAACCTGGACCGGTTTCATAGCCGACCAGATAGGCGTCGATGCGGTAAAGAACGGCGGCCAGCAGCATCGAACAGGCGGCCAGGAAGTAGATTCTGGCGTCGCGCTTGACCGACGGCGACAGCAGCATGGCCACCGGCAGTGCGTATAGCGTCATCTCGACCCAGAACATGAAGCTCTTGACGCCCGAGGTGAACATGGCGCCGAAAGCGCCGCGCGCCACGATGTCGCCCAGCCGGATGACGATGAAGGCCACCAACAGCCAAGCCATGATCTTCGACAGGCTGGCGATCAGCGGCAACTCATGATCGATCTTGCGCTTGAACCCGGCGGTCGAAACGCAGGCCTCGAACACCACCACGGCATAGCCCATGGCGACGGCCGACAGCAAGAACAGCAAGGGCAGCAGCATGGTTTGCCACAAAGGATGTATCTGCTGGCCATAGACGATCAGCAGCGACCCCAGCGACGACTGATGCATGGTGGGCAGCAGCACGCCAAGGGCGATGAACAGGAACATCCATTTGCCGGTGAATTTCTTAACGCCAGTCCAGCCGAACTTCTCGGCCAGCACCGGGCTGAACTCGATCCACAGAACGATGATGTAGGCGGCCACGCACAAGGCCACTTCCACCATGACCGAACCATATTGCTGGTAGGTGGGAAACAAGATGTGCCAGAAGTTCCAATAGCGGCCCAGATCGAAAATAACCGAAACGCCGCCCAGCGTGTAGCCGAAGACGCTGGCCAGCAGGGCGGGACGCATCAAGGGATGATACTGGTTCTGGTTGGCGATATAGACCAGCAGGGCCAGGGCGAAGCCGCCGCAGGCCAGGCCGGTGCCGATCACCACATCCCAGGCGATCCAGATGCCCCAGGGAAAGCCGTCATTGATGTTGGCGACCGAATTGAAGCCAAACAGGAAGCGTTGGGCGCCGAAAAAAGCCGCCAGCAGGATAAGGACCATGAGAACGAGCGTGACGGGCGATACCAGCCTGCCGCCGATGGGTTGGGCTTTCATGTTATTCACCCTCCTCGTTCTTATGAGCACCCGCCGTGCGCTTGGTGGCGAAGGCCAGGCCAGCCAGGGCGACCAGGGGCAGGATCATGCCGCCATACAAGCTATGCTGAAGGCTTTCAGATTTGGCGGCGTAGCTTTGCTCGGGCAGGTCGGGATAACCCAGCTTGCCGAAGGAAACGCCCGCCAGCAGCAGCATCTGCGTGCCGCCGATTTCCTTGTCGCCATAGATGCGCTTCTTGTAGTCGGGCGCCGGCTTTTCGTGTGATGGGAAGGGCGTTTCGATATGGCCGCGCGGATAGACGGCGGCAACCCCCGCCTCAAGCTCAAGGCGGCGCTGGGCCTCGGCCTTCAACAGCTCGACAGGGCCGAACAAGGTCGCACCCGTCGGACAAACCTGGGCGCAGGCGGCGAACTTGTATTTGCGCTCCGCATCCGTGCTGGCCAAATGCTGCTTGCACAACTGACATTTCTGGATTCTGGGCGTCGCGGTGTCGTACTGGAACCTGGGCACGCCGAAGGGACAGGCGGCGACGCAGTAGCGGCAGCCGATGCATTTGTCGGCGTCGTACGAGACGATGCCGGACTCGGGATCCTTGCTCATCGCCGTGACCGGACAGGCCGAGACGCAGGACGGATCGACGCAATGCAGGCAGGATTTCTTCACGAAGGCGTAGCCGTTGCCTTCGCGATCCTTCACGTCCGAGGTGCCCTCGGCATAGGATTTGATGACGTTGAGCGTCTTGCCCGACAGGTCAAGCGGCGTATCCCACAATTTGTCGGGCGTCGAAAATTCAGCAGGCATGTCGTTGGCGTCCTTGCAGGACGTCACGCAGGCCTTGCAGCCGATGCACAGCGTCGAATCGAACAACAGGCCCACCGCCTTGGGCGGCATCGCTTTGTTGTCGCGCGCATGCGCTTTGTTGGAGGGCAGGGCGACGGCGGCCGTTGCTGCGGCTGTGCCGCCCAACGCCGCCTTCATGAAGTTGCGCCGATCGAGCGTCATGATCAGGCTCCTTATTCCGCGCTGTCTTTGTCGGAACCGCTGCTGTTCTTGCCGAGATTGCCAGCCACCTTGTAGCCCGCCCCGGCGGCCAGACCGGCCACGGCGGCGACCAGCGCCGCCGACCCCAGCGTGGCGCCCACGCCCTGCTCTTCCACGACGCGCGGATAAGAGGCGGGCGGCACCACGTTCTTGACGTCGGCCAGTTGATGGATGGGCTTGTAGAAGCCGACGCCCTTTTCGGTGCAGCCGAAACAGGGATGACCGGTGCCGACCGGCCAGGAACCCGATCCGACGTCGCCGAACAGAATCGAGGGGCAGTTGGCGTAGGTCTCGGGGCCTTTGCAGCCCAGCTTGTACAGGCAGTAGCCCTTGCGGTGGCCCTCGTCGCCGAATTCCATGGCGAAGCGCCCGGCGTCGTAATGGGCGCGGCGCTCGCAATTTTCGTGGATCAGGCGCGAATAGGCGAACAGCGGGCGGCCCTCGGCGTCGATCTTGGGCAGCGACCCGAAGGTCAGGTAGTGCACGACGGTGGAGAGGAAATTGTAGGGGTTGGGCGGACAGCCCGGAATGGTGACGACCGGCTTGTCCTTGATGATGGCGTTGACCGGCGAAGCGCCGGTGGGATTGGGTGGTGTCGAGGGCATACCGCCCCAGGAAGCGCATGAACCGATGGCGATGATGGCCGCGGCGTCGGCAGCGCATTCCTTCAGAATGTCCAGCGCGGTCTTGCCGCCGATCTTGCAGTAGATGCCGCCGTCCTTGACCGGAATGGCGCCCTCGACCACCAGCACGTATTTGCCCTTGTTGGCCGCCATGGCGGCATAGCGCGCGGCTTCTGCTTGATGACCGGCGGCGGCGAACAGGCTTTCGTGATAATCGAGCGAGATGATTTCGAGGATCAGCTTTTCGATGGTCGGATGCTCGGCCCTGAGCAGTGATTCCGTACAACCGGTGCATTCCTGGAAATGCAGCCAGATCACCGAAGGCCGCTTGGCCGGGGTCGAGATGGCTTGGGCGATCTGGGCTTCGGCCCCCTTGGGCAGCCCCATGGTCGCCGCCATGGCGGCGCAGAACTTGAGGAAGGTCCGGCGCTCGAGTCCCAGCTTGGCTTCCAGCGCGTCGATCGAATCTCGGAACATGTCGCTACCCCTCTTAAGTCGTCCGCTCATACCCAGTGGCAAGAACGCAACCACGCCAACCGCCCTCGGGGCCGCAAGCCCAGGGTTGAAGGTCTGGATTCGATAGGGGTCACTCCTCCCTGACGAAACCTGTCGCGTGGTTCGCGATCTTTAGGGTCAGCTCCGCTTGCGCAGACCGCCCTACCCTTTGGTAGGGCAAGGATCGTGCCAACCAGCCCGGAGCGCTAACCCGTCATAATCGCGGTAATTTATTTATATGATGGAAGTCTGTAGAAACGAGCGAGTGGAAGCGTATCTTCCACATTGTGGAATGTTTGTTTCCTGTTGCGTCAGTGCACCGTGCAGGCCATGCAAGGGTCGAACGAGCGCACGACATGCTGGACGGCCAGCGGCGAGCTTTCCCCCTCCTCGACCCTGACTCCCACCAGTGCCGCTTCGACCGGGCCGGGTTGATGCTGGCCGTCCCGGGGCGAAAAATTCCAGGTCGTCGGCGCAATCACTTGATAGTTCTTCAGTTTTCCGTGCTCGATGGTCAACCAGTGGCCGAGCGTGCCGCGTGCCGCCTCGATCAGCCCCACGCCCTGGCCAACGTCGATGGCTGCAAACGGCACGCAGAAGGGTTGCCTTGGATCAAGCGCGCCCGCCCAACTCTCCATCTGCAAGACCAGCCTTGCCAGTTCGATCAAGCGGGCCGCCACCCTGGTCGCCACGGTCGAGCCAAATTCGGCGAACATCGACTTGACCAAGGGCTGCCCGGCCAGGACTTGGCGGGCCAACGCCCCCACCTCGACCGACTGCCCGAGAAGGCGGGGGGCTTTCGACCAGCTATAGGCATCTGGCTTGTCGGCCTCGGGCTGGGTGGTTCCCTGAGATGGATGCAGCGGTTGACCGCCCTGCAACCAAGACCGGCTGGCGTCTTCCGTGATGCGGGCAAGGTCAAGTTCCTGCCTAGCGCCATCGCGCCACAGGCCGGAGGCGAAGAGATGCGCCTCGCCCTCCAATCCCGGAAAGGCCCCGCAACTCATCAAGGGCGCAGGGGATCGCCCCAAGCGCCACAGGTCCAGATCGTCGGCGATGGACAGAAACAATCCGAAGTCGCCCCGCTTCAATTCGTCCAGCTCGCCTTGCGTCGCCAAGACGACGACGCGTTCCAGATTGGCCGCGAATATCTCGCCTTCCAGGAAGCGACGAAATTCGCCGATGATTTCCAATAGCCGGATGCGTTCGGCCAGATCGAGCGGCTTGGTCGAGCCGCCGGGCTGAAGGGCCAGCGTATGTGGCCACTTTCCCGCCAAGATGCCCATGGCGGCGAACAGGCGCGTGCGCGCCGCCGCCGCCTGCCTGGCCATCTCGCCCTGCTGGGCCTTGAAGCGCGCAACCGTCTTTTCGTGCCAAGGTCGGCCTTCGTAGAAATGGCGGGCGAAGTCGGGCATGAAGAACAGCGAGAAGTGCACCAAATGGTCGGCGGCGTTTTCCAGCGCTTGCAGCAAATTGAAGACGGCGCGGCCATTGGGCGGCATGACGAGGCCCACGCAATCGGCCAGCGCCGAAGCCGAGGCCGCCGATTGCGCGACCGAGCAGATGCCGCAGATGCGCGGCGCCACCACCAACGCATCTTGCGGAAAGCGGCCTTCCATCAAATGCTCGAAATCGCGAAACAGAGGCGCGGTCGCAAAGGCTTCTTGCACCAGCCCGTCCTTGATCTCGAGCCTGATCTCAAGATCGCCCTCGACGCGGTTGAACGGCCCCACGATCAGACGCGTCATTTGGGCTTCCTTGACCTGGGATCGGGCGGCACGGCGATCCGGCTTTCCGTGGCGTTGCGGCGCACGCGAGACGGCGTTGCCGATTTCGACAGCGCCGCCAAGGCGACGAACCAGGCCTTGGGCATGTCGACCGGCAAACCGACCGGAATGCCCGCCAACTTAGGCGTTTCCAAGAACGGGTCGGCGCTGGAGGCAAAGCCGGGGACCGTGCAGGCGATGCAGGCGAAACCGGCATTGGTGCAAGAGCCGGCGCCGTTCCAACGCCTGCGATTGCAATCGCCCGGCGCCTGGGTGGCCCGGCACCCCATATTCTCCATCAAGCAGCCTTGTTGCGACGGGTCATGGGCGCTGGCCTTGTATTCGTAATATTCATTGCGGTTGCAGCCGTGATGCGCCAGATGATCGGCAAAGAAGCTGGGACGTTGGAAGGAATCCAGGTCATCGGGGGCCAAGGCGCCATCAGCCAACAGCAGCAAGGTTTCCACAATCCAGCCGGGATGCGGCGCGCAGCCCGCGACATTGACGACCGGAAGGCCGCTTCTGGAACGCCAGCCCGCCCCCAGCAGTCCACCCGCCTCGCCGCCGTCATATTGCAGCCCCACCGCCTGGGTCCGGCTGCCCAATCCCGCCACCACGCCGCCAAAGGCGGCGCAACTGCCCACCGCCACGACATGAAGCACCTTGGCGGCCAGGTCGGCGATCAGACGGTTCATGGGCTGGCCCAATCCAGGAGCCATTTGAAATTTCCCCGTTCCGTTGGGGCCGTTCAAAATGGCGCCTTCGATCAACAGTCCGTCCAGAACCAGACCGCCTTCCAGCACGGCACTGAGAATTTGGCTGAACTCAACCCCGCATTCTTCAGAAAACGCCTGATGCGCCAATGACTTAATGTTTGGCGTCGCCCTGTCAAGGAAGGAGGGATCGCTCCCCAGCGCCGCCGCCGTACAGCCGCCGCAGGACGCCGCCTGAAGCCAAAGGAAAGAATAGGGTGCTTTATGGGGCATGGGTGAGCATCCTCATTGCGCCCCCTTCGGTCAATAGTTAGAAAGAACGGCAGGTGACAAGAGGAATGCACCACTGTAAAGTGCCGCCCCTACGAGGGGTTGTGGGGACAGTCTCGACACACCTTCATATCGTTGTCATGACCAGGAGTGGGGCCAGCCCCATGGACGTGTCGGTGCCAAAGAGCCGTCAGGAACTGCAAGCCGAGCTGGCTTGCCTGAAGGCGAGGCTGAGCGAATATGAAGCCAAGGAACGCGTCGAGCGCGAAACCGGCGACGCGTTCTTGCGCACGCTTTCAGGCATCGATCATTGTCAAGACAGGCTGCAGGCCAAGGACAGCGAATTGTGCGAAGCGCAACGCTGTTTGGAACTGGCGCTGTGGCGCTATGCCAGCCTGTTCAACAATTCTCCCATCGGCTATCTCCTGATCGACGAGCATGGCTTTCTGCGAGAAGTGAACGCCATGGGGGCCGCCCTGCTATGCAACCAACCGGAAACGTTGCACGGCATGCCGCTGTCGGCCTTTATCGAGCCTGAATTCCGCCCCGGCTTCGAGCACCATCTGGCCCAGATATTCCAAGGGTTCGGCGGACAGATCGAACTGACGCTGAAAACGCCGGAAGCGCCTGCGATGCCGGTCATCTTGCAGTCGTCGCTTATGGAAGACGAGCGTTCCGGCCTGGGTCCGATGTGCTTGTCCGCCGTGCTCGACATCAGCAGCCGCAAGGAGGCCGAACGGATCTTGGCCCTGCGCACCGATGAACTGGCCCGCTCGAACGAGGATCTCGAGCGCTTCGCCTACGTCATCTCGCATGACCTGCAAGAGCCGCTGCGCAACATCGGCAATTACGTTCAGATGCTGGCGCGCAAATACAAAGGCAGGCTGGACGAGGACGCCGACACCTTCATCGGTTTCGCAACAGACGGCGTCGCCCGCCTGTCCAGCATGATCCGCGACTTGCTGTCCTTCTCGCGCATCACCACCCAGGGCCAAGCGCCCGAGCCGGTCGACAGCGGCGAAGTCCTGAAGGACGCGCTGGCCAACCTAGAAGCCGCCATCCAGGAATGCGCTGCCGAAATCCATATCGAGACCATGCCCGGCGTTCTGGCGGACCGCATGCAGTTGGTCAGCCTGTTTCAGAACCTGCTGGGCAACGCCTTAAAATACCGCCACCCCGAGCGCAAGCCCCTGATCCGCATTGCGGCACGCGCGGTGGGCAAGCGCTGGCTGTTTTCCATCGCCGACAACGGCGTCGGCATCGAGCGCCACCAGTTCGAGCGTCTGTTCACCTTGTTCCAACGCATCGATCCGCACGGCCATGTGCCCGGATCAGGCATCGGGCTGGCCGTCTGCAAGCGCATCGCCGAGCGGCATGGCGGCGAAATCTGGGTTGAATCCACGCCGGGCCAGGGCAGCGTTTTCTACTTCACGCTCGAGGCGTCCCAGTCCCAGATTTAAGCAACGGCCTAAGCGCCAGGGCGACCCCCACGGTGACGATTCCAGCCGACATCACGTCGCTGTAGAAGTGCGCACCCTGGATCACGCGCACCAGTCCGATCAGAAAACCGAAACAGATGGCGGCCCATCCCGCCCGCACGCGCCAGGCGGGCGGCAGCAGCATGGCCAGGGCAAAGGTCCAAAAGGCGATCGCCGCATGGCCGGAGGCGAAGGAGCAATTGCCGTCGCATTGATCGGTCATCACGAAGGGCGGAGTGAAATTCTGCCTGCCGCCGAACTCGACGATGGTGGTTGGCCGCGCCCGGCCCCAATGTTCCTTGAACAGAAGATTGACGATCAGGCCCGGCCCCAGAAGAATGGTCAACAGCAGATAGGCCATGGCGCGGCGCGTCATGTTGAAGATGTTGTCCTTCAGCCAAAGATTGGCTAGGCCGATCAGCAGCAAGAACACGCCCACGCCGATGATCAAGGTGGGCAGGGCCTTGCGCACGAATTCCAACGGCAGCGCGTAACGCCAGAAAAACCATTCCGTCTCATTGTGAAACAGGCCGGTGAAAAACAGGTCGAAACCCGGCGTGAAGGCCAGCAGAATCATCACAGCGAGGATGGAGTAGGGAATGTGTCGCGTCACGTCAGCGGCCCTTGTAACCCGTCAGAAGAAAGACGTGCATGTCGATGGAATAGCCAGGATGAATGGGCTGGCGAATAAGGCCCAACGCATCGGCTGCGTCAAATGATTGTGCGATTTCCGGAATGGTTTCTCGCTCGGTCACGAAGACAAGCTGGCTTTCGCTGTTCCCCTTGAAGCTGGCGTTCAGATCGAACGTGTCGCGCACGCGCCCGGTTGGGTTCCATTTGACGGCGGCCAGCGATCGCGGGCGCGCATAATAGCTGAGCGAGGCCATCAGCTTGCGGTCGTCGCTCATGAGAACGGCGCCCGGATGCTGGCCCAGCAACTCCGCAACCCTTGCCCCCGCCTCGGGCCAGCCTTTCAGGCGCTTGGCGATGTCGGTCTTGGCGTCCAGCGGCAGGCCCAGCAGGGACAAGGCCTGTTCGTAATTATAGACCAGGGTGGCCAGCGTCATATGCAGCACGACGGACAGGCGAACCAGACCCAGCCGGTTTTTTTGGGCCAGCCATGCGGTGACCAAAACGGAACCCGCCACATAGGAGGGGGCCGCCCAATTCGCATTGGCCCTGGACAGCAGGCTTTCCACGATCATCAGCAGCAAGATGGGCAGCGTTAGAAAGGCCAGCAGGCGAAGCCGTGCGTCCTTGGCGCTTGTCTTGACGAGAATCAGAAAGACAAGCAGGGACGCGAACAGCAAGGGGCCGAAAACGGCAAATTGCGAGCCGACGAATTCAGCCATCTTTTCCGGATGAAACAAGGGACCCGCCAGATTGGCGTTGTCCTTGGTGTGCAGATAGCTGGCGAAGCCGTTGGCGGCGTTCCAAAAGAAATTGGGCAGGTATAAAAGCAGGGCGAGCAAGCCCGCCAGGGCAGGGCCGCGCCAACCAGCCTGCTGGCGCGCTTGGCTCGTAAAGCCCAAATACAGCGCCAGCGACAGCGCAAACAAGATCATGGCGTATTTCGACAACAGGCCCAACCCCATGGCGACGCCCAGCAGCGCCCACCAGCCTATCGGTCGGTCGCTGTCTTGCGCGCGCACAACGGCGTAGAGGGCCATTGCCCAGAACATCAAAAGCGGGGGATCGGTGGTGACCAGCATCGAGGAATAGGCGACGCCGGGCAGGGTCAGAAAGGCCAGACCCGACCAGAAGGCCACCTGATTGCCCCATTGATGGCGGGCGGCCAGAAAGACGAAGACCGAGCCGATGGCGTAGGCGACCGAAGACGGCATGCGGATGCACGCCTCGCCTTCGCCGCAAACGCCCTGGGCCAGCGCGATCGACCATGCCACGAAGGGCGGTTTCGAGTAATAGCCCCAGTCGGGCGACAGCGACCACAGCCAATATTGCGCTTCGTCAAAGGACAGATTCAGGGGGCTGGCGGACAGCACCAGAAAGCGCCAGCCGGTAACGGCGGCGGCCGCGAACAGAAAGATCGGCAAGGCCAAGCGTCCTGCCGTTGCGCTGGGCGCGTTCATCATCCGTCCTCGAGATGGAAGAGCGTGGACAGGCCCGCCAGCAGCGTCACCATGGCGGGACTCCAGGCGGCCAGCGTGGGCGGCAAGGTGGCGGAAAGGCCTAGCGCGAAGGCGACTTTCGAGAAGAAGAAGAACAGAAATCCGGCGGCCACGCCGCCGCCCAAGCGGATCATCACGCCGCCCATGCGCAGGTTGGGCCGCAGCGAAAAGACGGCGGCCACCAGCACCATGGCGCACAACAGCACCGGCGAGGCCAGCAACGACTGGAAATACATGCGGTGCTTCTGTGCCGAGAAGCCCGATTCCTCGGTAAAGCGGATGAAGCCCGGCAGTTCCCAGAAGGACATGGTTTCCGGCGACGAAAAATTATCCTGGATCTTCGAGATGGTCAGCGTGGTCGGCAAGGTGATGTGCGGCCTGGGTTCGGAAGGCCGCCCGGGCACGATCTCCCACACTTTCTCGAGATCGATGCGCTGATCGGCGATGCGCCCGCGCGCCGCGTCGTGGCGGAAGGTGAACCGGTTATCCTCAAGATGGAAGATGCTGATATTGCCGAGAACCAGGCTGCGATCATCTTGGCGAACCTGATTGGCGTGAATGATCATTTGGCGGTTGCCGCTGGTCTCGCGCAGCCACAGACCGAAGCCCGATGAGAAACTTAAGGGATTCGACGAGCGAATTTGAATCTCGTCTTGCATGCGCTCGTAGCGCGCAAACAGGCTGGAGGCCAGCGGATTGAAGGCCACCACCATCAAGACGCCAATGAAAAAGACCAGGATCATCACCGGAGCCAGGAATTGCCAGACGCTGACCCCGGCGGCCCTGGTCACCACCAGTTCACGCGTGCGCGTCAGCCGCCAGAACACCACCATCGCCCCGATCATCACGGCGAAGGGAAGCAGGGTTTGCACCATCTGCGGCAGCTTGTAGAGCGCCATTTCCAGCAGCGTGAAAAAGCTGACCGATCCCTTGCCCGAAGAGCGGCGCACCAGTTCGATCACGTCGAACATGAGCACGATTCCCGACACCACGGCCAGTGTGGCGAGAAAGGCCATCAGGAACTGGCGGCCGATATAGAGGCTTAGGATGGGCGACAGGCGGATCATGGGCGGAGATTGGACCGAAATTGGCTCGCCTGGCAAGCCGGGAAGCGCTATATCGTTATCTTACCTACTCTTTTGCAAGGCGTGATTGATGGTCCGCTTGACGCGCATATACACCAGGGGCGGCGACAAGGGCATGACGTCGCTGGGTTCCGGCCAGCGGGTCGCCAAACATGCGCTCAGGGTCGAAGCCTATGGCACAGTTGACGAAGCCAATGCCGTTTTGGGTCTGGCGCGCCTTCATTGCGCCGATGCGCCCGAGATCGACGCCATTCTGGCCCGTATTCAGAACGATTTGTTCGATCTGGGGGCCGATCTGTGCACGCCAAAGGCTGCCGAGGACGATGCTGCGCCTCGCTTGCGGATAGATCCATCCCAGGTTCTGCGCTTGGAGGCCGAGATCGACTTGCAGAATGCAAGCCTCAATCCATTGGAATCTTTTATTCTTCCTGGCGGCAGCGCGGCGTCGGCTTATTTGCATCTGGCCCGCACGGTGGTGCGCCGGGCCGAACGGCTGATAGCGGCGCTGGCTGAAGAGGAACCGATCAATCCCCAGGCCCTGGCCTATGCCAATCGTCTGTCCGACCTGCTTTTCGTCTTGGCCAGGAGCGCAAATCGCCAGGGCGAAGACGACATCTTGTGGGCGCCCGGACAAAACAGGTAACCGCTTGATTCAGTCTTCTTTAACCGGCCTTTGATAGTCTTAATGCCGGTAAAGAGGGTGACGAATGATGGCAACGCGCATCAAAAGACTGGCCATTCTGCTCCTGCCCCTGTTGGCGGCGGCCTGCGGTTACGACATGACGACCGGCCAATATCCCATCACCAGCGGCCTGATGCAGGTCGAGGTGGTTTCCCTGGTGGCGACCGGCAAGACCGCCACCGACCATGTGGCCTCGCTCGCTACCGGCAAGGATTGCTCAACCATCCGCGCCAAGGACGAAGGGCAGTTCTGCGTCAGCCGCAACCCGCCCATTCAACGCCCCGACGTCTATTGCTACCGCACGCTGGGCCAAGTGAGCTGCTATCGCGAACCCGACCCCTACGGCGACGGCGCCCAGGCGGTGGGAGTCGAGGCCTACAACCGCCAGCCCACGCCAACCCGCTGATTCTTCTCTAGATTCGAATCATTGACCGCGGCCAAGCACCCGGTCAAGTATTGTCCCTGCCAATTTTGGGACGGACGATGAGCAAGCTGGTCCGCTTAAGCGAGGAAAGACGCCGCCGCCTGGACGCGGTGTGCTTCACGCGCCCTGAACTGAACCTGCTGCTGGCCCTGTACAGCCGCCGGGTCAAGCGGGGCGAATGGCGCGATTACGCCATCCGCCAAGCCCCCGGCATGGCGTCCTTCACCGTCTATAAAAGCGCTTTGGAACGCCCGGCCTACACCATCTCGAAGTTCCGACCGGGAACCTTGGGCAAGGGCGGCGAGTTTCTGGTTTCGCAAGGCGCTAAGCGCCTGCTGCAGGCCGACCGGATCGAGGATGTCGTGGCACGGCTCGACAACCAGCTGAAGCTGGTGACGTAAGAAAATCTGCGGGGCTACTTAGCTACCAGCGGCACGGACTTGTTTTTCACCGCTTGGCCAAGATGGGCGACCAGCGGCTCTGCCAGCGATTTGGTAAGCGCCAGCGTGTCCGATGTTTGCACCGGCGTCTGCGCCCAGCCCTGCCACAAACGCTTGCCGCCCGACCGGTCGATCACGCCCAGATCGAGACGTACGCTGCCCGCCGTGCCCTGCGGGCCTTCGTCGGGCCGTTGCTTGAAAACGCTGTCTTCGCCGGTCGAGAACAGCTTGACCCTGGCTTCCACGGAATCGTCATAGCTTCCCTTGTGGCCATCGACCGAAAAAACGGTGGGGCGCTTGGGATCGTTGGCGGTCAGTGAGTTCGTGGCCTCGAAAGACAGGACATAGCGGGCATTGGGAGTCAGGCGATAGCCCGCCTTGGTCAAGGACTGTTCCAACGCCGCCTTGATCGCCTTGTTGTCCTCGGAATCGTCTTGCAGGCGAACTTCGACCACCTGGCCGCGATCAAGGGTGCCGAAGGAGAGGGCCGACAGGCGCGCCTGAAGCGCATCCAACGATTGCGCCCAAAGCGGGGAGCTTATGGCCATGACGGCCAGCGCGGCCAGAAATCCTGCCAGACGACGACTCATTCTTTAGTTCCTTCCAAGCTCTAACGGCCCGAGAATGCGGTTCCAGGGCCGGAAAGTCAAGGAATCTACTCCTGTCCCGGTCAATCGCTCACCATGCCGATATAGCCGCAGGGGCATTCATGGGCGCACAGGCCGCAGCCTTTGCAATATTCATAGTCGAATACATAGTGCGACCCGTCGGCCGCCCGCTCCACCGTTTTGATCACGGCATTGTCCGGACACAAGGTCCAGCAATTGTCGCAGGCCAGACAGTTGCCGCAAGAAAAACAGCGTCCGATCTCGTGCGTGACCTGTGCGTAGTTGAGACCGCCTTCGATCTCGTCGCTGTCGTTGCGTTGCTCAAGCGCCAGCATGGGTTCGACGGCCCGTTTCGCAGGTTCGAAGTAATTGACGTTCAGCTTGTCGTAATCGATGAAGGGGCGGCGCTTGGGATCGGGCAATTCCTTGCCGGTCAATTTGGCGTGAATGGCCAGGGCGGCCAGCCGCCCGTCGCCGATGGCCGCCGTCACCGTGCCGCGATCGCCCCTGGCATCGCCGCCCACCAACACGCGATCCGAACCGGCGATCTGCCCGATGGGATCGGCCTTGAAATAATCGGCATGGCCCAGCAGGTTCTCGAAGCCTTGCGGCTCAACCACCTCGCCGATGGCGGGCACCACCATCTCGACATGCAAAACGGTTTCCGTGCCTTCGAAGGCAACGCGCGAGGATCGCCCGCCCGCTCCCGGCAGCTTCTTCAAATGCACCATCTCGAGGCCGACCAACTTCGAGCCGCGCATCAACAAACGCTGAATCGTGCGATGCGCATGGAAGACGATGCCTTCTTCCACCGCCTGCTCGAATTCCCTGGGCACTACGTTCAGCACATCCTTGGGATCGGCGTCGGGACCGGGCAGGCCGGAAGCGGTAATCACATGCACGTCGGCCACGCCGGCGCGCTTCATCACGCGGGCCAGATCGACCGCCGTATTGCCGCCGCCATGGATGGCCACCGACTTGGGCTTGGGGATGTCGCCCACCACCAGCCATTCCTTCAATAGGCCAAGCCCCTCGCGCAGATCGCTGGGCACCGCGCCGTCAACGCTCCAATGGCGGCTTTTCGCGGCCCCCGGCGCTAAGAACAGATAGGCATGCTCGCCCATCAATTGTTCAAGGCTGACGTCGCGGCCAAGCGCCGTGCGCGGCTTGAAGTCGATGCCCAGTTTGAGCAAACGACCCACTTCGGCGTCCAGCACGTCGCGGGGCAGGCGGGTCACCGGAATGGCGGTGCGCAACAAGCCGCCCGCTTCGGGCAGGCTGTCGATCAGCGTGACGGGGTGGCCCAGGCGGCGCAGATGATAGGCCGCCGACAGACCGGCGGGACCCGCGCCAACCACGCAGACCGGATCGCCGTCTTCCTTGCTTACGTCGACCGGATAGGCCCAGTTGTTCTTGATCGCCTCGTCGCCCAGATAGCGCTCGATCAGATGAATGGCGATCGGCTGATCCATATGCTTTCTGTTGCAGGCCTGTTCGCAAAAATGCGGGCAGACGCGGGCCGTGGTGGCGGGCAGCGGATTGGCCTGCACCAAAATTTCCCAGGCTTGCTTGGGATGTCCCTCCATCATCTTGGCGATGTAGGCCTGCGCATCCTCGCCCGCCGGGCAGGCGACATGGCAGGGCGCGCCCCAATGGGTGTGAACCGGCATTTCATTGCGCCAAGTGCCGGTTTTGAAATCAAGCGATGTGCCGGGAAGGGCAAACGCGCCGCGTGAAAGCTGTTTCATCCGTCCGCCCTCCCTCAATCGACCACGCCGCCGCGACGCACCGTATCGGCGCCGTCGGTGTCCAGCGCATCCACGCCCTCGCCCCGCAACTGATAGATCTCGATATTGTGATCGGCCAGCGCTTGCACATGCTCGCGCTCTTTTCTGGCTCTGGGGTCGTCGGTAAACAGGTGCTTGAAGCGATTTTGCAGCTTCAGATAATCGGTCACCGGCCTGGGATTCCTGATCGGCATGACGCCGGTCAACTCGCCGCGCTCCAGTTCGATGACCGGGAACAGGCCGGTTTGCACGGCCAGACGGGCCACCTCGATCGAGACGTCGCTTTCAATGCCCCAGCCCAGCGGGCACGGGCTGTGAATCAGCAAGAAGGTGGGGCCTTCGATGGAAACGGCGCGGCGCACTTTCCTGCGGATGTCCGCCGGATAGGCTACCGAAGCCGATGCCGCATAGGGGATGTGATGGGCGGCGATGATGGACAGCAAGTCCTTCTTCATGTGCCGCTTGCCCATCCGTTCCTTGCCGGGCGGGCTGGTGGTGGTCATGGCGGCGTGCGGCGTGCTGCCCGAACGCTGGATGCCGGTGTTCATGTAGGCTTCGTTGTCGTAACAGACATAAAGGATGTTGTGCTGACGTTCCAGCATGCCCGACAGGGCCTGAAAGCCGATGTCGAAGGTGCCGCCGTCGCCGCCCTGGGCGATCACCTTGGTCGAGCGCCCCTGCGCCTTCAAGGCCGCCTCGACGCCGGACGCCACCGCCGCCGAATTCTCGAACAAGGAATGGATCCAGGGCAGACGCCAAGCCGATTGCGGCCAGGGCGTGGTGAACACTTCCAAACAGCCGGTGGCGTTGGTCAAGATCACGTCGGGACCCGCCGCCTCGGTGACCAGACGGGCGGCCAGCGCCTCGCCGCAGCCTTGGCAGGCGCGATGTCCGGCTTCAAGCCCCCGGTAGCGCGGCTGCAATTTGCGCAGCTCTTCCATATTGTGCTGACCGGCAACCCCTTCCTTGGGCGCCGATTGCATCTGAAGCCTGCGTTCCTGAATTTCCTGCTTGAGCTTGGTGTTGTCCATGACTAGGGCCTCCTCAGCGGTCTTCAGGCGGGAGCCGTTCCGGCTCCACGTCAAGGATGGAAAAGCCCTGGTTGCCCTGCGCCTTGGCGGCGTCGAGCAATTTCGACAGTGTGCCCAGCGGAATGTCGCGCCCGCCCAGCCCCACCGCGAAATTGCGCACGGCGGGCGGCTTTGCCATGCCAGCCAGCGCGGCCCGCACTTCGGTGCCCAGAATGCCGCCGCAACCGGGCGAGAAGGCGCGTTCCAGCACGATCAGTTCCTTCAAGCCCGCGCAGGCTTGGCGCAGCGCTTCGGCTGGGAAGGGTCGGAAGGCCCTGAGCTTCATCAGCTTGACCCGCTTCTTGCCGGGCAGAATCTCGTTGGCTTCGGTCAGGGTGGAGACCACCGACCCCATGGCCAGCACGCCAATGGTGGCGCTTTCCGGGCCATCGACGGTCAGCAGGCCGCCCGAAGCGCGCCCGCAAATCTTGGCCCAATCGGCATCCGCCGATTCAATTTCGGGCAGCGCTTTTTCAAGTGCTCTGTGCAGGGAATAGCGGGCCTCGGTGTAGTATTCCGGCCCCACCAGCGTGCCCAGGCTTAAGGGATGTTTGGGGTCCAGCTTGTTCTTGAAGGTAAAGGGCGGCAGGTAGGAATCGACCTCTTCGGCCGTGGGCATGTCCACCACTTCCAGCGTATGCGTCAGGACGAAACCGTCCACGCAGACCATGACCGGCAATTCGGTGCGTTCCGAGATGCGGAAGGCCTGGATGGTGGTGTCGATGGCTTCCTGGTTGTCGGCGCAGTAAAGCTGGATCCACCCCGAATCGCGCACCGTCATGGCGTCTTGATGGTCGTTCCAGATGTTGATCGGGGCCGAGATGGCGCGGTTGGCGCAGGTCAGCACCATGGGCAGACGCATGCCCGCGATGTCGAACAGCACTTCGGCCATCAGCAGAATGCCCTGCGAGGACGAGGCGGTGTAGGAACGCGCCCCCGTGGCGGCCGAACCCAGCACCACCGAAGCGGCCGAGAATTCGCTTTCCACGCTGACGAATTCGCATTTCAGCTTGCCGTCGGCGACCAGCTTCGAGATGTTCTCGACGATATGGGTTTGGGGTGTGATCGGATAGGCGGCCACCACGGCGGGGCGGCACAGCGCCACCGCCTGGGCGATGGCCTGCGAACCTTCAAGCGCATGCAACATGCTTGGCCTCCTTCTTCCACAGGTCAGCCGTCACATGGCTTCCCACCTCGTCGATCAATTTCAGGTTCTTGTCCAGCACCTCGCCCCTGAAGCGCTTGGAGAGCGCCTTTTTCAGGGCGTCCAGCGGCAAAAGGCCGGTCAGGGTCAGGAAGGCCGAGAGCAGGGCGACATTGGCCAGCGGCTTGCCCACGATCTCGGCGGCCATCTGGCTGCCCGCCAGCGCCACCATGGGGCGGCCATATTCCTTGGTCAATTCCTCGCTGCTTTTCAACGAGTTGACCAGAATTCCGCCCTTGTCTTTCAATCCTTCCAGCACCGAGGGGATGTGCAAAAGGCTTTCGTCTTGGATCAAAAGGAAGCCCGGCGCCTCGACCTGACAGCGGCGCAGGATGGGTTTCTCGGAAATGCGCACGAAGGCCACCACCGGAGCGCCGCGGCGCTCGGCGCCGAAATTGGGAAAGGCTTGGCAACGTTTGCCCTCCTCGAAAGCGGCGCCAGCCAGGACATAGGCGGCCACCACGTTGCCCTGGCCGCCTCGACCGTGAATGCGGATTTCTATCATGCCCGGCTCTCCCTTGCAGGTCTTGACCCGACTTTCTTGAAGAAAGACTACGCCTTAGCGTTAATAAATAGCAAGTCGGCAAAAGGATTGACCCCAAACCGTCATGGCCTGTCTTGACAGGCGGCGGCCCACGGGCTATTAGGCCCCTCCCACATTCTAGTGGTTCTGGCGGGGTAGCTCAGTGGTAGAGCAGGGGAATCATAATCCCTTGGTCGGGGGTTCAAATCCCTCCCCCGCTACCAAATGCCCGATAGAACCCGGCTTGGCCGGGTTTTTTTTATGCTTTGTATCCTAAGCTACAGACCCAGCTTGTCGCAGGAGCATAGGCTTTCGGCATCGATCCACTATGATGCCGGAGACTGTCATGCAACGTTTGAAATTCTTCCTCGATACCCACGACAAATCCAAGAATAGCTTTCCCGGCCAGCTTTCCCGCGAACAGTTCGAGGGCTTCATGGTCGCCTTTGAGGAGGCCTGCCGGGCCGAAGGGGTGTTCCTGGTCCGCAGCCATGTCGGCCTTGAGGCCGGCCGCGCCTTCTGCCTGACCATGGCCCCCGACGCCCTGGCCGTGAAGCGGGCCCATGAACGGATGGGCCTGCCCTTCGATTCGATCACCGAAATCGAAACCGCCAGCCCGTCGGACACCTTCTTCATGCGCCAGGCCGAAGCAGCCTGATCCATCCCCGTCTTGTTGGAGCAGCCCCATGAACGCCAATCTGGGCGAATTGCTGACCTATATGCTGTTCCTGATCTTTGCGGCGGGATTGGGGCTGTTTCTGATCGTCGGGCGCGATCTGGCCCCCACGGCCAAGTTCCAGAATGCCCTGTCCGGCGGCGGGCGCTGGTTCCTGGGCGCTGGCCTGGGCGCTGGCGCCATCGTTCTGACGCTGAAGCTGGTCATCATCCTGGCCCTGTCGCAGGCCCCGCAAGTGACCGTCACCCCCTTGATCGCGCATCTGGCCCATGAGGCCATGCCGGAAGGCGAGGACAAAGCGTCCGAGGATATGCGCCTGCGCCTTGGCTGGCAAGCCTTGCCCGATGCGGCCCCCGCGCCCGCCGACAATCCGTTGACGCAAGAAAAGGCGGCACTGGGCGAGCGCCTGTTTTTCGACCCCAACCTGTCCCTTGACCGGACTGTCGCCTGCGCCTCGTGCCATGACGTGTCCGGCAAGGCGGGCGCCGATGGCCGGGCGACGGCGCTGGGCATCAACAGCCAGATCGGCCCCAGGAACGCGCCTACCGTATGGAACGCCGCCTTCCAGGCGGTGCAGTTCTGGGATGGACGCGCATCTTCCTTGGAAGAACAGGCCAAGGGGCCGCCGGTCAATCTTGGCGAAATGGGCATGCCCAGCCTGGAGGCGGTAGCAATGCGGGTGCGTGCGGATGAAAGCTACCGCGACGCTTTCGCCAGGGCCTTCGGTGAAAGCGCCCCCATCGGCATCGACGCCATCGCCAAGGCCATCGCCAGCTATGAACGCACGCTGATCACCCCCGACGCCCCCTTTGATCGTTTCATGCATGGCGACGGCGACGCGCTGGCGCCCGATCAAAAGCGCGGCATGGCCTTGTTTCGCAGCGCCGGTTGCATCACCTGCCATTCGGGACCCAATTTCAGCCAGGCCAGCCTGTTCCCGCCTTTCGCTTCCGACCGCTATCTGATGGCCTCGCGCAGCCCCTTGGCCGCCAAATACCGTCTAGGCGAGGACAAGGGCAAGGCCCCCAAGGACAGCCCCAATGGCATCTGGCGCATTCCCAGTCTGCGCAACGTCGCCCTGACCGCGCCCTATTTTCACAATGGCGCCGTGTCCGACCTGAAAGAGGCCGTGCGGGTAATGGCCGAAGCCCAGTTGAACGCCGTGATCGAAGGCAGTGGGCGAGCGCCCAAGCCTGGCCAGAAATATCTAAGCCGCCAGGATATCGATGACCTGGCCGCCTTTCTGACCGCCCTAAGTTCCGATCGGCTGACGCCAAAGCTGGCGCGCAGATAGTGATCGGCCTATCATCCCCCAATTCCATTTGGAAGAGGGGGAGGCCCATGGCTGGGTTGGACAAGGTGGCCGCGTTCCGCGCCCTTTCCGAGAAGGGAAAGGCCCTGCTGAAACAGGGTGCGGCCACGCACCGGTTCAAGGGCGGCAACGTCATCATCGACAAGGGCCAGAATGTCTCGGGCGCCTATTTCGTGCTGGAAGGCCGGTTGCGCGTCTTCACCTATACGCCAGCGGGGCGCGAGGCCACCTTGTATCTGATCGAACCCGGCGAGACCTGCATCCTGGCCCTCAACAGCCTGTTCAACCGCTTGCTCTATCCGGCCTGGGTGCAGACCGAAAGGGCGACCACCGTCGCCGTCGTGCCCGGCCCGGTCTATCGCAGCTTGTTCGAAAGCGAACCATCGGTTCAGGGCCTGACCGTGGAAGCCCTTTCGACGCTGGTCTTTCGCCTGATGGGGGAACTCGAACAGGTGCATTCCCATACGCTGGATCAGCGGCTGGCCAGTTTTCTGCTGCTGCATGCCTCGGCGGAATGCGCCGTTGGCATGACGCAGCAGGAGATCGCCGGACATATCGGCACCACGCGCGAAGTAGTGGCCCGTCTGCTGGGACGGATGGCCAAGCAGGGCTGGATCGAAACCAAGCGGGGCAACGTGCGCATCTTGAAAGCGCCCGCCCTGGCCGCGCTCATCAAAAGCTAATTACCAAGCGCTTGACTTTGGCCAGTTGCAGGCCAGCGGCGAAACCAGCAGACTGGCCACAGTTCACAAAAGCCGCGGTGCAACCATGACGGCCCATCTCGCCCAACAAGCCGCTTATTTGGTGAAGCAGGCGCTTGCCGATGCCAAGCGCCTTGAGGCCGCAGGCTGCTGGGTGCCCTTTGCCGCAAGGCCAACGCCCGAGCAACTCGTCGAAACCGACATCCTGTTCTTCACGGTCTGGCTGTTTTCGACCGACGGCGTCATTCATCCCGGCGAAGTTTCTTTCCTTAATGCCGTGCTGGGACGCCAGGAGTCGGTCGTCTCCCTGACCAACCAAATGCAGGTGCACGCGAAAACGCTGAACGGTTTTTCTCAACAAGTGCCGCTGCTGGTCGAATGCGCCATCCAGATGGATCAGAAGAGCCGCGAAGGCGTCGCCAAGCGCATGATCGAGGCCTTCGAGACCATCGGCTTGCTGGCCCTGGCCGCCGACGACCAAGTGTCGGAAATCGAAACCAAAGCCCTGACGGCTTACATCGCTAGGATTCGCAGCGTCGCCGCCGCCATTCTGGGGCCGGACAAGCCCCAGCCCCCTCCTCCTCCGCCCTTTTCCAACGACAGCCTCGCCCCGCCGCCAGTTTTGGATGTGTATGGCAAGCCCCGGCCGGTTTTTGGCAAGCGCAAGATTGTGGAGAATCATGCCGCGACGCCTGCCGCCCCAGCCGCCCCAGTCAAGCCTCCCGACAATCTCGACGCCTGCCGGGCCGAGTTGGAGGCCCTGATCGGCCTTGGCAACATCAAGGAAGAAGTGGGCACCATGATCAACTTGCTGCGCATCCGGCAATTGCGCCTGGAGCAAGGCCTGCCGGCGCCCGCCGTTTCGCTGCATCTGGTCTTCACCGGCAATCCCGGCACCGGCAAGACGACGGTGGCCCGCCTGCTGGGCCGCATCTACGCCCATATGGGCATTCTGTCCACCGGCACGTTGATCGAGACCGACCGTTCCGGCTTGGTCGGCCAGTATATCGGCCAGACGGAGGTAAAAACGCGCGAAGCCATCGACAAGGCCAAGGGCGGCATCTTGTTCATCGACGAGGCCTATGCCCTGGCCAAGGAGGGAACCTCGAACGATTTCGGCTCGGAAGCGATTGCCGTGCTTCTGAAGTCGATGGAGGATCAAAGGGCCGACCTAGCCGTGATCGCCGCCGGATATCCCCAGCCGATGCGAACCTTCATCGAGGCCAATCCGGGCCTGCGCTCGCGTTTCTCGCGCTACTTCGACTTTCCCGATTACAGCCCGCCGGAACTGCTCGAGATTTTCGAGAAACTGTCCCATGACGGCGGCTACAAACTGGATGCGGAGGCCCGACAAAAGGCCCTGGACATGTTCGCCAAGCTGCATAAGGGCCGAGATCGGCATTTCGGCAATGGGCGAACGGCGCGCAACGCCTTCGAAGCGTCGTTGACCCGCCAAGCCAATCGCTTGGCCGCCATCGCCAATCCGTCGCGCGAACAGCTAAGCCTGCTGACTGGCGAAGACATCGCCACGCCCATGTCCTGACCATAATGCGGCCTGACCAAGAATGCGCCAACCGCCCGTCAAGGCCTGTTTTTGCCCGATTATAACCTTCTTTTCTTTTTGTCTCCGCCCCAGGAGGGCGTAAACTGTAAACATCTGATCATCGATTGATGAGGAACTTTCGCCATGCCGCATGCCCGTCCCAAGACGAGGCAGGACTCAAGTCGTCGCCAAGCCGTGACCTTGTTCATGGGCATGGCGGCGGTGGTTCTGACCTTGGGATTTGCGAATGCGGCGCTGGCCCAGGCGCGCCTGACCCTGTCCACCGGCATGGCCGAACCGTGGACGACGGCAGATCGCAAGGGCTTTACCGACATCCTGATCCCCAAATTGTTCAAGCGCCTCAACATCGATGCCGAACTGGTCGTCAACAAGGCGTCGGGACGCGCCATCACCCTGGCCGACGACGGCGTCGATGACGGCATCGCCGCCCGGGTCGAAGGGCTTGAGGCGAAGTTCTCCAACTTGGTCAGGGTGCAAGAACCCATCTTCATCAACGATTTCGTTGCTTGCGGCCTAAGCGGCGCCCCCAAGACCGCCAGTTGGGACAGCATCGCCCCCTATCGCGTCAGCTACATTATCGGCTGGCAGATTTTCGACAAAAACCTGAAGCCCGCCCGCGAATTGCTGCTGGCCAAGGATGCCGAACAGCTTTTCGCCTTGCTGAAGGCGGAAAAAGTGGATCTGGCCTTGCACGAGCGCTGGCAGGCCCTGTGGCAGGCCCGCCAGAGCGGGCTGAAACTCGTCGTTTCGGAGCCGCCGCTGGCTCGCGTGCCGATGTTCATCTATCTCAATCGCAAACATGCCGCCCTGGCGCCCGAACTCGCCAGGGAGCTGGCCGCCATGAAGGCGGATGGCAGTTATCAGGCCATTGCCCGGGAAGCCTTCAAAGGGCTGGGTCAGCCGCCGCGCCTGGAGCCCTAGAGTGTCTATGCAGCTCTCGCCTGTTCAAAAGTCGGTCGCCCGCCAGTTGATGCTTCGTCTGGCCTTGGTCAGCGGTCTGTTCGCGCTCATGGCCACCTTCGCCGCCGTCTTCATCGAATATCGCGACGAATCGCGCAAGATCGAGGAGGTCTTCACCCAGATCGAGGAAGGATATCTGGGCAGCCTGACCGAAACCGCCTGGCTGGAAGACAGGGACCGGCTTTCCCTTCTCGTCATGGGCATCGGCCGTCTGCCCAACGTCGTCCACGTTGAAGTGCATGATCCCGGAGGCGCCAAGCTGAGCCAGGCCGGCGTCCCCAGAGACGGCGCCGTCTTCAGTCGCAGCTTTCCCTTGGTCAAGCGCTACAAGGACCGGGAATTGGTCATCGGCACTTTGCTGGTCCATGCCACCGACGCGCACATCAAGGACAAGGCCGTCGAGAACGCCCTTGTTTTCGGGCTGGCCAATCTGCTTTTGGTGCTGGCGGCGTCGGCCTATCTCTACGCCATCTTGCGTGGACTGATCGCCGCTCCCTTGGGCAAGTTGACCCTTTTCGCGCACCGCTTGGGCAAAGGCCAGGAAGAAACGGCCATTCTAAGTGACCTGGAAATGCAGCACGCGCAAAACGAATTCGGCCTTCTGGTGCGCACCTTGGCAGAAATGCAGGCGGCGCTGAACAAGAACGTCGCCGAGTTGAAGGCCAGCGAGGAACGTTACCGAGAATTGTTCACCTATTCGCCGATCGCCCTGTGGGAAGAGGACTTTTCGCCATTGAAGGAGCGGCTTGAGGAGCTTCGCGCCCAAACCGACAATCTTGAAGCCTATATCGAGGCCCATCCGAATTTCATTCATGAATGCGCCTCCTTGATCCGCGTCATCGATGTGAACAACGCCACCCTTCGCATGCATGGCGCGGCCAGCAAATCGGAATTGCTGGGCGATCTGTCTCGGATATTCACGCCCGCCTCGCTGCGCGGGTTCAAATTGGAACTGATGGCCATCTGGAGCGGCAAGAACGAACTGGCCTTCGAAAGCGAGGTCAAGACCCTGACCGGCGAGACGCGCGACGTCCTGATCCATTGGCTGGTTCTGCCCGCCAGCCGCACTCGGCTGGACCGCGTGATCGTTTCCCAGGAAGACATTACCGAGCGCGCGGTCGCCAGGCATTCCTTGGCCGTCACCGTCGAGCGGCTGATGGAAACCAACAGCGAGCTTGAACGCTTCACCCACGCCGCCGCCCACGACCTGGCCGAACCGGTGCGCAGCATCGTCAGCTTCTCGCAACTGCTCGAGCGTCATCTCAGCAATTCCTATGACAAGGAAATCAAAGATTACCTGGGCTATCTGGTGGCCGCCGCCAGACGGATGCAGATTCAAGTCGAAGGTTTGCAAGAATATGCGCGCATCGGCGAGGGCGTCGCGAATCGCGAGATGGTCGATCTTGACCTGCTGGCCAAGAGGGCCTTCGACATGCTGCGCGAACAGATCAGGCTGACCCAGGCCGAAATCGAGGTGAATTTCCTGCCCAAGGCTTTTGTGAACGCCGAGCAGATCGCCGACGTCTTTCGAAACCTGATCGACAATGCCCTGAAATTCCGCAGCCAAGGCGCAAGGCCCGCGATCAGGATTGCCGCCGAACGGCGCGACGGCGAATGGATGATCTCGGTCAAGGACAACGGAATCGGCATCGATCCGCGCTACGCCAGCGACGTCTTCCAGGTTTTCAGGCGACTAAGCCCGCCCAGCCACGCAACCGGCGAAGGCATCGGCCTGTCCCTGTGCCGTCGCGTCATCGAACGCCATGGCGGGCGCATGTGGCTGGAATCAGCCCTGGGCCAGGGATCGACCTTCTACTTCACCCTGCCCGCCAGCGAAGGCGAGGCATAAATCAGAAAGCCGGTTTCTCGCTGACGCTGACCGTGCCGGTAAAAGCCGCCGCCAGCACGCCGTCGGCGCGTTCGACGTCGATGCGATAGGTCCCAAGTCGTCGCGACCGATTGATCTCGCTGGCTCTGGCGTACAGAACGTCGCCTTCCTTGACGCCGACGAAATAGGCGATATGGGCGTCGATGCCGACCGCCATGTGGCCGCGCGAATTCGAGGCGATGGCGAAGGCCACGTCGGCCAGCGCGAAAATGGCGCCGCCGTGCCCGCCGCCGTAACCGTTCAAATGCGCAGCCCCGCACGTCATCCTCAGCACGCAGCGCCCCAAACCCACCTCGACCAGTTCTACGCCGAGTAAGCGGGCCATTTGGTCGCGTTCGAGCAGCTTGGCCGCGATGATGGCTGGATCTTGGGCTTGCGTCATGCGATCTGGCTTTCTTGACCGGGGGAAAGGGCGGCTTGTAAACTGACGATATCTTCACGCAGACGACCTGTCGAGGTTCCTTCCCCATGCCCTTGCCGCCGCCAGCCAGCCGCCAGCGCCACCACACAAGGCGCATCGTCGCCGAGGGCTATCGGCGCGACGACGGCCTGTGGGACATTGAAGCTGAACTAAACGACGTGAAGGACGTGCCCTATGAAAATCTTGAAATCGGCGTTCTGGCCCCCGGCAAGTGCCTGCATGGCATGTCGGTCAGGGTGACGGTGGACGAGACTTTCCTGATTCACGAAGCGGCGGCCAGCACCGACCACGCGCCCTTTTCGGTTTGCGCGGGCGCCGCCCCGGCCTTCGCCCGCCTGACCGGCATGCGCCTCGGCTCGGATTTTCTGGAAGTGGTCGAGGACATGTTCGGCGGCCCCAAAGGCTGCACGCATCTGAACGAACTGATGGGCGTGGTGCTGACCACCGCCTACCAAACGCTGTGGAGCGTGCGCGAAGCCAAGGAGGCCCAAAAGCCCGACCGCAAGAAGCCCAGCATCATCGACCGCTGCCATGCCTTGAAAAGCGACGGCAATGTGGTGGCCTTGCATTGGCCGCAATACGCCAAACCCCGCGACCAGCTACCATGAGGCGGCAAAATCGCCGCCTGGGCCTGATCCTGGCCGCCCTGGCCATCTCGACCGGCCTGTACGGCCTTTGGTGGAATCAGGCGGCGGAGGCCGCCAAGGCCGAGTTGGAACGCTGGATCGAAGCCAGGCGCGGCGCAAATTTCAATATTACCCATGAAGGTGTCAGCGCTTCCGGATTCCCCATGCGCATCGACCTGATCGTCGCCAAGCCCGTCGTGTCGCGGGAAGGCAAACAGCCTTTCGCTTGGCATGGTCCAGACGAAGTAGCGGCGCGCATCAGCCCCTTGGCTCCCGGCTTGCTGAACCTTGAAGCACATGGAGCGCATCGCCTGGACTATCGGGGCAAGCAGGCGAACCTTGTCTTCGAAACGGCTGAGGCCAGCTTGAACTTTTCGGCCAACGGTTTCGAGACCCTGCATCTGACGCTCGAGCGGGCGACGGTCAGCGGTTTCTTCCCGCAGCCGCTGGGCCTGGGCCGCCTTGTCCTGGACGCAGCACACCGGCGCGATGTGCCGCCCGACGACCTGACCACGCCAACCGCCAGCCTGTCCTTGGCTCTCGAAGCCCTGACCCTGCCCCCCGAGGCCGGGGGGATTTCAAGCGAGATGGTGAAAGCGGCCCATATAAACTTGTCGCTGCGCGGTCCGGTTCCCAGCAGCCTGAAAGCCATACCGCTGACCGCCTGGAGCGATGCCGGAGGGATTTTGAATGTCGATGCCCTGCACGCCGAATGGGGACCAATGGTCCTGGACGGCGACGGCACCCTGGCGCTTGACCGCCAATTGATGCCCATTGCCCCCTTCGGCCTGAAGGCCAAGGGCGTTTTCGAAATGGTCGATGCCCTGGCCGAACGGGGATGGATCGAAGAGGCGAACGCGCTGCCGGTCAAGCTGGCGCTGGCGGTGCTGGCCAAGGAACCGCCCGATCCCGACAACGGCATGATGCGTCTGCCGCTGACCCTTCAAGGCCGCGATCTGTTCATCGGCCCGGCCCGCTTGGCAAGACTGCCCAACCCGCCATGGATTGAGGAATAAGCATTCAGGGTCCTTCGGCGCTTGAAGTGGACTTGAGCCAGATGCCGACATGAATTTTCCCTCATCCTGAGGAGGGCCGAAGGCCCGTCTCGAAGGATGAGTATCCGTAAATGCTCTCTTGTTCCTTTCGCCCACCCTTCGAGACAGCCGCTTCGCGGCTTCCTCAGGGTGAGGAATTATGTTTGTCCATTTCCATTTGTCGCGTCGAGGAGCTGCACTCAGCCATCAGCTTTCTTGCTGATGCCTGACCGCTGATAGCTGACAGCTAACTATCCTGCTTGGCCTCGATGATGCCCCGGCGGATGGCGCGGGTTCTGGTGAACAGGTCTTCCAGCACTTGGCCCTCGCCCCAGCGGATGGCGCGCTGCAACGCGGTCAGGTCTTCCGAGAATCGTTGCAGCATTTCCAACACGGCGTCGCGATTGTTCAAAAACACGTCGCGCCACATGATGGGGTCCGAGGCGGCGATGCGGGTGAAGTCGCGAAAACCGCTGGCCGAGTAGCGGATCACTTCGCCCTTCAAACTCTCTTCCAGATTGCTGGCCGTGCCCACGATGGTGTAGGCGATCAAATGCGGCAGATGCGAGGTGATGGCCAACACCATGTCGTGGTGCGACGGGTCCATGATTTCGATCATCGAACCCATGCCCCGCCACAGCGCCGTCACCTTGGCGGTGGCCTCCTCGGCGGTGCCGGAGGGCGGCGTCAGAATGCACCAGCGGCCCTGGAACAACTCGGCGAAGCCCGCTTCGGGGCCGGAGAATTCCGTGCCCGCGATCGGATGGCCGGGCACCAGATGCACGCCTTCGGGCAGCAGCGGCCCCACGTCGCGGACCACGGCCTGCTTGACCGAGCCGACATCCGACACGATGGCGCCGGGCTTCAAATGGGCCGCGATTTTTTCGGCCACTTCGGCATTGGCCCCGATGGGCACGCACAGCAAGACGAGATCGGCGTCCTTCACCGCCAAGGCCAGATTGGTGCTGGCCTGATCGCAGCAACCCAATTCAAGGGCCTTGTCGCAGTGATCTTGCCTGACGTCGCCCACCGAAACACTGGCGGCCAAGCCGTTTTTCTTCACGGCATGCGCGATCGACGAGCCGATCAGGCCGATGCCGATCAGGGCGATCTTGTTGAACAGTTTGGTTGAACTCACGACGCCAGAAACTCCTTCATGGCCGCCGCCACCGCCTTCATCTCGTCATCCTGGCCGATGGTGATGCGAAGCGCGTCGGGCAGGCCATAGCCGCCCATCTTGCGGGCGATGATGCCTTTCGAGGTCAGGAACTTGTCGGCTTCGTCGGCGGTCTTGCCGCAGGCCTTGGGAAAGCGCACCAGCACGAAATTGCCGACGCTGTCGGTCAGTTGCAGCCCCATCGCCTTCAGCTCCTGCGACAACCAAGGCAGCCACATGTCGTTGTGGGCCTTGCACAGCGCGAAGAATTTCTCGTCTCCAAGCGCCGCCAGCCCCGCCGCCTGGGCGGGTGCCGACACGTTGAACGGATTGCGCACGCGGTTCAGCACGTCGGCCACATTGGGCGGGCAATAGGCCCAGCCCAGACGCACCGAACCCAGGGCGTAGATTTTCGAGAAAGTGCGGGTGACTACGGTGTTGGACCCCTGATCCACCAACTCGTTGCCCGCGGCGTAATCGTTCTTGCTGACGAACTCGGCATAGGCGGCGTCGATGACCAGCAGCACATGGTCGGGCAGACCCTTGCGCAACCGCTCGATCTCGCTGATCGACACATAGGTGCCGGTCGGATTATTGGGGTTGGCGACAAAGACGATCTTGGTCTTGGGCGTTACCTTGGCCAGCAGGGCGTCGACGCTCATGGTCAAATCGGTTTCGGGCGCCGTGACGGGCGTCGCTCCCGCCGTCTTGGCGGCGATGGGATACATCAAGAATCCATGCGCCGAATACAGAACCTCATCGCCAGGACCGGCATAGGCGCGGCACAGCAGACCCAGAAGTTCGTCCGAACCGGCACCGCAGACGATGCGCGCCGGATCAAGGCCCCAGCGAGCGCCCAAGGCCTTGCGCAGTTCCGAACAGCCGCCGTCGGGATAGCGGTGCAGATCGCCAGCCACCGTCTTGTAGGCCTCGATGGCGGCCGGGCTGGGACCCAGGGCACCCTCGTTCGAGGCCAGCTTGATCACGCGCGCAACGCCGGGAATTTTCGACTCGCCGCCGATATAGGGCGCGATGTCCATGATGCCGGGACGGGGCTGGGGAAGGGTCATCAGAAAACTCCGGTCTATTCGAGAATGGGTCTGGCATAGGCGCCCAGCACCAGGACGCGGGGCATTGAAAGGGTGGCTAGGCGGGCGTCCTGCGCCTCGACGAAACCGTCGACTTCGGCCAGGGCCAGCGATTTGGCCCCATAACGCCCGGCGGCCAGCAGGCGAGGCTGGGCGAAGCCCGCCTTCTCCAACTCGGTTTTCAAGCCGGTGCGGCTGGCCGGTTCGTTGGTTTCGATGCCCAGCAAGGTCACGTCGTCGCCCGAAGGCTCGGGCGGGAACAGGGCGGCCACCAGCGCCTCGCGCCCCGGCCCCTGGGTTCCGGCAAAAGGCAGGCGGGCCACGATGCGCGGCGCTTGGGCGCCGTCCATCAGCATCGACCACCAGGGGGTTTCGTCATCCGGCCTGGGCATGGACAAAACGGCCTGCACCGCCTTGCCCTCGGACAAGGCCACCAGGGCGGGTCCAGGTTGGGCATAGGGGAGCAAAGCCACCCCGCCGCCATAATGATCGCGCGCCAGATCGCGCACCGGGGCCTCGCTCGAAGTCTGGCAGACCGCGACCGCATAGGCCGCCTCCAACTGCGTGAAGCTGGCGATGATCTCGCGCCACAGCCTGGCGATGACCGGGTAGGGCAGTTGGCCTTGGTGGCGGGCTTTCAGGCGGCGCAGGATCTCGGCTTCGCGGCCCAGGCGAAAGGGCGCTCCCAGCTTCTGGGCCTTTTTAAGCTCGCCGACCGATTCAACGACCAAGGCGCGCTGCATCAACAGGTCGTGCAGCTTGGTGTCGATGCCGTCGATCTGTTTGCGCAGGCTGGCAAGGGTGGGGGCTTTGCTCATGGTCCGGCTGTGAAAGTTAAGGGAAACCGTTTTATCCCCCCAGGCGCGTGAAATCAAAGGGATTGACAGGGGGGTGCCCCCGCCCTAGGTCTCTTCCATCATGAATCTGCCGCCTGCCCTTGCCCCCGGCGTGACCGACCCCAGAACCAAGGCCTGCTCGACCGCCGAGTTGGGCCCCTTAAAGCTTGACTGCGGGGTGGTGATGGACCGCGTCACCGTGGCTTGGCGCAGCTATGGCGCGCTGAACGCCGACAAATCGAACGCCATCCTGGTCTGCCACGCCCTGACCGGCGATCAATATCTGGGCGATCCCCACCCGGTCACCGGCAAGCCGGGCTGGTGGCATACGCTGCTGGGGCCAGGCAACCTGTTCGACACCGACCGCTATTTCATGATTTGCGCCAATGTGTTAGGCGGATGCATGGGCACCACCGGCCCCATGGAGATCAATCCCGACACCGGCAAGCCCTGGGGGCTTTCTTTTCCGGTGATCACCATCGGCGACATGGTGAATGCCCAGGCCTTGTTGCTGGATCATCTGGGAATCGAGCAATTATTCTGCGTGATCGGCGGCTCTATGGGCGGCATGCAGGTCCTGGAATGGGCGGCCAGCCATCCCAGGCGGGTCTTCGCGGCCCTGCCGATCGCCACCAGCTATCGTCATTCGGCCCAGAACATCGCCTTTCACGAAGTGGGACGCCAAGCCATCATGGCCGACCCCGACTGGATGGGCGGCGACTATCTGGAGCACGGCACCAATCCCCATCGCGGCCTGTCGGTGGCGCGCATGGCCGCCCACATCACCTATCTGTCCGAAGTGGCCCTGCACCGCAAATTCGGACGCAAGCTGCAGAACCGGGCGAACGTGACCTATGGCTTCGACGCCGATTTCCAGATCGAAAGCTATCTGCGCCATCAGGGCAGCACTTTCGTCGAGCGTTTCGACGCCAACTCGTATTTGTACATCACCAGGGCGATGGACTATTTCGATCTGGCGGCCGAGAACGGCGGCAAGCTGGCCAACGCCTTCAAGGGAACGCAGACGCGCTTTTGCGTGATCTCCTTTACCAGCGACTGGCTGTTTCCCACCCAGGAATCAAGGGCCATCGTGCATGCGCTGAACGCTGTTGCGGCCAATGTCAGCTTCGTCGAAGTCGAATCCGACAAGGGCCATGACGCCTTTTTGCTGGACGAACCTGAATTCCACCGCACCCTTCAGGGCTTCCTGGATGGTGCTGCCGAACAGCGGGGGCTTGGATGAATCCTTCGCAGCTTCGCTTCGATCTGCGCATGATCGCCGACATGGTGGCCCCCAAGACGCGCGTGCTGGACGTCGGCTGCGGCGAGGGCGAATTGCTGAAATTCCTGCGAGAAACCAAAAAGGTCGATGGGCGCGGCATCGAATTGTCGATGAGCGGCGTTTCGGGCGCGGTGCGCCAGGGCCTGTCGGTCATCCAAGGCGACGCCGACACCGACCTTAAGGATTATCCGGCGCAGGCATTCGATTACGTGATTCTGTCGCAAACACTGCAAGCGACGCGCAATCCCCGCGAAGTGCTGGAGCAGATGCTGCGCATCGGTCGCCGCGCCATCGTCAGCCTGCCCAATTTCGGCCATTGGCGGGTGCGCTTAAGCCTGCTGGTGCATGGGCGCATGCCCGTCACCTCAAGCCTGGGTTTCGCCTGGTACGACACGCCCAATATCCATCTGTGCACCATCGACGATTTCGCCGACCTGACCGAGGCCATCGGCGCCAGGATCGAAAAAGGCATCGCCATCGATTCCTCGGGCCGCACGCGCGCCTTCACGCCGCCCGACTGGAAAGCCAATCTGTTCGGCGAAAACGGCCTGTTCCTGCTGGGGAATAAGTAACCCCCCGCCATTGACAGCCCCCGAAGGCTTGCCTACCTTGGCCCGATGATGCGCACGCGCCGCAAAGCCATGGCCTGGACGGGCTTGTATCTACTGGCATTCAATCTGATTGCCGGGGCCTTGATGCCTGCCCAGGCGGCCGCTCCGCTCAGCCAGTTGGTCAGCCAGACCTATATCTGCACCGCCTTCGGCATGACCGCCGTCGGACCCGGCGCCGATCAAATTCCCGCCAACCAGGCTGGTCATGCGGCGTCGTTCTGCGTTTTCTGCCTGCCCCTGTTGCAAGGCGGCTTGGACGGCCCCGCCGCCCAGGCGGCCCTGGTCAAGATCGACTTTCCCCTATATTCGGCCGAATATGGAACCGCGGCCCCGCCCTTGGACGAGCCGCAGGCGCGCCACAGCAAAGCAGCCCCCAGGGCGCCCCCGTCTCCTGACGCTTGAAACAAGCCCCGGCCCCATGAACAGGGCCGGATTCAAGATGTCGAAGACTGGAGACTTCTCATGAACCGCAAATTATGGACGGTTTTTTCCGATCACCGTTTGGTCGCCGTGGTGGCGGCCGACAGGATCGAGGGCGCGCACCATATCGTGGCCGCCCTGGAACAGCGCAACGACCTGCCCGCCCGCCCCGATGGGGTGCGCGTCATGCCCTGCGGCAAGCGACAAGCCAACAAAGTGCTGCGTCAGGCCGAGCTGATGGGAATCGGCAACCAATTTCTGGCCTTTCTGATGCCAGGCATCTTCATGACGGGAATCGGGGGCCTGAGCGCAGCCTGATTTCAGGCAACGCGTTTGGGGAAGGTGAAGGCTTTGCGGGTTCTTCTGACCCGGGGCGCGATCATCAAGATCAGCTCAAGGTAGGGGCGGATGCGCAGCAGGAAATGGGTGATGGCGCCGATCATCATGGCCCCGGTCATCGGCGACATCAATTCGTCGTCATAGACCGCCACGATCCGCTGGTCGGGCGTCGTGCGCACGGCGCCCGCCAGCGCCTCGTTGGCCGATTCGACCAGCGCCAGCACGTTCTGACGCCAATCCTTCGATTCCGCCGAATAGGGAATGCGCCCCAATTCCGCCCGCAGTCTTAAGCGGGAATGGGTTTCGCTATCTTCGATTTCGCCGTGAACCGTTTGACCTAAATAGCTAAATTCGAATCTGACCGGCCCGGCGCGCTCGCGCAGCACCACCCGGCCATCGGCGTCCCGTCCCAGGCGGTGAAGCGGGATGGGGCGGCTGGCGGCTTCGGGCGGCAAATCCAGGCTTGTCATGGCGGCGTCACACTATCACAAGGGAATCGCGCATGAAAATGACTGATTATATCCTTTTAACCGAGTCCGGGACGCAATTCCGGACTACTCAGCCGCCCCGGCTTGTTCTATAACCCCATCATGCTGAAACGATATCTCCTTGTCCCCATCCATCCCGAAGGCTGGCCCTTCATCACCCTGTTTGCCGTCGGCACGCTGGTCCTGTACTGGCTGTGGGCGCCGCTGGTCTTGCCCGGCGCGGTCCTTACCTTGTGGTGCGTCTATTTCTTTCGCAACCCGGATCGCGTGACGCCCACCCGCGAAGGCTTGGTGATCAGCCCCGCCGACGGATTCGTGCAACTGATCGACGAAGCCAAGCCGCCCGCCGAACTGGGCATGGGCGAAGCGGCGCGTCCCCGGATTTGCGTGTTCATGTCGGTTTTCGACGTGCATGTGAACCGCATCCCGCATGCGGGCAAGGTGGGTGTGAAGTTCTACCGCCCCGGCTTGTTCTTGAACGCCAGCCTCGACAAGGCCAGCGACGACAACGAGCGCATGTCGGTGCGCCTTGATCTGGACGATGGGCGCGACTTGGCCTTCGTGCAGATCGCGGGCTTGGTCGCAAGGCGCATCGTTTGTCCGATTTCCGAAGGACAGACCTTTCGCACCGGCGAACGGTTCGGCCTGATCCGTTTTGGCAGCCGCGTCGATGTCTATCTGCCGGTGGGGACTACCCCGCTGGTGGCGGTGGGCCAGCGCGCCATCGCGGGCGAAACCGTGCTGGCCGATTTGGTTGGGACGGAGCCGGCCAGATCGGGCGAGATCCGCTGATGCAAGAAGAAAGCGGCAATCACGGGTACAAGCGCAAGAAGCGCCGGGGCATTCCAAGGCTGAAAGGCCCCCCGCTGAATCACATGATTCCCAACATTCTGACCCTGCTGGCCTTATGCGCAGGCCTGACCGCCATCCGTTTCGCCCTGCAAGCCAAATGGGAACATGCCGTCTTCGCCGTTCTGCTGGCCGCCATTCTTGACGGGTTGGACGGACGGATCGCCAGGCTTTTGAAGGTGACCTCGCGCTTCGGTGCCGAGCTTGACTCGCTGTCCGATTTCGTCTGTTTCGGCGTCGCCCCCGCCATGGTTATGTATCTTTGGACCCTGAAGGACGCGGGCAGTCCCGGCTGGGCGCTGGCCCTTTTGTTCGTGGTCTGCTCGGCCCTGCGCTTGGCCCGCTTCAACACCATGATCGGCCAAGCGAACCTGCCACCCTACGCCTACAACTTCTTTACCGGCGTGCCCGCCCCTGCCGCCGCCGGATTGGCCCTGCTGCCCCTGATGCTGTCCTTCGAGCTGGGAGAGGCCTTTTTTTCCAGCCCCCTGGTGGTCGGGCTGGTGATGATCGCCGTCGCCTTCATGATGGTTAGCCGCGTTCCCACCTTCTCGCTCAAGGGCTTGCGCATCCCCCATCCTTACATCTTGCCGGGCTTTCTGGTTCTGGCCCTGCTGGCCGCCTTCATGGTCACGGCGCCCTGGGTCACCCTGCCCCTGATCGAGATCGTCTATGCCATCTCGATCCCCTTCGCCTTCAAGGCCTATCGCGATCTTGAGCGCAAGGCCATGGAACTTCAGGACAAACCGGTCGAGGATGGCGTGTCCCCTCCGGGACTAGGCGAAAACGGGAATTAGCCGCGTTGACAGGCCAGAAGGCCGCGGTTATTGTGCGGTGCATATACTGGTATTCGAATGCCGCTTTCGGGTAGGCACCAACCTGGACGGCCCCATTTCATGAAAGGCTGCGGGAAAAGATGAAGGTCCTGGTCGCCGTTAAGCGCGTGATTGATTACAACGTCAAGATCCGCGTCAAATCCGATCAAACAGGCGTCGAGACGGCTAACGTCAAGATGTCGATGAACCCATTCGACGAAATTGCCGTCGAGGAAGCGGTTCGCCTGAAGGAGGCCGGAAAGGCCGCCGAGATCGTGGCCGTCTCCATGGGTCCCGCCGCCTGTCAGGAAACCATCCGCACCGCGCTGGCCATGGGCGCCGACCGGGGCATCCTGGTGCAAACCGATGACGAATTGCAGCCGCTGGCCGTCGCCAAGGCCCTGAAGGCCCTGTGCGAGAAGGAGCAGCCCGGCTTGGTGATCCTGGGCAAGCAGGCCATCGACGACGACGCCAACCAGACCGGCCAGATGCTGGCCGCCCTCATGGGTTGGGCGCAGGCCACCTTCGCCTCCAAGATCGTTTTGGAAGACGGCCAAGCCCTGGTGACCCGCGAAATCGACGGCGGCCTTGAGACCATCAAGGTCAAGCTGCCCGCCATCGTCACCACCGACCTGCGCCTGAACGAGCCGCGCTACGCGTCGCTGCCTAATATCATGAAGGCCAAGAAGAAGCCGATCGAGACGGTGGCCCCGGATGCGCTGGGCGTCGACACCCAGCCTCGTCTGGTCACGCTGAAGGTGAGCGAACCCGCCAAGCGCCAAGCGGGCGTCAAGGTGGCCGACGTGGCCCAACTGGTCGATAAGCTCAAGAACGAAGCGAAGGTGATCTGACATGGCTCTTCTTGTGATTGCCGAACACGACAATGCGAGCCTGAAGCCCGCCACCCTCAATACCGTCACCGCCGCGCAGAAGATCGGCGGCGACATCCATCTTCTGGTGGCTGGCTCCAATTGCAGGCCGGTCGCCAAAGCCGCCGCCAAGATCGCTGGCGTCGCCAAAGTCTTGCTGGCCGACGACGCGGCCCTGGCCCACCCCCTGGCCGAGGCGCTGGCGCCTTTGCTGGTCGGTCTGGCCAAGAATTACAGCCATGTGCTGGCATCGGCCACCACGACGGGCAAGAATGTGCTGCCCCGCCTGGCCGCCCTGCTCGACGTCGCCCAGATTTCCGACATCTGCGCCGTCGTGTCCGCCGATACTTTCGTGCGCCCCATCTATGCGGGCAACGCGCTGGCCACCGTGCAGTCGAAGGACGCCATCAAGGTGATCACCGTGCGCGGCACCGGCTTTGACGCGGCTGCCGACAGCGGCGGTTCAGCCGCCATCGAGACCGTGGGCGGCGCAATCGCTTGTGATCTGTCCAGCTTCGTCTCGGCCGAGATCACCAAAAGCGAGCGGCCGGAACTGACGGCGGCGCGCATCATCGTTTCGGGCGGGCGCGGCATGGCCAGCCAGGAAAACTTCAAAATGCTGGAAGAACTGGCAGACAAGCTGGGCGCCGCCGTGGGCGCTTCCAGGGCCGCCGTCGATGCGGGCTTCGCCCCCAACGATTTGCAGGTGGGCCAGACCGGCAAGATCGTCGCTCCCGAACTTTACGTCGCCGTCGGCATTTCGGGCGCCATCCAGCATCTGGCGGGCATGAAGGATTCCAAGGTCATCGTCGCCATCAACAAGGACGAAGAGGCCCCCATCTTCCAGGTGGCCGACTACGGACTGGTGGCGGATCTGTTTCAGGCAGTCCCTGAACTCTCAAAGGCTCTCTGATCTTCCATGAACCACATCTCGCCCAACTCTTCGCAAGGATCGTCCATCATGATCAAGAAATTAGGCATCATCGGCTCGGGCCAGATGGGGTCGGGCATCGCCCATGTGGCGGCCCTGTCGGGATTTTCCGTGAAATTGGTCGATCTTTCCGACGACCGCCTGCAGGCGGGCCTGAAGGTCATCGAGAAGAACATGGCCCGTCAGGTTTCCAAGGAAAAGATCACCGAAGCCGACAAGGTGAAAGCGCAGGCCCTGATCGAAACCGGCACCGACTACAAGCTGTTCGCCGACTGCGATCTGGTGATCGAGGCCGCCACCGAGAAGGAAGCGGTCAAGAAAGAGATTTTCGCCAAGCTGTGCCCGTATCTGAAGCCGGAAGCCCTGATCGCCTCCAACACCTCGTCGATCTCGATCACCCGCCTGGGGTCGTCGACCGACCGGCCCGGCAAGTTCATGGGCATGCATTTCATGAACCCGGTGCCCCTGATGCAATTGGTCGAGCTGATTCGCGGCATCGCCACCGACGAAGGCACCTTCGCCAGCGTGCGCGAACTGACGCTGCAGATGCACAAGGTGCCGGTGAGCGCCGAGGATTTCCCGGCCTTCATCGTCAACCGCATCTTGCTGCCCATGCTGAACGAGGCTGTTTATACGCTGTATGAGGGCGTGGGATCGGTCGACGCCATCGACACCGCCATGAAGCTGGGCGCCAACCACCCGATGGGTCCCCTGGAACTGGCCGACTTTATCGGTCTGGACACCTGCCTTGCCGTCATGCAAGTTCTGTTCGACGGTCTGGCCGACACCAAATACCGCCCCTGCCCGCTGCTGGTGAAATATGTCGAGGCGGGCTGGCTGGGCCGCAAGACCGGACGCGGCTTCTACGACTATTCGGGCGAGAAGCCGGTGCCGACCCGCTAAGGTTACTGTTTCCGATCTTGGAAGCGGCCCCTTGCGGGGCCGTTTCTTTTTTATGGGATGCCGCCACTTGTTCCAGGGATTCAAACCCTATCTGATCCTAAGCCTGCTTTGCCTGGGCGTTCTGATCCCCGGCCTGGCGCAGATTCCGCCCCTGGACCGCGACGAATCGCGCTTCGCCCAGGCCACGCGCCAAATGCTGGAAAGCGGCGATTACATCCGCATCATGTATCAAGACGAGGCGCGCAACAAAAAGCCGGTGGGCATCTATTGGGCGCAGGCGGCCAGCGTGGCCGCATTCTCATCGCCCGCAAGTACCGCCATCTGGCCCTATCGCCTGCCGTCCCTGCTCTCGGTCTGGCTGGGCGTGCTGCTGCTCTATCATTTTGGAAAACGCCTGACCGGACCGCCCGCCGCTTTGCTGGGGGCGGGTGTGCTGGCTTCGTCGCTGATGGTCATTCTGGAAGGCCATCAGGCCAAAACCGACGCTGCCCTGATGGCGGTCTCGATCGCCGTCATGGGATCCATGGGCTGGTTCTATCTGCATGGGCGGGGCAAGGCCATCGCCCAGCCCGGCAATGGCGTCGCCCTGGCCTTCTGGCTGGCTTTGGGCCTTGGCATGCTGATCAAGGGACCCGTCCTGCCCATGATCGTCGCCGTCACCCTGGCCGCACTGGCGATTGCCGACCGCAATCTGGCTTGGTTCGTTAAAATGCGCCCCTTGATGGGGCTTCTGGTGGCTTCTGCCATCGTGGGTCCCTGGCTGGTCTCGATCAGCAGCGCCACCGGCGGCGCCTTCATGGGCGAAGCCGTGGGCAAGGACCTGCTGCCCAAATTGCTGGGCGCCCAGGAATCGCATGGCGGCGTCCCCGGCATGTATCTGCTGCTGGCCTCGATCTTCTTGTGGCCGGGATCGCTGCTGCTGTGGCCCGCCCTGAGCCGCGCCCTGCGCGAGCGGGCGGCCCCTCATCACCGTTTTTTGCTGGCTTGGCTGGTTCCGTCCTGGCTGATCTTCGAACTGATCCCCACCAAACTGCCCCATTACGTGCTGCCGCTTTATCCTGCCCTGGCCCTCTTGATCGCCGCCTGGGCCTTTGAGAATCAGGGAAAAATTGGCAAGGGCCTGAAAGCCTGGGCCGCCGTTTGGGGGCTGATCGGCCTAATTCTGGCCGCCGCCAGCGTCGCAGCCCCCATTCTGTATGGGTCCGGCTTTACCCTTTGGTCGATTCCCGCCGCCCTGGCCGCCTTGCTGGCCAGCGCCCTGGCCATCCGCCATCTCTGGACCGGCCATCACGCCAAGGCCTTGATCCAGGGCGGTCTGGCCGGAGCGCTGGCGATTACCCTGATCCTGGCCGCCATTCTGCCCAGGCTGGACCAGTTGGCGATCAGCAGGCGCGCCGCCGAAGCCGTGGCCGCACAGGGCGCAACCTTGCCGGTGGCCGCCGCCGGTTACCATGAACCAAGTCTGGTCTTCTGGCTGGGAACGCGCACCCTGCTGGCCGATGGCGGAAAATCAGCCGCCGAGCATATCCTGGCCCATCAGGGCGCCCTGGCCTTGGTGGAAGAGCGAGAAGAGATCGGCTTTCGTGCTGCATTGGGCCTGAGCGACGTCGAGGAACTGGCTAAAATCGAAGGCATCAACTATTCGCGCGGCAAGCCCGTCACCTTGCGCCTGTATCGGGCCGGGAAGGGCGGATGATCCCCTTGAAGATCGCCCTGCACGAGATCAGACGCTTGACGGCGGCTTGGCCGCTGACCGCGTCATTCTTGTATGTGCTGGTTTTTTGCGCCTTTTCCTACGTCGCCATCGACAAGCCGCTGGCGCTGGCGCTGAAAGAGGGCGTCTCGCCGGAGACTTTGTCCTTCTTTAAAACCATTACCGTGCTGGGCGACGCCACCGGCTATCTGGTGGTGGCCGCCGTCGCCCTTCTGATCTTGCGCACCATGGCCCATTCGTCGGTGCGCAACATCGATTTTCAGCGCTATCGCTCCTGGGGGCGCGCCGCCCTTTACGCCCTTCTGGTCATGGTGACGTCGGGCCTGTTGGTCAATCTGCTGAAATATCTGATCGGGCGCATCCGGCCCCGTCATTTGTTCGAGCAAGGAATGTACGGATTCGAACCCTTCAACACCCAATGGGGCATGAATTCCTTTCCGTCCGGCCATTCGCAGGCCATTTTCGCCGCCATGATGGCGCTGTATTTCATCTATCCTCGCTATGACGCCGCCTATCTGGTGCTGGCTTTCCTGATAGCGCTCAGCCGCGTCATGATCACGGTGCATTACCTGTCCGATACGGTGATGGGGGCCTGGATCGCGATTGCCGCCGCCGTGCTGCTGCGGCGCTATTTCACCCTGAAGGGGTACGACATTCAGATCAGGCTGGAACGAGACAAGCGGCTTATATAGAAGCCGTTCTAAACCGGCATCAGATGCGCCAGCTTGCGCACGATCTCGTCGGCTAGTTGGGCCTGCTCGGTCTCGGAAATGTCAAGCCGCAGGCGACCAGTATCGCCGACCGCCACGATGTCGGCGGCAAATTCGCCAAGCTCGCCGATTTCCACCTTGACCTTGCTGCCCGCCAGCAAGGACGACTCTAACTTCAGCGCCAGACCGCAACCCGAAATGTTGACCGTTTCGGCCTCAATGCCACGCCCGCCATCCTTGATGCGAACCGGGATGGATACGTCATGGCGGGTAAATCTGCGGCGATCTGAAGCGCTTTCTCCTGTCATAGCCTCAGCTTAACATTTCCACGAACAGGTGAAAAGCTGCTATACTTGGGCAAAACAGCGCTCTGTTGAGGTGTCCTGGATGCAGCCAAACGCCGCCGTCGCCCCCCGGTCAGACCAGAACGAAGCCGACCGGCTGAGGGCCGAACTCGACCGGCTGCGCAGGGAGCAGACGGTCGCCGTGCAGCGGGCGGTCAACGACATCCAAGCCGAGAACGCGCATCTGAAGGCCACCATCAACGCCCTGCGCGACGAGATGGACAAGCAGAAGATCGGCGAGGCAGAGCGCGCCCAGAAACTCCAGAACGACTTCCAGGGCGAGATTTCCCAGCTTCGCGAGACCGTGAACGCGCTGCGCGACGAGCTTGAGAGGCAGCGCATCGGCGAGTCCGAACGCACGCAGAAGGTTGTCGGCAACGCTCAGGCCGAGATCGCGCAATTGCGCGCCATGGCCGACGCCCTGCGCGACGAGTTGGACAAACAGCGCATCGGCGAAACCGAACGGGTTCAGAAGGCATCCCTGGAGATGCAAGAGGAAATCCGCCAGTTGAAGGGCACGGCGGATGCGCTGAGGGCGAAGCTGGACTTGCAAACTTTTGAAAGCCAGGAAAAAATGCGCAAGGCCGAAGCCAAGTTCGCCGCCGAGGCGGTTGAACTTCAAAGGGCTATTTCCGCGCTGAGAGAGCGGCTTGAGGCAGGCACATGAACGAGATGGCAAGGCAACAGGTTCAGGCAAGAAAGACGGGGGCCAAGACCAACGCCCGCCAAGCCAGCTTTTTGCTTGACGTCTCGAACCGTTTGGCCGCCTCGCACGATCTGCTTGAGGCGCTGGCCACGCTGGTCGACATCACCACAAAATCGATCGGCACCGAGCGCGGCGCCATCTTCATGAACGAGGAGGCGTCGGGCGAATTGTATTCGCTGGTCGCCGAGGGCAAGTTCACCCGCGAAATCCGCATCATGAATTCAAGCGGCATCGCGGGCCACGTCTTCACCACCGGCAAAGGCGTCATGATCCACGACGCCTATCAGGATTCGCATTTCAACAAGTCGGTCGATCAGATGACCGGCTTCATCACAAAATCCATCTTGTGCGTGCCGCTGCGCAACCTGAAGGGCGAATGCATCGGCGTCGCCCAGCTTCTCAACAAGTTTTCGGGCGACTTCACCCAGGCCGACATGGACCTGTTGGAAGCCACGGTCGAGCAGGCGGCGATCGCCCTGGAAAGCCTGCACACCGTCGAGGGCCTTGAGCGCAAGCGCAAGCAGGAGCTTGAGTTCTTAAGCGTCGTCTCGGACATTTCGTCGGAATTGAAGCTGGGGCCGTTGCTTTCGAAGATCATCGCCACCATCACCCGCATGCTGGACGCTGAACGCTCGACCCTGTTCATCAATGACGAAAAGACCAACGAGCTGTTCACCATGGTGGGCGAGGGGCTGGGCGCCACGCAGATCAGGCTGCCCAACCATCTAGGCATCGCGGGCGCCGTCTTCACGACGCGCGAGACCATCAACATTCCCTACGCCTACGCCGATTTGCGCTTCAACCCCGCCTTCGACCGCAAGACCGGCTTTTTCACGCGCTCGATCTTGTGCGTGCCGGTTCTGAACAAGGACGGCAAGGGCATCGGCGTCACTCAGGTTTTGAACAAGCGGGGCGGCGCCTTCTCGCCCGAGGATGAGGCGAGGCTGAAGGCCTTCGTTTCGCAAATATCCATCGGCCTTGAAAACGCCAAACTGTTCGACGACGTCCAGAACATCAAGAACTACAATGAATCGATCCTGGAATCGATGACCAGCGGCGTGCTGACCTTGAACGAGGACGGCAAGATCGTCACCTGCAACGCTTCGGGCTTGCGCATCTTGAAAGTGGAAGCTGCGCAAATTCTGGGCCGCCCGGCCGCAGATTTCTTCCAAGCCCCCAATGACTGGATTTTCGACAAGATCAAGCAGTGCGAAGAAGAGCGCGCGGGCGACGCCATGATCGACGCCGAGTTGGAGATCGAGGGCGAGCGCATTTCCGCCAACCTGACCTTCGAGCCATTGTCGGACGCCAGCGGCAAGAAGCTGGGCAGCATGCTGATGATCGAGGACATCAGTTCAGAAAAGCGCATGAAATCGACCATGGCCCGCTATATGGACCCCACGCTGGCCGACAAGCTGCTGGCCGGCGGCGAGGCGGTGATGGGCGGCCAATCCAGCATCGCCACCGTCTTGTTCTCGGACATTCGCGGCTTTACGACCCTGACCGAGGAACTGGGGCCGCAAGGCACGGTGGCTTTGCTGAACGAATATTTCACCATCATGGTCGATTGCATCACCAATGAAGGCGGCATGCTCGACAAGTTCATTGGCGACGCCATCATGGCCATCTTCGGCACGCCATTGCCACACGACGATGACGAGGACCGCGCCATGCGCGCCGCCCTCGACATGCTGCGAGGCCTGGCCAAATACAATGAGCGGCGCGCCTCTGAGGGCAAGCGCCCGGTCGACATCGGCATCGGCCTTAATACCGACAATATCGTGTCGGGCAATATCGGCAGTCCCAAACGCATGGATTACACCGTCATCGGCGACGGCGTGAACCTGGCTTCGCGCTTGGAATCGGCCACCAAGCAGTATGGCGCCAAGCTGTTGATCAGCGAATTCACCAAGGCCCGCCTGAAGGGCACTTATCGCATGCGCGAGGTGGACAAGGTGATCGTCAAGGGCAAGACGCAGCCGGTGGCGGTGTTCGAGGTGGTCGACTTCCACACCGACGCCACCTTCCCCAACATGATGGACGTGCTCAGCACCTTCGGCTTTGGCGTGCAGTCATACCGCCACGGCCAGTTCGACGAAGCTGAAAAGGCCTTCCGCGAATCGCTTCGCCTGCACCCCAACGATTTCTGCGCGAAGATGTATATCGAACGCTGCGAATATCTGAAGGCCAACCCGCCGCCGGATTGGGACGGCGTCTGGCGTCTGAAATCTAAGTAGCGCCGGTGTCTGGCAGCGAGTGGGGTCAGACCCCGCGTGCAATCGCCTCGGCCAAGGCCAGGACGCGCAGCGCTTCTTGCACATGCAGATGTTCGACCAGACGGCCATCGACTACGACAACGCCCTTGCCTTGCGCCTTCGCCGCCTCGAAGCTGGCCACGATCTTCTTGGCCGCCGCCACGTCCTGATCGCTGGGCGAGAAGACGCGGTTGGCCGTTTCGATGGTTTTGGGATGGATCAGCGTCTTGCCGTCAAAGCCCAGATCGCGGCCCTGCAGGCAGGCGCGCTCGAACCCCACATCGTCGGACAGATCAAGATGCACGCCATCCAGGCAGGCCAAGCCATGGGCGCGGGCGGCCAGCAGCGTCTGGCTTAAGCTGAACAGCAGCGCCAGACGGTCTGGCGTATGACGGCAACGCAGATCCTTGGCCAGATCGGACGTGCCCAGAACGAAACAGCCTTGGCGCTTGGAGGCCTGGGCGATCTCGGACGCGGCCAGAACGCCCTTGGGCGTTTCGATCATGCACCAAATCGACAGGTCGGTTCCCGCCAGCAGTGATTCCGCTTCGCGGACGTCGTGGGCCGATTCCACCTTGGAAAGCAACACGGCGTCGGCCTTGCCATGCGCCGCCGCCTTCAGATCGTCCACCCCCCAGGGCGTCGTCAGCGCATTGACGCGCAGCACCGTCTCGCGCCTGCCAAAGCCGCCCTTCGCCAGTTCGGCCATGGCTTGGCCGCGCGCCGTCTCCTTGGATTGCGGGTCCACTGAATCTTCCAGATCGAGAATCAGCACGTCGGCTTGCAAGGTGCGCGCCTTTTCCAAAGCCCTGGCGTTGGAGGCTGGCATGTAAAGAGCGCTGCGGCGCGGTCGATGATCGATGATTTGCGTCATGGCTGGCAATTCTGATCGTCTGCGGCTTTGATGACAAGCCTAAGCGGATCGAAATCTTCCCGGTCAAGATTGGGGCGGAACGCGGCAAGGCTGCAATCGCCAGCCCCGGTCACGCCCGCGATCAGCCAGATCAAGTCCGGCTCGTACATCATGTCGCGGTCGGTTTTCGACGGCGCCGCCACGCCGTTGGGGTGCGAATGGTAATGGCCCAGGATTTCGCGCCCCATGCTTCTGGCCTGGCGCATGGCGTCGAAACGGTCCTGGGGATCTATTTCGAAACGATCGTTTTGTGCATCGGCCAGCAAGTTTTTGCAGGGCCGCACTTCGTCGATGATTTGCGCGCCGTCCACGCAACGCCCGATCAGCAGGCCGCAGCACTCCCTGGGCCAGGCGGCTTTCGCCAAACTTTCGATCAAGCGCGCTTGGCCGAAGGTCAGGCTGATCACTGGGCGGGGCTGGGCGTGGGGGCAGGGGCGGATGCGGCTTCAGCCTGGCTGGGCAGGATGGTTCCCAGCACGGTCGCGCTCTTGGCATCCAGCACCAGAATGCGCTCGGGCTTGCCGCCGCCGCCCAGGCGCAGATACAAACGCCCGTCGCCGGTGGCGAGTTCCAGAATTTCCGTGCCCGCCGGTTCCTTAAGCTCCAATGTGCCGAAAGGCTTCGGCGCTTCCAGAACCGGGGCGCTTTCCGCCTTTTCCAGCTTCAGCTTGCCCGCCTGGTTCATCGCGCCGTAGACCAAAGCGGCCAAACCGCCGACGATCAGAAAGCCCATGCCGATGGTGATGGATTTAAGAACCGCGAGATTCATGCTTTGTCAAAGTTCCCAAAGTTAGTATGACGGACATTCAGATGACCCAATCAACCCGCCACACTCTTTTGCCGGCGCCGGACGACTGTTCCGGCATGCGGCTCGACAAATGGCTGGCCCAGGCCCTGCCCAGCCTGTCGCGCACGCGCCTTAAGGCTTTGATGGGCGAAGGGCAAGTGCAGTGCGGCATTGAGACCATAACCGACCCCTCGGCACCGGTCAAACCGGGAGCGGTTTACACCGTCTTGGAACCGGCGGCGGAAGCGCCCGTCCCCTTGGGCGAGAACATCCCTCTCAACATCCATTACGAAGACGAGCATTTGATCGTGATCGCCAAACCGGCCGGGTTGGTGGTTCACCCGGCCCCCGGCAATCCGGGCCACACGCTGGTCAATGCCCTGATCGCCCATTGCGGCGACAGCCTGTCGGGGATCGGCGGGGTCAAGCGCCCGGGCATCGTGCATCGCATCGACAAGGACACTAGCGGCCTGTTGGTGGCGGCCAAGACCGACGCCGCCCATCGCGGCCTTAGCAAGATGTTCGCCGCCCATGAGATCGAACGCGCCTATCAGGCGCTGGTCTGGGGCGTGCCCTTGCCGCCGGTTGGGCAGTTTGCTGGCGCCATCGGACGCGATCCCAAACATCGCACGAAAATGGCCGTCGTTCCCGAGGGGCGCGGCAAACATGCGCTGACCCGCTACAAGGTTCTGAAGTCCTGGAATCAGGCGGTCAGCCTTGTCGAATGCCGTCTTGAGACCGGACGCACCCACCAAATTCGCGTGCATTTCGCGCATGGCGGTCATGCTTTGATCGGCGACCCGGCCTATGGCCGCGGACCCAGGCGCGTGCCGCTTAAGAACCTGTCTGGCGACAATGTCCATATGCTTCAATCTTTTCCGCGCCAGGCTTTGCATGCCTACGAGCTTGGTTTTTACCATCCGATAGCTGGCAATTATCTAAAATTCAACGAATCTCTTCCACCAGATTTCAATGTACTAATAATCTCCCTAGACAAATCCTAAAAAGAAGACAATCCTGACTTCACAGCTTGGTTAATGGGGGCGCCTATTAAGGCCCCCAGCTAGCGGGAAGGAGTCAAAGTTATGAACGCAACAGCCATGCGCCTGCCCATAGCCCCCGAGGGCAACCTCAGCCGCTATTTGATGGAAATTCGCCGTTTTCCGATGTTGGCCCCGGAAGAAGAATACATGCTGGCCAAAAATTACCGCGAAACCGACGACCAGAACGCCGCCCATCGACTGGTGACCAGCCATCTGCGCTTGGTCGCCAAGATCGCCATGGGCTATCGCGGCTATGGCCTGCCCCTGGGCGAGCTGATTGCCGAGGGCAATGTGGGCATGATGCAGGCGGTCAAGCGTTTCGACCCTGAAAAGGGATTCCGTTTGGCCACCTATGCCATGTGGTGGGTACGCGCCGCCATTCAGGAATACATCCTCCATTCCTGGTCGTTGGTCAAAATGGGAACCACGGCAGCCCAGAAGAAGCTGTTCTTCAACCTGCGCCGCATGAAAAGCCGCATGCAGGCGCTGGAGGAAGGCGATCTTCATCCCGAGCAAGTCAAGACCATCGCCCACAAACTGGCGGTCACCGAGGACGAAGTCGTCCAGATGAATCGCCGCCTGTCCGGCCCCGACCATTCATTGAACGCGCCCATGCGCGCCGACAGCGACGGCGAATGGATGGAATTCCTGGAAGACGATTCGTCCAGCCAGGAAGTTTGTTTGGCCGAGGCCGAGGAAAGCGACCAGCGGCGCGGGCTGCTGGGCGGCGCCATGACGCAATTGGGCGAGCGCGAGCGCATCATTCTGGCCGAGCGGCGCTTAAAGGACGAACCGGCGACGTTGGAGGAATTGTCGCAGCGCTTCGCCATTTCGCGCGAGCGCGTGCGCCAGATCGAAATGCGCGCTTTCGAGAAAGTGCAAAAATCGGTCCTGCGCGCCCAGGCCGCCGCTTAATTTCTTGAAGCAACCACCGGCCCCCGTTCGTTTGACGGGGCCGGTGAGCGCTTTAACGCCTGCGAGCGTGCGGCGTTGCAGCCACGTCGTCGTCTTCCGGCCTGGACACTTCCTCGCCCCATTCCGATATCAGCCGCCGCTGGATGGACCTTAACTGCGTTAGGCGTCTTTGCGATGTTACGTCCAACCAAGCGCCGACCACCGGCGGCACGGACAGATGCAATACCCAACCCAGAGCCGCCGCGCCATACATGACGATGAGGTCAAAAGGGTTGGACAGGATCTGCAGGGCGTGGCTCCAAGAATGGCCCTCAAACCACAATTTCATGAGATAGGGCGCGACGCCCGCCAAATTGAGACCGGCCACTGAAACCCAGCCATAGCGGTAAGGGCTGCGATCGACGATATAGGCCACGATCGTAGGCAGCATGGACAGGCCCAGGAACACCCAGGTCGGCAGGAAGAAAAACAAGGCGGGCGGCCCCAGGATCAGCAAGCCCAGCGTAATGCGCCCGCGACCGATGCCGCCTTGGGGAGGGGGGATTTTCTTGGTTGGTTTCTTCTTGGCCATGTCCTATCCCTAGAAGAACCGGATCATCAGAAGAATGCTGAGCACGATCAGCGCCAGCATCATGGAAATCACCCCGGCCGCCTGATGGCCATAGCGCGTGGCCTGCTGGTTGCGCCGGTCGGAACCCGATTCAATTTCGCTCGCTTCCTGGCTGGACGCCGCATATTCCGCCCTGGCCAGCAAATAGCCGTCCTCGTCGCGCCGTTTTTCCTCGTGATTGTCGATATAGGCGAACAGTTCCGGCAGATTGCCCGAACGCACCAGCCGGGGCAGTTCCTTTTCCATGTCGCGCCGTCTGGCCCGGCTGTGGAAGGCGCCGACCACGGGGCCGAGATGCGCGCCCATCCATGAAGCCAGACCTGGCAGACTTTCAGGTCCCAGACGCCATTGCACGGTGCCCAGCAAACTGAGCATGCCCAAAAGCTGGTTCTGTGATGATTTGTCGTTGAGCGCCGTTACCTGGCGCTCGACATTGAAGTCGAAGCGGCAGGCGATGAAGGCAGCGATGTGACGATCCATCGGCATGGTTCTGGGATCGATCTTCTTGGCGGTCTGCTCAAGCGCTGGCAGCAATTCGCCGATATCGACCACGAAGGAATCGGCCACCAACGGGCTTTGGCAGGGCAGGGCTTCGTTCAGGTCGTAAAGAACCCGCTCGAGGCCGTAGCCCATGGCGGATTGCTGCATATAGGCCTTCAAATCCTTAAACAGATTGTCGATCTGCGAGTTCGATGCGTCGTATTCGGGCCTGGTTTCGAACCAGATGTGCGGTACGTCGCGCAGAATGCATTCCGCGAACAATTTGGGATCGGCCTTCGATCCCATGATGACGGCCAGGGCCGGGCCGAAGCCAAGCGGCAGCGCCGAAAATCCCTTGTATCGAATGGGCGACATCGGATCGAGCAGCATCAGAACCCGCGTGACCAGCAGATCCTCGGCGGTCTTCTGATCGACGCCGGGGGTTTGCTTGACCGACTTGATGGCTGTGCTGACCAAGTCGGCCATTTCCTTGTTCTCGATGCCGCGCCGCAGCCAGACTTCAAGCTGGCCGTCCAGCATGGGTTCGGCGGCCTTGCCCCAGTTCTCTGCCATCACGAAAGCCAGCTCGCGGGCGGTGTTGTATTCGGCGCCCAGGAAGGCGAAGCCGCGCACGGCCCGCTTTTCCTGCTTGGGCTGCAAGGGCGAAAGACGCCGCCCGTTCGTCCATAGATCAAGATCGTTGACCGTCCAGCGCTCGGCGGGATCGTCGCACAACAGGCCGCGCAACACCTCGATCATCGACAACGGCAGGCGTTCGTCACCCACCATCAGCGAATAGGTTCCCTTGGTGATCTTGGCTTTGATCAGTTGGCTTGCCTCGACGCCTTTCAAGGGATCGCGCCCCAGCTTCAGCATCAGCATGGACACGCCCAACGCATACAGATCGTCGGCATGTCCGCCGCTGCCTCTTGCCGCGGGCAGGCACATGCCCGCTTCGATGCCCTCGAACAAAACCGGCTGATCATAGGCGGGCGGCGAGGTGACGCAATCGCCCAACACCATCTGCTCGCAAAGATCGTCCATCCAATACAGGTTGGTGGGGCGAATGGCGCGGTGGCTGATGCCGCGGTCGGACAGCTCCTTCAGCGCCAGGGCCATTTGCGGCACGATCTTCTTGACCAGCTCATATTCGTCGAGCGGTGCAATCTCGGATTCCAGCGACGGCATGACGCGCCCGCCCAAGGGGCGCTGGTAGATGACAATCATGCATTGCCGCCCGGCGGGCGGCCATTCCGTCACGCCCCACTCCAAAAGCGGCATGACGCCGGTTATCTGCTGGCCCTTCAAGCTGCGCAGCACGTTGATGCGAGGCGGCAGTTCGGGCTTGCAGACATAGGCCAGCAAATAGCTGTTGGGGTCGCGCTTGTCGGAACAGGCGAAGGCGGTGGCGCTGGGCAGATCGAAATCGAACATGGGGGTGGCCGGAAAGATCTGATAGCGATCTCTCAGCAAGATGGGCGTGCCCGCTCCCTTCACGGGTTCCTTGCGAACCACGGCCGCCGCCACTTTCTTTTTTTCGGGTTCCTTGGCCATCCGGCCTCCCGCTCCCTTCCCTGTTCCTTGAAAAGTAAGGGGAAACCGCGATAAAGACAACCGCCAAGCGTCAAATTCTGGCCTAGCTGTTGATTTCCCACCTTCCTCTCACATATAACATGGGCGGTATAGGTTACAGAGAGGAACCATCATGGCACTCGAATCGCTTCGCCGCACCGCCACGGTCGCTGGCACCCAGTCCGCCGCCATCGACCAGGGGCTGCGCTCCTACATGCTGCGCGTCTACAATTACATGGGCTCCGGTCTGGCGCTGACTGGCATCGTGTCGGCGCTCATCGCCTCGAACGAAGCCCTGATGCAGACCCTGTTCGGCACCGGCCTGATGTGGGTGGTCATGCTGGCCCCCCTGGCGCTGGTCTTCTTCCTCAGCTTCCGCGTCCAGAAGATGAGCCTGCAAGCCGTGCAGATCACTTTCTGGGGTTATGCCGCCCTGATGGGCGCGGCACTGGCGCCGATCTTCATCGTCTATACCGGGGCCAGCATCGCCAGAACGTTTTTCATCTGCGCCGCCACCTTCGGCGCGATGAGCCTGTACGGCTACACCACCAAGCGCGACCTGTCGGGCTTCGGTTCGTTCCTGTTCATGGGCCTGATCGGCATCATCCTGGCCAGCTTGGTCAACATCTTCTTGAAGTCGACGATGATGGAACTGGTCATCTCGGCCGTCGGCGTGCTGGTCTTCACCGGCCTGACCGCCTACGACACCCAGAAGATCAAGGAAATGTACTTCGAGGCCGACAGTCTCGAGGCCGCGGGCAAGAAGGCCGTGATGGGCGCCTTGTCACTGTACATGGACTTCCTGAACCTGTTCTTGATGCTCCTGCGTTTCTTTGGCGAGCGCCGTTAACAGGCAATCAGCCGTCTGCTAGCAATAAGGGCCGGGGGAAACCCCGGCCCTTTCGCTTTTTCAGCAGGCAGACAGCTTCTAAACCTGCCCGTTCCAGCCCATTTCGAAATCGAGAACGGCGTGCAGCAGGGCCAGATGCAAGATTTCCACGAAGCCGTACTGATGCGAAGCGACATGCAGGTTGATGTCGCCCAGGCGGCGCAACGGGTTGGTGCCGTCGAAACCCGACAGGGTGACCACAGCCATGCCCTTGCCCTTGGCCGTTTCAGCCGCCTTCAAGATATTGACCGAGCGGCCCGAGCTGGAAATGGCGATCAACAGATCGCCCGAACGGCCATGCAGCCCAATAGGATGAGAGAAGACGTTTTCATAGCCCAGATCGTTGGCTAGGCAGGTCAGTTGGGCGCCATCATTCAGGGCCAGCGAGCGCAGATTGCCGTTCTTCGAGTAATCGATGGCTAAATGGCTGGCGATCCCGGCGCTGCCGCCGTTGCCGATGAAATACAGCGTATGGCCCGCCTCGTGGGTCACGCGGGCCAGGGCACGAATGCGCCCGATGGCTTCGTCCAGAACCAGGGCTTTCCCGGCCCCGTCGCTGGCCTGGGCCGAACGCCCCAGGTCGGACAGCAGGTCGAAATAACGGGTCAATTGTTTCGTCGCATCGGTCATAGGCTTTCTTAGCGTAACCGCGCGCCGGGGGCAATACTCCGGCGTGCGCTTTTTGAATCAAGCTGCTAGAATGGACTTTCTCGGGGGAGAGCAGTACAAAAAATGGCACAAGCAGACGCCACTCAGACATTGCGCATCAGCCAGGCCCGCTCGGCCGACGAACGGGAAGCCGTCTGGCGTTTCCGCTACGGCGTTTACGTCGAGGAGATGGGCAAGATCGCCCTGGCCAACGCCGACCACAAGCGGCGCTTCCTGGCCGACGAATTGGACGAGGACGCCCTGATTCTCTACGCCCAGGAAGGCGATGCCGTGGTCGCCACCCTGCGCATCAACAACGCCAAGCGCACCCGCCTGCCGCCCGCCCTGGAGACGGCTTATCGTCTGTCTCGCTTCAGCGCCATTGCGCCTGAACGATTGAGCTTTTCGTCGCGCCTGATGGTGGCCAGGGATTTGCGCGGATCGGTCGCCTTGCACAAAATTCTGAGCCGGGCCTACGAACTGGGGCTGGAAAGCGGCGTCGTTTACGATTTTTGCTATTGCGCCCCCGCCCTCATCGAATTGTACGAACATCTGGGCTACCGACCCTACACCGAGAACTTCCTGGACCCCGAAGTGGGCTATCGCGTTCCGCTGATTCTGGCCCTGAAGGACGCCGCCCATCTGGAAGCCGTTCAATCGCCCTTCTGGCGCAAGCTCAAGAACCGACCGGACTTGTGGCAAAAGCAGAGCGACGCCGACTGGCTGGCCCGCGAATTCCCCGCCACCACCAAGGCGGCGCGCTGGGGTGCGGGCGAAGACGCTTTCTGGCAGTTCCTGGCCGATAAACTGCGCCCCTCGACCGGCAGCCGGGTGCCCCTGCTTGAAGGCCTGTCGGATGACGAGCGCAAGCGGGTCTTGAAAAGCGGCACCGTTCTGTCTTGCCAAGCGGGCGACACGATCTTGCGCATCGGAGACGTGGGCAACGAACTGTTCGTCGTTCTTTCCGGCCTGGCCGAGGTTCGCCTGCCCAAAGCCAAGCAGCCCATCGCGGTGCTGGAACCGGGCCAGGTGTTCGGCGAAATCGCCTTCATCGCCAACGTCAAGCGCTCGGCCGACGTGGTGGCGCTGGCCGAAAGCGAAATCCTGGTCGTGTCGCAGACCTTCTTGCGCAAGCTGATGCGTTCGGCCCCCGACCTAGCCTCGAAGGTCTTGTTCAATCTTTCACGCGTGCTGTGCGAGCGGCTGGTCTATTCAACCCGCTCGATGCTGCCTGAAAAACCCAAGCCGCCGGAAAAGCCCGCCAAGAAGACGCCAGCCCGCCGATCAAGCAAAGTTTAACGCTACGGGGCGGCGTCGGCATTGTCGCAAGAGGCCCGGAGCGCCATGCGCACCAGATCCGACAAGTTGCGCGCCTTCATCTTGTCCATGACGCGGGCGCGATGAATTTCGACCGTGCGGGCGCTGATGCCCAGCTTCTGGGCGATCGACTTGTTCGAATGCCCATCCACCACCAGATCCATCACCTGCGCCTCGCGCGGCGTAAGAAGGGCGCGCCTTGTCGATATGCCCGCCGCCTCGCGGCGTAGCCGGGGCGCCAATCGGTTCGCTTCCTTGTCGAAGGCTTGGCGGATCGAGCTGGTCAGCACCTCTTCCTCGAACGGCTTTTCAATGAAATCGCAGGCCCCTGTCTTTAAAGCCTGCACCGCCTTGGCGACGTCGCCGTGGCCGGTAATGAAGATCACCGGCAAATCGATATTGCGCCGCATCAGCTCGGCTTGCAGCTCCAGCCCATCCATGCCCGGCATGCGAATGTCGGTCACCAGACACCCGCCCTGGCCCGGCACATAGGCATCCAGGAAATCATGGGCCGATCCATAGGCCTGCACCTTGAATCCGGCCACGCCAAGCAACAGCGCCAGGGAATCGCGCACGGCGGCATCGTCATCAACCAGAAAGACCGGCTCTTCGGTTGCGGGTTGCGTTGGCAGGGTCATGGCCTTTTCCTTTCTTAAGCGGAAGCATCGACAAGAAGCGTAAAGCGGAAGATGGTGGCGCCGCCGATTTTATCATCGTGCCACAGGCTGCCGCCATGCGCCTCGACGATGGTCCGGCAAATCATCAGGCCAAGCCCCATGCCTTCGCTTTTCGAGGAGGCGAATGGCTCGAACAGGCGGCCTTCGATTTCCGGATCGATGCCCGGCCCGTTGTCGCGCACCGCTATTTCGGCCATGCCGTCGCTCCTGAGCCTAGCCTCGATGGCGATCTCGCGCTCGTCCGGCTTTCTGTCGGAGGTCGCCTCGATGGCGTTGAGCAACAAGTTGAGCAGGACCTGCTCGATATGAATGCGGTCCACCATCACCTTGGGCAATGGCGGCGCAAGCTGCACCGCGATGCGCACCTGGCTGCGCTTGGCGGTCGAGGCGATCAACGCCAGGGCCTCGGCCACCAGATCGGACAAGGAGACCGGCGACAATGCCATCTCGCCTTTTTGCAAGAATTCGCGCAGGCGGCCGATGATCTGGCTGGCCCGCATGGCTTGGCTGGAGGCCTTGCCCAGGGCGTCCTGGGCGTCGGCCAACCGCGATGACGGGCCTTGCAGCAGGCCTTGTGCCGCCTTGATGTAATTGACGATGGCGGTCAGGGGCTGGTTCAGCTCATGCGCCAGACCCGACGCCATTTCGCCAGCCAGCGACAGCCTGGTCATTTGCGCCAGACTCATCTGGTGGTCGTGCAGATTGCTTTCCGCCCGCGCCCGCTCATCGACGACGGCGGCCAGCAGCAGCGCCGTCAAGGTCAGAACCAGCATCAAGATCTGAAAAGAGGTCACCGTCGCGGCTTCATAGCCTAGCAAGGTCGTGATCGCCATCATGCAAATCTGCGTGGCGGCGATGCCGATGACGGCGCCTTTCATGCCGTGTCGCACCGCCATCCAGATCAGGGGCAGGAATAAGAGATAGAAGAGCTTGAACTCGTTTGTCGTCTTGACGCCGAAGGTAATCCAGGAAATCGCCGCCACCGCGGCCAGCGGCCAGACCAGTTCCTGGAGCAATCCCCACAAGTCCTTGCGGTGCGGCCACAAGACGAGAATCAACGGCGCCGTGGTGATGATGCCGATGACGTCGCCCACCCAGTAGCGCGGCAAAGCCTCGCCAAGGCGGGACAGGCTTAGCATGTCGAAAGCGATCAAAGTGGCGACATGGACGGTTCCGATGATCAGCGCAGTTCCAGATCCGATGATCGCAATCAGCAAGACGTCGCGCAGATTCAGCGCATCCAGCCCGATCCGATGGCGTTTGAGCAACAGGGCGCAGGCGACGTAGGAAAGGGCAAAGAGCAGCGCGAAAACAAGCGAGGGAAGCAGATGGAAGGATGACCCTCTGACCAGCAGATCGGCCATCAGGCAGCCAGCCATGACCGCCGGGAAATAGCGAATTCCGGCCAACAACAGAAAGGCAAGAGCCAGCCCTGCGACCGGATTCCAGGGCGTTATAAGCAGATTCTGCAGCCCATGTACCCAACTGACGCCATCCAGAAAGACATGCAGCGCCACATAGGCGGCGGCCAGCAATACCACGCCGTTGGCCGTTTCTCCCATCTTGTCCAAATATCGGCTCATGCCCGATTGTTGCGTCCGAGGACGCTTCTGTCCATGAAAAGCGGGCGGGTAAGCGCGCGTAGGTACTTGCCCTGAGGGCGGTCAGGCCAGCGAGAAGCCGCCCAACTTGGTCTCCAGATATTCCAATATCCCTTCCTGGCCGCCCTCGCGGCCCAGACCGCTTTCCTTCATGCCGCCGAAGGGTGCGGCGACGGCGGTGGGATTGATGTCGTTGACGCCTATGATGCCGAAACGCAATCCTTCGAACAGCTTCATGGCGCGGTTCAAGTTGGGCGTATAGACATAGGCCGCCAAGCCATAGTCGGTGTCGTTGGCCAGGGGCAGAATCTCGGCTTCGTCGTCATAGGCGATGACGGGTGCGACCGGGCCAAAAGTTTCCTCGCGCCAGATCAGCATGTCGCGCGCCACGCCCGACAGAACCGTGGGCGCGTAGAAATGCCCCTTATCCAATCCGCCGTCTGACAGCCTGTGCCCGCCGCATTCGATCTTGGCGCCCTTCGAAACGGCGTCTTCGACCTGGCGATGCACCTTGTCGAGCGCCAACTGGCTGATCAGCGGACCCACCGAAACGCTTTCATCCAGCCCCGACCCCGCCTTCAGCTTGGCGGTCCTGGCGGCCAGTTCGGCCACGAAGGCGGGAACCAGGGGGCGATGAACCAGAAAGCGGTTGGGACTGATGCAGGCCTGGCCGGTATTCAGCCCCTTGATCAGCACAGCGCCCTTGGCGGCATGCACCGGGTCGGCGTCGGGGCATAGAATGAACGGCGCGTGTCCGCCCAGTTCCATCGAGACGCGCTTGACGTGCAAGGCCGCCTTCGAGGCGATTTGCTTGCCGACATAGGTCGAACCCGTAAAGGTGATCTTGCGCACCAGGGGATTGGAAACCATTTCCTCGCCCACCGGCGCAGGATCGCGGGCCGTGACCAGATTGACCACGCCGGGCGGAAACCCCGCGTCGTGGAAAATCTTGAAAACGGCCATGGCGCACAGCGGCGTCGCCTCGGCGGGCTTCAGCACGATGGTGCAGCCGGCGGCCAGCGCCGGGGCCATCTTGCGGGTCAACATCGACATCGGATAGTTCCAAGGCGTGATCGCCGCCACCACGCCCACCGGTTGGCGCAAGGATATGAAGCGCTGGTCGGCCCTGGGCGCTGGAATCACCTGGCCGTAAACCCGCTTGGCTTCCTCGGCGTACCATTGCAGAAAATCGGCGCCGTAAACCACCTCGTTGCGCGCCGCCTTCAAGGGCTTGCCCTGTTCCTCGCTCATCAGCCGGGCAAGTTCCTCCTTGCGCTGGACCATCAATTGCCAAGCGCGGTACAAAAGCTCTGCGCGCAGATAGGCCGAAGACGACGCCCAAGCGGGAAAGGCCTTGGCGGCGGCGTTGATGGCCTGGCGGGTCTCGATCTCGGTGCCATCGGGTGCTTGGCCCAATATCTCGCCATTGGCCGGATTGTGGCTGGCGAAGGTCTTGCGCGTTTCGATCCAAGCGCCGTCGATATACATGCTTGCAGTCTCCCCAGAACTTACGAGAAGAAATAGCCGCCCATCTGGACCCACCAGGGCTTGGCGTCGCTTGCCGTCCAATCCTCGCCATGGCCCGCGAACAGGCGGACTTCGGGATCGAGCAGGCCAAGCAGCCGGTCGATCGACGACTTCAAAACCACGCCGTCGCCGCCGGGCAGATCGGTGCGTCCGACGCCCTGATCGAACAAAGTGTCGCCGGTGATCACGAAGGGGCCGAAATCGTAGCAGACGCCGCCCGGCGTATGGCCCGGCGTGGTGATCGCCCGCACCCGGCACCCACCCAAATCCAGGTCGGGGTCGATTCCCGAAAGCCAAGACAGGCTCCTAGGCAGGCGCACCGGCTGATCAAGCATCGAAGCCGAGAAGGCGGGTTGGGCCTCGATCAGCCGCTTTTCGTCGGCATGGGCGATGCAGGGCACGTCTTGCAGGTCCTGCAGATCGGCAACCCCGGCCAGATGGTCGAAATGGCCATGGGTCAGCCAGATGGCTGCCAGCTTGCAGCCGTCTTCACCCGCGGCCTTGGCGATCTCGGGGGCCATGCCGCCCGGATCGATCACCACGGCGCTGTTGCTGGGCTTATGGCGGACCACATAGGCGTTTTCGAACCAAGGCGGATTGGTCACGATGCGCGAAAGGCTAAGATCGCCGAAATCGAAGTCGCTGCGATAGGTCATGTCGTTCCTCGTGAAATGCCACCCACCATAGCCCTTGCTTAAAAAAACCGAAAGCCCCGGTCCTTGCGGATCGGGGCTGGCATGCTTTTCCTTGCGGGAAGAAAGAAGGGTTAGAAGCCTTCGCGCTCCAGGCGCTTGCGCTCCAGCTTGCGGGCGCGGCGAACGGCTTCGGCCTTTTCGCGGGCCTTGCGTTCGGAGGGCTTCTCGAAATTGCGACGCAGCTTCATCTCGCGGAAGATCCCCTCACGCTGCATCTTCTTTTTGAGCGCCTTGAGGGCCTGATCAACATTGTTGTCACGGACGAGAACCTGCACGGGCAACCGCTCCTTCCAAAAGCAAAACCGCCCCCAGGCCGCCCCATGCGTCCTGGAAAGGCGGGGTTTCTAGCACAGGTAATCGGGCTTGCCAAGGAAGGATTGAAAGAATCTTCGTAACGCGTTACGATGCAACCATCCAATGGGAGGTTTTATGGCTGCTGCGGAACGAATGAGGGCCATGCGGGACAGACGGCGCGGCCTTAACCTGCGCGAGGTGCGTCTGATCTTGCCGGACGCCCGCGTCAAGGACGTGCAGAAACGCATCGCCCAGGAGACGGCCAGGCTAAATCCCAGGTCCGAACAAGAAGCGCTTGAATGGATCGAAGCCGTCTCTGAATTCGAAACCGATGAAGCGCGGTGACGTCGTCACAGTCGCCAGCAGCGGCGATTACGGCAAGCCGCGCCCGGCCGTCATCGTTCAGTCGGACGCCTTCCCCAGAAATTTCGCGTCCGTCATCGTCTGCCAAATGACCAGCGAGCTGGCAGACGCCCCCGACTTTCGCATTACGGTCGATCCCAGCCCCGAAAACGGCCTGCGCCTGCCTTCGCAAGTCATGGCGGACAAGCCGGTGACCATCCGCCGCGAGCGTGTCGGCCAGCGGATCGGACGCCTGAGCGCGGCGGATTTGGCGCGCCTGAATTCTGCCCTGGCCTTCGTCATGGGCTTGGGGGATTAGGCTTCCAAATTCTTCGCCAGCAGCAGCGCCGGACGGCCCGGGCCGTAATAATCTGGCCGAAAACCGGCTTTCTTGAAGCCTGCCTGTTCGTAAAGTCCTTGGGCGGCTTGGTTGGTTTCCTCGACCTCGAGGAACAAGCGCCCGGCCCCTCGGGAAATCATGATCCGCAGAGCCTGATCGAGCAGGGCTTGCCCCAGATGCTGGCGGCGATGCGCCGGGCGAACCGCAAAATGCAGGATTTCACCTTCGTCAGCGGCTAGGCGGAGCAGGATGAAACCCAAAGGATCGCCGCCAGCGCGGGCCAGCAGGGCCATCACGCCGGGCTGGGCCAGCAAAGTGGCGAAAGCGGCCCCGTCCCAGGGATCGGCTGCACTTTCCTGGTGAATGGCGGCCAAGGTAAAGGCATAGGCCGGACCCGCCAGGTCGATATCGATTTCGTTCGTCATCTCTCTGGCGGGACCGAAATAGCTCTCTTACTTTTCCTTGAAATCGTCGTGGCAGGCCTTGCAGGCCTTGCCGACATCGGGAACGGCCGCCTTCACGCCGTCCAGATTGCCCGCCTTGGCGGCGTCGGCCAGCTTGGCCGCCGCCGTTTGAAAGGCCGACATCTTGGCTTTGAAATCATCGGGCTTGGACCAAATCTCGGGCTTGGCTTTCGATCCGACCACGAAATCGGAACCCGCCGGGAACACATCAGCCGCCATCGGCGCCACGGCGCTTAAACGAGCACCCAGAACAGCCGCCCGGGCTGCATCAAGCTGCACCTTGCCGTCGGCGAAACCGGCCATCGGGCCGAAACTGGACTTGATCACTTGAAACACACCCTTGCGCAGGGCCAACACTTCATCGGGTTTCTGCTGGGCCTGGGCGGGTGCGCTGGCGATGGCGGCAAGCAGACTTGCGGCCAAAGCCGCCTTCAAAGAACGTCGCATGCGATATCCTCCTGGCTGGTCAAAATGCGTTGAACAGGAACCCCTGCCCCATATCTCGGCTGCGCGCAGGCACATGTCAAGCGCCTCTCGCCATGGGAGAGCGGATCAGCTATATCACCGATGGCGTATGTATTCGAAAGGATGGGCATGTCAGCGATCAAATCACTTTGCGTCTTCTGCGGCTCGTCGGCGGGCAAGCAGCCCGCCATGGCCGACATGGCCTTCAGACTGGGGGCCAATCTGGCCGCCCACGACATCAAGCTGATCTATGGCGGCGGCAATGTCGGGCTGATGGGCAAGGTCGCCCAGGGCGTGATGGACAATGGCGGACACGTCACCGGCGTCATCCCCGAACATCTGCTGAAGATGGAAGTGGGACATACCGGCCTTTCGGAACTGGTGGTGGTGGACAGCATGCACAGCCGCAAGGCCCGCATGTTCGAACTGGCCGACGCCTTCGCGGTCTTGCCGGGCGGTTTGGGCACCTTGGACGAGACCTTCGAGATTCTGACCTGGAAACAGTTGGGCCTGCATGACAAGCCGGTGGTGCTGGTCGATGGCTTCGGCTTTTGGGATCCGCTGCTGGCCTTGATCGCTTCGATGATCGATGGCGGTTTCGTTGCGCCGCGCCATCGCGACTTGTTCGCTGTGGCCCAAAGCGTCGAAGAGATCATCCCGCTGGCCATGGCTTTAGAGACGCCCAGCGCCGTCAATCGGGCGGACTTGTTTTAGGCTTTGGTTTTTTAGGGTTATTCCAGGCTTGCCCCGCAAATTATCTGGCCTTAAGGTTTCCGCAGTCGGGAAGAAATACCTGAACTGCTAGGGATCATGGGCGGCGAAAATCCACAACGGCTGGAAAAGTGGATCAAGGTTCTTGGCCTGGGCTTGGCCCTGCTCGTCACTCTGTTGACATGCCTGCTGATCTATTACGAACGCACGCTGATCCGCGAGGCCGCCTATGTGGAAACCCGCGATCAGGCCAGGCTTTACAAAGCCTATACCGAGCAGACTTTGGGCACTCTGGACCAGATTCTGACCTTCATGATCGAGCTTGAACAGAACCCCGACTTGGCCGATGCCAGGCGGAACATCGACGTCATCATGAAGCAGCGCAAGAAGATCTCGCCCATCGCCATCAACATCGCCATCGCCGACCAGGCGGGCAATATCCGCCAGCGCACCTTCGAAGGAGCGACCTCGGGCAGCATCGCCGAGCGCGAACATTTCAAGGCGCATCGAGACGGCCTGACCGACGGACTGTTCTTAACCCAGGCCATTCCTTACCTGAACGACAAGACCAAGTTCATGTTTATTCTCAGCCGCAAGCTGGTGGACAAGAACGGCCAGTTCGCGGGCGTGGTCAGCGTGATGGTCGATTGCCTGGATTTCAGCACTACCTTCAGCCGCCAGCAAATCAGCCAGGGCGGATCGATGGGCATCTTCCACGCCAACGGGACCTTGATGGTCCGGGTTCCCTACAGGGCGGAATCGATCGGCCAGTCGCCGCCCGCCCTGGCCCAGTTCGCCCAGTCCGAGCGGCGCGAGGAAAACATCATCGACGTCTCGCCGATCGACGGCGTCGAGCGCCTGATCGGCCAAGTCAAACTGGACAATTATCCCGTCATCGTCTCGGTGACGCAGAATTACCGCCATGTCATGGAGCCGTGGCGCCTGAAGGCCTTTATCGGCGCCATCCTCTGGCTGCTCATGATGGCGGCGATCTTCCTTACCGTCCGCGCGCTGACCAATCGCCTGAAAGCTCAAAGATTGGTGCAGCGTCAGTTGGAAGATACGCAGCAACGCGCCAAGATCGGGGGCTGGACTTGGGACATCGCTTCGGATCGCCTGACCTGGACCGACGAAACCTACCGCATCTTCGGCCTGACCCCCGGCGAACCCTTGTGGAAACGCGCCCTCTTCCGCCGCATTCATCAAGACGACCTGCCCCGGCTGGAGGACGCCATCGAATGCGGCACCAGCTATCAGGTCGAATATCGCGCCTGCCATCAGAATGGCGAATGGCTGCAAATCGCCTCGCAAGGCGAGATCGTACGCGACGCCCAGGGCAACGTGGTGCGGTTGCAAGGCGTTCTGCAAGACATCACGGATCGCTATCGCACCGAGCAGCGATTGGCCGAGCTGCTTGAGCTGAACCAGCGCATCATTTCCGCCTCGCCGCTGGGCATCGCGGTCTATCGCAAGGACGGCCAATGCGTGTTGGCCAATCTGGCCTTGGCCCGCTTTACAGGCGCCACCATCGACCAATTGCAAGGGCAGAACTTCCTGACCGTCGCCTCCTGGCGGGAATCCGGCCTGCGCGACGCGGCTTTGCGCGTTCTGGACAACGGCGTCGCCGAAGAGATCGAAGCGCATACGACATCCTCTTTTGGCACGGAAATATGGATGTCTTGTCGCTTCGCCCGTTTCACCAGCGGCGACGGCTTTCATCTATTGATGCTGGCCGAGGATATCGCCGCCAAGCGCAAGGCCGAGGCGGAATTGCGCCTTGCCGCCAGCGTCTACACCAACACCGTCGAAGGCATCGTGGTCACCGACAAAGGCGGCATCATTCTGTCGGTCAATCCCGCCTTTACGGAAATTACCGGCTATACGGCCGAGGAGGCGATCGGCCAAACGCCGCGCATCTTGAAATCCGAACATCACGACGAGCAATTCTACGCCCAGATGTGGAAGACGCTGGCCGAAACGGGCAGTTGGCAGGGTGAATTGTGGAACCGGCGCAAGAACGGCGAAGCCTTCCTGGAGTGGCAAAGCATCACCGCGATCCTGGACGATCAGGGCCAACCCGTTCGCTATGTCGCCGTCTTCAACGACGTGACCGAACTGCGCATGAAGGACGAGCGCATCAAGCACCAAGCCTACCATGACGCCCTGACCGGTTTGCCCAACCGCATGCTTTTGCAAGACCGCCTGGATCACGCCATCGACGTGGCCAGACGCGACCGCACGCACCTAGCCTTGCTGTTTCTCGATCTTGACCGCTTCAAGACCATCAACGACAGCCTGGGTCATGATGTCGGCGATCTTCTGCTGCAGGCCGTCGCCGAGCGGCTTCGCTCCTGCATCCGCAAAAGCGACACATTGGCCCGTTTGGGCGGCGACGAATTCGTGCTGGTTCTTTCCTATTTTTCGAACACCGCCGAAGTGGCCCATGTCGCCGAGAAGGTCATTCACGAACTGGTGCAGCCCTTGACGCTTGAGGGTCACCAAATCCATGTCACGACCAGCGTGGGCATCGCCCTTTTCCCCGAGGACGGGCTGGATGCGAAGGCGTTGATGAAGAACGCCGATACCGCGATGTATCAGGCCAAGGCGGCGGGGCGCAACGCCTTTCGCTTCTTCGACACCAGCATGAATTCAAGGGCGCTGGAGCGGCTTGACCTTGAGACGCATCTGAGAAGCGCCGTCGAGCGACTGGAGTTCGAGCTGTATTTCCAGCCCAAGGTGTTGCTGGCCACCGGAGAGCCGGCGGGCGCCGAGGCCCTGATCCGCTGGCGCCATCCCGAAAGGGGACTGGTTCCGCCCAACGACTTCATCCCGCTGGCCGAGGAAACGGGGCTGATCGTTCCTATCGGCGAATGGGCGTTCCGCGAGGCCTGCCGCCTGACCGCCATCTGGACGGCGAACGGCTTGTTGAACGGACATGTGGCGGTCAACCTGTCGGCACGCCAGCTTCAGCACCTGCATCTGATGGAGACCATCGACAAGGCGCTGAAGGCCAGTGGGGCCGACCCCAGGCGGATTGAAATCGAACTGACCGAATCGGTCGTCATGTCCAATCCCGGCGAGGCGGTCGCCATCTTAAGCGAATTGCGCGAGCGCGGATTCTCGATCGCCGTCGATGATTTCGGCACCGGCTATTCCAGCTTGAGCTATTTGAAGCGCCTGCCGATTTCGTCCTTGAAGATCGACCGTTCCTTTGTCAAGGATCTGCCCGGCGACGCCGACGACGCCGCCATCGCCAAGGCCATTCTCGACCTGTCCCGCTCGCTGGGTCTGCTGACCGTCGCCGAGGGAATCGAAACCGCCGAACAAGCCAGCTATCTGGCAGGGTTGGGCTGCCAGTTGGCGCAGGGCTATTACTTCGCCAAGCCCATGCCGGTGGAGCAGTTCGAAGCATGGCTGCGCGCCAAGCAAACGGTCGATGCTTAAGGTCAAGTTGCGTTCGTCGATCCGACGAACGCAAACCTCAAGCGCCGGGCGCGTTCCTCCGGAACGCTTGGCTCCCGCGCCATTGGGCGCGCGCGGGCCTTGCCCGCGACCAACCGGCAAAAAGTTGACCCATAGCCGCTTGCTCTAACCAGCCCGCTTGAGGGCCTGATCCAAATCGCGAATCAAATCGTCGGCGCTTTCAATCCCAATCGACAGGCGCAGCACGTCGGGGCCAGCGCCGGAAGCGATCTTCTGCTCGTCGGAAAGCTGGCGGTGCGTGGTGGATGCCGGATGGATGATCAGGCTGCGCGTATCGCCGATATTGGCCAGATGCGAGAATAGTTGCACCGATTCCACCACCTTGATCCCGGCTTCGAAGCCGCCCTTGACTCCGAAGGTGAAAACCGACCCCGGCCCTTTGGGGAAATATTTCTTGGCCAACTGGTGATAAGGATTGGCGGGCAGGCCCGCATAGGAAACCCAGGCCACCTGGGGATGTTTGTCCAGAAACTCGGCCACCGCTTGCGCGTTTTGCACATGACGCTCCATGCGCAGGTGCAGCGTTTCGGCGCCGGTCAAAGTCAGAAAGGCGTTCATCGGCGCCATGGCGGGGCCGAAGTCGCGCAGCGCCACCGCGCGGGCCTTGGTGGTAAAGGCGAAGTCGCCGAAGGTTTCATAAAAGGTCAGGCCGTGATAGGCGGGTTCTGGTTTCGAAAGCGACGGGAATTTGTCGGACGCCGCCCAATCGAACTTACCCGATTCCACCACCGCGCCACCCACCGACGTGCCATGGCCGGAAATGAATTTGGTGGTCGAATGCACGACCAGATCGGCCCCCCATTCGATGGGGCGGCAGAGAAAAGGCGTGGCCAGCGTGTTGTCGACGATCAAGGGAATGCCAGCCTGCTTGGCGATGGCGGAAACCGCTTCGATATCGACCACGATGCCGCCCGGATTGGCCAGGCCTTCGATGAAGATGGCCTTGGTTCTGGGCGTCAGGGCCTTGCGGAAATTCTCAGGCTCCTTGGGATCGACCAAATGGCAGGTCCAGCCCAGCTTCTTGAAGGACAGCATGAATTGCGTCAGCGAACCGCCATACAGGTTTCTGGCCGCCAGAAACTCGTCGCCCGGTTCCAGCAGCGTAAAGAAGGTCAGAAACTGCGCGGCGTGGCCGGAAGCCGCGCACACGGCGGCGCGCCCGCCCTCCAACGTGGCGATGCGCTCTTCCAGGGCCGACACGGTGGGATTGGTCAGTCGCGAATAGATGTAGCCGAAGGTGTGCAGATTGAACAGATTGGCCGCGTGATCGACATTGTCGAAGACATAGCTGGTGGTCTGATAGATGGGCACATTGCGCGCGCCCGTCACCGGATCGGGCCTGGCGCCCGCATGCACGGCCAGGGTTTCAATCCCGAAAGGGACTTTTTCCCCCCCGGCCTCCTTGTCCATCTTATCAGCACCTTGGCCGCGCCTGGGCGCCATGTTGGGGGCGCGCAAAGCCTTGCTTTGCACCAAGCCGCTATTGACGCCGGACCAGGACAGTTCGCCGCCCAAACGGCCATATTCGATCTTAGGGCAGCGGTTCATGACGACATTCAGGCCAGCCGCCTCGGCCCTGGCCCCCGCCTCGTCGTTGCGCACGCCCAACTGCATCCACACGACCTTGGCGCCGATTTTGATCGCTTCGTCGGCGATGGGTCCGGCCGCCTCGGAATTGCGGAAGATGTCGACCATGTCGACGGGTTCCGGTATGTCGGAAAGCTGGCCATAGACGGTTTCGCCCAACAACTCCTGGCCCGCCAGTCCGGGATTGACCGGAATGGTGCGATAGCCTTTTTCCTGCAGATATTTCATCACGAAAAAGCTGGGCCGGTTCCAATTGGCCGACGCCCCCACCACGGCGATGGTGCGGACACCCGCCAGAATGGCGCGCAAATAGTCGTCGGCATAGGGGATGACTTCGGGCTGGGCCATGCTGCGTTTCTCCTAGAATCCAATTCCTACAGGCCGATCGATTTTTCGCGCCTTCGCTGCACCGAAGAAGGTATTTTAAGGGACTCGCGGTATTTGGCCACCGTGCGCCTGGCGATGTCGACGCCTTCCTTCTTCAAGATGTCCACCAGCTTGTCGTCGGACAGAATGTCCTTGGGCGGTTCGGCGTCGATCAGTTCCTTGATGCGGTGGCGCACCGATTCGGCGGAATGGGCGTCGCCGCCGCCGGACGCCGCGATGGATTGGGTGAAGAAATATTTGAGTTCGTAAATGCCGCGCGGGCTTGAGATGTACTTGTTCGAGGTGACGCGGCTGACCGTGCTTTCATGCATGCCGATGACGTTGGCGATGTCGCGCAGCACCAAGGGTTTCAGATGCGCCACGCCATGTTCGAAGAAGCCTTCCTGCTGGCGCACGATCTCGGTCGCCACCTTCAGGATGGTGGTGGCCCGCTGATGCAGGCTTTTCACCAGCCAGTTGGCCGATTGGAAACGCTCGGCGATGAATTGCTTCTCGTCCCTGTTCTTGGCGCGCTTGCTGATCTCGGCATGATAGCGCGTGTTGATCAGCACGCGAGGCAAAGTGTCGTTGTTCAGCTCCACCACCCAGCCGCCCCCCTTCAAGGGGCGCATCAGCACGTCGGGCACGATGGCTTGCGTGATTTCATGATCGAAGGCCAGAGCTGGCTTGGGATCAAGCGCACGTATTTCGTTGATCATGTCGGCTAGGTCTTCGGCGTCGACGGCGCAAATCTTCAACAGGCCAGCCATGTCGCGCCTGGCCAGCAGCTCCAGATTGTCCAGCAGGGCCTGCATGGCCGGGTCCAGCCGGTTCTTGTCCTTTAACTGCAGCGCCAGACATTCCTTGAGGCTGCGGGCGAAAATGCCGGGCGGGTCGAAGGCCTGCAGGCAGGCCAACACTTTCTCGACGCGGGAAAGCGGGCAGCCCAGCCGGGCGGCCACCTCTTCCAGATTGCCGATCAGCCAGCCCGCTTCGTTCAGCATGTCGATCAGATGCAGGCCGATCATGCGTTCGACCGGATTTTGCACATCCAGATTCAGTTGGTCGATCAGATGATCGCGCAGGCTTTTCTGGCTGGCCACGGTTTGCGCCAGATCGGACTCGTCGTCCAGAAAGTCGGAGCGCCCGCCGCGGCCCTCCCACGATCCTTGCCAACCCTCGCCGTCGCCATCGGAAGCGCTGTCATTGTTGAACTGGTTGTCGACGTCGATGTCCAGCTTCGATTCTTCCGTGCCCGGCGCCGTATCGACCAGCGGCTCTTCCGCCCGTTCGCGCTCGGGCGATGCGTTCTGGCTTTCGGCGTCCGAAATTCTGGCGTCCGCCTCGCCATCCTCGCGCTCGAGCAGCGGATTGCGTTCAAGCTCCTGCTCGACATAGGCGGTCAGTTCAAGATTGCTGAGTTGTAGGAGCTTGATCGCCTGCTGAAGTTGCGGCGTCATGACCAATGTTTGGGCTTGGCGAAGATCGAGTCTTGGGGCAAGCACCATGTCTTGCTCTCCTAGAGGCTGAATTTCTCGCCCAGATAGACCCGGCGCACATCGGCATGCGCCACGATCTCGTCGGGCCTGCCCTCCATCAGCACATGGCCTTCGTGCAAGATGTAGGCGCGGTCGATGATGTCCAGCGTCTCGCGCACATTATGGTCGGTGATCAGAACCCCGATGCCGCGATCCTTCAGATGCGCCACCAGATCGCGGATGTCGGAGACCGCGATGGGATCGATGCCCGCCAAGGGTTCGTCCAGCAAAATGAAGTGCGGGCGCGAGGCCAAGGCCCTGGCGATTTCGACGCGCCTGCGTTCGCCGCCCGACAGCGCCACCGCGGGCGCGTCGGCCAGATGGCTGATCGAGAATTCGGTCAGCAGCGCTTCCAGCATATGTTCGCGCTTCTCGGAATCAAGCTCGGTGACTTCCAACACGGCCATAATGTTTTCGGAAACCGACAGGCCTCTGAAAATCGAAGCCTCTTGCGGCAAATAGCCGATGCCAAGCCGAGCGCGCCGATACATGGGCAGATCGGTGATGTTCTGTCCGTCCAACTCGATCGAGCCGGAATCCGGCGTGATCAAGCCGGTGATGCAGTAAAAGCAGGTGGTCTTGCCCGCACCGTTGGGACCCAGCAGCCCCACCGCCTCGCCGCGCTGGACGGTGACCGTGACGTCTCTCAGCACCGGACGGCGCTTGTAGCGCTTGCCGATATGGCGCGCCACCAAGCCGCGACCGGCGGCGCGGGCCGGCACGTTCAAAGGCGAAAGCGGCTGATCGAAATCGGAGGAGCTGCTCATTTCTTCTTGCGCCCGCCATCGGGGGCCAGAATGCCTTGCACGCGCGTTCCCGCCGTTCCGGGCGCCGCCGGAAACAGCTTGCTGACGCCGGTGGCCATGTTCACTTCCGCATAGCCGCCGTTCAACTGGTTCTTGTCCCTGGTGATTTTCACGTTGCCGGTCAACGTGGCCAGCTGGCTTTCGGTGTAGTAGATGCCCTTGTCGCCGGTGGCGACGTCATTGGCCGTGCGCACCAGCACATTGCCGAACGCGTTGGCCTGCTTGATTTCCAGCTTTCCGTTCTTGTCTTCCTTGAGATCGGCGGTGATGGTGTCGGCACGCAGGCGTTTGTCGTCGTGCTGCACGAAAGCGTCGCCCCTGGCCACCGCCACGCGCTTGGCCTCCCAATATTCCAGACTGTCGGTGGCCGTCACGGTGTCGGTCGGCGTTTGCAGCTTGGCGACCGGCGTACCCTTGATCACCAACAGCACATTGTCGATGTCGTAGACCGCGGTATCGCCCGTCACCTTGGTGTCGGCGGAAATGATGCGCACATGGCCGATCGCTTCCAGCTTCCAGATTTCGGTGCCGCCGCCTTCCTTGCGGTCGCGATAATGCGCCACCAGTTCGTCGGCATGGACGGTCACGTTGTTGCGAATCGCCCTTGCGTTTCCTTTGGCGATGAACTTCTGCTCGCGCTGCATCCATTCGATGCCCTGATCCGACGTGACGTCGACAGCGCCTTCCGGCCCGCCGCCCGTGAAATCGAGACCAGCGGCCATCGGCCTTGCCGCGAACCCCGCAGCAACCAGCACCGCCATCAGAAAAATGCGCCAACCAGTCATCATTTTTTGGGCATGCCCGCCTTGGGGTCGAGAACAAGATGGGCTTTGCCGGTGAAAATGATGCGCGCCCCTTTATCGTACAGTCTGAAGCCGTCGGCGGTCAGCGCCCCGAAGGGTCCCTGGCCGCGCACCCGATCGTCGCCCGACGCCGTGCCCATTTTCAGGTCGGCCTGAGCGCTTTGGGTGTGAATTTCATAGCCCTTGTCGTGGAACAGATTGACGTTGCCCAACAGATCGAGCGTGCTGGACGGCTGGCTGTACAAACCATTGTCGGCGGAAAGGGCCAGCCACTGGTTGTCGCGGGTCATCATGTCGGCCTTGGGCGCTTCCAATTCGACCGCCTTGGCACCCTTGGACGCCTCGGTGGCGGCGTCGGCGGTGACGGTGAAGGGCTGATTGTCCTTGTCGGTGCCGAAATAGCGGGCATTGACCATGGACAGCGTATCGACGTCCTTGGTGTTGATGTTCGAAAAGCTGACCCTGAACCGCTCGTCCTTGCCCACGATCTGCGGCCAGATCAGCACCAGCCCCAGGACCAGCGCCGCCACGGCGGGCAGGATGATCTTCATCATGCCGACGAAGCGGGTGTAGCTGGGATCGCGGGTCTTGATGTCGCCCGCGGCCAACAGATCGCGCGTCCGATCGGAGGAGCGAAGCGCCAAGCGGCTGTCGATATGGACCATGACGCCTCCTATGCCACACCTGCCCGAAGGCAGTCGTGGACGTGCAGGATGCCGACCGGCTTGCCGGCCTCGACGACGAACAGCGTGGTGATCGAACTGGCGTTCATGATGCGCAACGCCTCGGCGGCCAGAATCTGCGGGCGCACGGTTTTGGGATCGCGGGTCATGATCTCGCGGGCGGTCTTCTTCAGCATGCCGTCAGACATGTGGCGGCGCAGATCGCCATCGGTGACGATGCCCGCCAGCAAACCATCGGGGCCGACAACGCCAGCGCAGCCGAACCGCTTGTTGGTCATAACCAACAACGCCTCGGCCACGGGCTGATCCGGCGCGACCAAAGGAACCTCGCCGTCTTGATGCATCAAGTCGGACACTTTCAGCAATTTGCGGCCCAAAGCGCCGCCGGGATGCAGCATCTGGAAATCGGCGGCGGTGAAGCCCCTGCGTTCGAGAAGCGTCACCGCCAGCGCGTCGCCCATTGCCAGCATCATGGTGGTCGAGGTAGTGGGCGCCAGCCCCATCGGACAGGCTTCGCTCATGGTGGGCAGGACCAGGGCCACGTCGGCGGCCTCGCCCAGGCTGCTGCTCTCGCGAGACGTGATGCCGACCAGCGGAATGGCGAAGCGGCGCGTATAGGCGATCAGGTCGGACAGTTCGGCGGTCTCGCCGGAATTGGACAGGGCCAGCACGGCATCCTTGGCGGTGATCATGCCCAGATCGCCATGGCTGGCCTCGGCCGGATGCACGAAAACGGCGGGCGTGCCGGTGGAGGCCAGGGTCGCCGCGATCTTATGGCCGACATGGCCGCTTTTGCCCATGCCGCTGACCACCACCCGGCCCGCGACGGCGGCCAGGATGTCCAGCGCTTTCAAAAAGGCGCCGTCCAGCCCCTCGGCCATGCTTTGCAGGGCCTGGGCTTCCAGAGACAGGACGCGGCGCGCCGAGTCGAGGTCGGCCTGCGCGGTCGAAACGGTCTTATTCGTCATGGGCGTCATTGCCGGGCGTTCAGATCAAGAGCCAGTCTTGCCATTCATGATGGCGGAACGATGGCAGCCAAAGCCATTTTCAACTTGGCGCCGTCTTTGCATGGATTATGCCCGGCCCAGCCGCCAAGGTCAATGAATGGCGGCCCCGATGCCCAAATTAGTGCGCGAAGATGTCTTCTTCGTCCCAGCCCAAGAGATCGAGGGCAGCGCGGGTGGGCAGAAAGGAAAAGCAGGAATCGGCCAGGGCCTTGCGGCCCTCGCGCAGCAGCAGATCGTCCAGCTTCGCTTTCAGGGCATGCAGATGCAGAACGTCGGAAGCGGCATAGGCCAACTGTTCGGCGGTCAGGCCGGCCGCTCCCCAGTCGCTGGTCTGCTGCTGCTTGGACATTTCGACGCCCAAAAGATCGCGGCACAAATCCTTCAGCCCATGCTTGTCGGTATTGGTCCGGGTAAGCCTGGAGGCGATCTTGGTGCAATAAACCGGCGCGCAGGTCACGCCCAGCCAGCGGGCCAGCATGGCGATGTCGAACCTGGCGTAATGGAACATTTTCAGGCGCTTGGGATCGGCCAGCATCGCTTTCAGGCGCGGCGCTTCATAGCGGTTTTGGAAATGGACCAGATGGGCGTTGCCGTCGCCCGACGACAATTGCACCACGCACAACCGGTCGCGCATGGGGTTCAACCCCATGGTTTCGGTGTCGATGGCGATGACGGGGCCGAGATCAAGCCCTTCGGGCAGGTCGCCATGGTGCAGATGATTGGCCATTCGGGCTTCCTTTCCCAAATCCCCTGTCAGGCATCCCCCGACGCCCCGGCCAAAATGCGACCGCCAAGAAAGTGGTGCCCAGGAGAAGACTCGAACTTCCACGACCTTTCAGCCACTAGAACCTGAATCTAGCGCGTCTACCAATTCCGCCACCTGGGCAGGGGCACTTCTTGGGAGGGCGAGCGATACCCCGACAAAGCGCCGATGTCAAGCGCGGGATGGACGAAACTTGGCTGGCTGTGTAACCTTCCCCCAGTTTTATTTTGGGGAGGATGGCATGTCCGGCTGTGTGGTGACGGTTTTTGGCGCTTCTGGGTTCATTGGGCGCCAAGTGGTGCAACGGTTGGCGGCCAGCGGCGCCACGGTGCGCGCCGCCGTGCGAGACCCCATCGGAGCCGCTTTCCTGAAGCCCATGGGCGAGGTTGGGCAGGTCATTCCCATCAAGGCAGATCTGCGCGACAAGACCGCCATCGCCAGGGCCGTAGAAGGGGCAAGTGCCGTGATCAATCTGGTCGGCATCCTTTATGAAAGCGGCGCCGCCAAGTTCGAAACCATCCATGTCGAGGGTGCCAAGCGGATCGCCCAGGCCGCCAAGGCGGCGGGCGTTCAAAGCCTAGTCCATGTTTCGGCCCTGGGCGCCGACGCCAATTCGCCTTCGGCCTATGCCCGCAGCAAGGCCAAGGGCGAGGCCGAGGTGCTGGCCCAGTTCCCCGATGCCGTCATCATGCGCCCCAGCGTCGTTTTCGGACCCGATGACGATTTTTTCAACCGCTTCGCCAATCTGGCCCGCCTGACCCGCATGTTGCCGGTTTTCGTATCCGACGGCTTCAGGCCTAAATTCTCGCTGCAGGACCTTAGCTTCGACTTCGATCTGTTCGGATCGGGCGGGGCCGCCTTCCAGCCGGTTTATGTGGGCGATCTGGCCGACGCCATCCTGGCCGTGCTGAACAAGCCCGATGCCAAGGGCGGCACCTTCGAGATCGCCGGCCCGCGCCCCATCCGCATGAAGGAAGTGATGGAAATGGTGGCCACCGCCATCAAGCGCAGCCCGGCCATCCTGCCCCTGCCCCCCTTCGTCGGCAAGATTCAGGCCTTTTTCCTGCAATTCCTGCCCAAGCCCCCCCTGACGCCCGACCAGATGAAGCTGCTGGCCAGGGATAATGTACCGTCCGGCAAGCATCCCGGACTGAAGGAATTGGGCATCCGCCCGACCGCGCCCGAGGCGATCATCCCCGCCTATCTGACCCGCCACCAGCCCGGCGCGCGCCGCAGCGCGCATCATATTTAACGCTTCACTGTGATTTGAAAGCGGGCATAAGAAAAACCCCGGAGATTTCTTCTCCGGGGTTTTCACTTGGCAAGTCCTGGAGGCGGTTGTTAGGCCGCGTCTTCCGACTTGTGATTGCTTTTGGGGGCGATATAGGCGATCGCCGCATGCTGGCTGCAATAGGGCTTGCCGTTCATGGCTTGCTCGCCGCAGAAATGGAAATCGTCTTTTCTGGGATCGCCGATCGGCCAGGAGCAGCCGCCGCGATTGTTGAAGGGCACCACCTTGGGCGGCTGGGGCTGCACGGGGGCGGCCCGCTTGATCGGCGACGGTCTGGCGATCAGGCCCAGGCGGTGCGCCTTGCCGACCACGGCGTTCTTCGACATGCCGATCCGCCGCCCAATTTCGCTGGTCGACAAGCCCTGCTGCCACAAACGCGTCAGTTCGTTGATCGTTTCATCGGTCCAGGCCATAACCCCTCCTTGCCCCTGTATCTTGTGGTTTCCACCCCAATCCGACCACAACATAGTGGGGCAATCGGGTCGGAGTCAAACAAGAGTTTTCCACAAGCGCCAGGCCTGCCTTGCCTGCTCGTTGACAGAAATCGGACGAACGCCCATAGTCTGCCGCTTTCCTTGGAACACTGGGGGTTTTCCCCTAGAGGAGAGCAATGATCAGCGCCGTAATGCCGACTTATGCCAGAGCCGACCTTGCCTTCGAGCGGGGCGCAGGCTGCTGGCTGGAAAGCGTCGATGGCAGGCGCTTTTTGGATTTCGGAGCGGGCGTCGCGGTCAACGCGCTTGGCCATGCGCACCCCAGGCTGGTGGCGGCCCTGACCGCCCAGGCGCAGAAACTCTGGCATTGTTCGAATCTGTATCGCGTGCCGGGCCAGGAAAGGGTGGCGGCGCGCTTGGTCGAGGCCAGCTTTGCCGATACCGCCTTCTTTTGTAATTCGGGCGCCGAGGCGATGGAATGCGCCATCAAGATGGTGCGCAAATATCATGACACCACCGGCACGCCGGAGCGCTATCGCTGCATCACGGTCGAGGGCGCCTTTCATGGCCGCACCCTGGCCACCATCGCGGCGGGCGGCCAGGAAAAGCATTTGAAGGGTTTCGATCCCGTCGTCGACGGCTTCGATCAGGTTCCCTTCGGCAACATGAATGCGTTGCGCGCCGCCATCACCGGGCAAACGGCGGCCATTATCGTTGAACCCGTGCAAGGCGAAGGCGGCATCCGCCCGGCCGAGACCGACTATCTGAAAAAACTGCGCCTGGCCGCCGACGAGTTCGGCCTGCTGCTGGTTTTCGACGAGGTTCAGTGCGGCATGGGCCGCACCGGCAGCCTGTTCGCCTATCAGCAGGCGGGCGTGGCCCCCGACATTATGGCGCTGGCCAAGGGACTGGGCGGCGGCTTTCCCATCGGCGCCTGTCTGGCCAGCGAGCGCGCCGCGCAGGGTATGACGGCAGGCACGCATGGCAGCACTTTCGGCGGCAATCCTTTGGCGATGGCGGTGGCCGAGACGGTGCTGGACGTCATGCAGGAACCCGGCTTCTTGCAGGAAGTCGCCCGCAAGGGCGCCCTGCTGCATGATCGTCTTTGCCTGCTGGTCGAGCGCCATCCCTCCTTGCTGCTGTCGGCAAGGGGACTGGGATTGATGCAGGGCTTGGTCTGCAAACGTCCCAACGGCGACATCGCCGAAGCCTGCTACGCCCAGGGACTGCTGACCGTTCTGGCGGGCGACAATGTCTTGCGCATCCTTCCGCCCTTGATCGTCACGGACGAGGAAATCTTGGAAGGCTGCGCCAAACTTGAAGCGGCTTTAGCCGCCTTGGAAAGCCGGGGGGCTTGATGACGCGTCATTTTCTCAATCTCGACCGTTTCGACGAGATCACGCTGCGCCATATGCTAAAGCGCGGACTGGACTTCAAAGGCAAGCGCGCCGCCGATCCGCAGCCGTTGCGCGGACGCATCCTGGCCATGATCTTCGAAAAGCCGTCGACCCGCACGCGCGTTTCCTTCGAAGCCGGCATGAAGCAGTTGGGCGGCGATGTTGTGGTGCTGGGCCAGCACGACACCCAGTTGGGGCGCGGCGAGACGGTGGCCGACACGGCCCGCGTGCTGTCTCGCTATGTCGACGCCATCATGATCCGCACCAACGACCCGGCCAAGCTGGACGAGTTGGCGGCCTATGCCAGCGTGCCCGTCATCAACGGCCTGACCGACACCACGCATCCCTGCCAGATCATGGCCGACATCATGACGGTGGAGGAACATCGCGGTCCCATCGGCGGCAAGGTGGTGGCCTGGAGCGGCGACGGCAACAATGTCGCCAACACCTGGATTCAAGCCGCCGCCTTGTTCGGATTCGAAATGCGTCTGGCCTGCCCGGCCAATCTGCCGCCCGACGCTGACATCATGGCCTGGGCCCGCGCCAAGGGCGCCAAGATCGTGTTGACCGAGGACCCCGCCGCCGCGGTCAAGGGCGCCGACGCCGTCATCACAGACGCCTGGGTTTCCATGGGTTTCGAATCCGAAAATCGCCAGCAGTTTCTTGAACCCTACGCCGTAACCGAAAGCCTGATGGCGCACGCCAAACCCGACGCCTTGTTCTTGCACTGCCTGCCCGCCCACCGGGGCGAGGAGGTCACCGACGGCGTGATCGACGGACCTTGGTCGGTGGTTTGGGACGAGGCGGAAAACCGCCTGCATGCCCAGAAGGGCATCCTGATGTGGTGCCTGGAAGGCGCTTAGAGGACGATCGATGGAACTCTGGCGACGGATCGAAGCTGGAAGCCCCCTTTTGATCGACGTTCCGCATGCCGGAACTTATCTTCCGCCCGACATGGCCGCCCGGCTGACGCCCGAAGCCCTGGCGCTTCCCGATACCGATTGGCATGTCGACCGGCTTTTCGCATTTGCCGAGCGAATCGGGGCGGGGTTCCTGGCCGCCACCCATTCGCGTTACGTGATCGATCTGAACCGCGACCCCGAGGGTCGGCTGCTCTATCCCGGCAGCGACAACACGGAGCTGGTTCCCCTGACCCGCTTCGACTGGCAGCCCATCTATCGAGACGGGCAAGCGCCCGACAATGCAGAGGTGGCACAGCGCATCGAGACCTTCTGGAAGCCCTATCACGAGAGGCTTAGCGCGGATATAGACGCCATCGTCAAGCGCTTCGGCCATTGCGTCTTGCTGGACGGCCATTCGATCCCGCACAGCGTGCCGCGATTCTTCGAAGGCCGCCTGCCCGATCTCAATCTGGGATCGTCCGAGGGTAAAAGCGCTGGCCCAGACTTCTGCGACGCCGCTTGGCGCGTGCTGGAAGGGCAAGGCCAATATTCAAGCGTACGCGACGGGCGCTTCACCGGCGGCCATATCACCCGCCATTACGGACGACCGGAGCAAGGCGTGCATGCGCTTCAGATCGAAATCGTCCAGGATGCTTATATGGACGAGGCCCAACCCCACGACTTCGCGGAAGAAAAGGCGCAGAACGTGATCTCGATCCTTGAGCGAATGGCCAAGGCCTTGCTGGCCGTCAGGCGCTAGCCGACGCCTTTTCTCTTTCGGTGGCCGCAATCAGGCGGGCCTCGAATTCGGGCACCGGCAAGGGCTTGCTGAAATAGAAGCCCTGCACCATGTCACAACCATTCTCGCGCAGGAAATCGACCTGTTCGGCCAGCTCGGCGCCCTCGGCCACCACTTCAAGATTGAGGCCGCGCGACAGGCCGATGATGGCCCTGGCGATTTCGGCGGTGAAGGGATTGGTTTCCACATCCTTCACGAAAGCCCGGTCGATCTTCAAGGTGGTGATGGGAAAGCGGGCCAGATAGCTAAGGCTTGAATAGCCGGTGCCGAAATCGTCGATCGAGAGATGGATGCCCAAATCCCTCAGCGTCTTCATTTTGCCGATCACCTGCTCGATGTCGCCCACCAGCATGCTTTCCGTCAGCTCAAGCTCCAGCCATTTGGGATCGAGGCCGGTTTCAACCAGCACCTCTTGCACCTTGTCGATCAGATTGCGGTCGCGAAACTGGTGTGCCGAGACGTTGACCGACACCCGCAGGGGCTTCAGCCCCATATCCTGCCAGAGCTTGTTCTGGCGGCAGGCTTCGCGCAGCACCCAATGGCCGATAGGGCCGATCAGCCCCGATTCCTCGGCGACCGGAATGAAATCGGCGGGCGACACCATGCCCCGATCCGGCTCGATCCAGCGGATCAAGGCTTCCATGCCGGTCAGCGTATCGGCCTCGACGCGAATTTTCGGCTGATAAAAAAGAACGAATTCGCCCGCCGACAAGGCCCGGCGCAACCGATGTTCCAGATCAAGCCGCTTCCTGGCCTTTTCGTTCATCTCGCCGGCATAGAACTGATACTGGTCGCGCCCCATCGACTTGGCGTGATGCATGGCGCTGTCGGCGTTCTTTTGCAAATGATCGGCGGTGTCGGCGTCGGTAGGATAGATGCTGATGCCGATGCTGGCCGACAGCACCACGTCGCGCCCATCGACGCGGAACGGCTCGCGCATCGATTTCAGCACCTTCTCGGCGACGATCACGCTGTCGTCGACGGCGGCAATCGGCAAGACAAGGCCGAACATGTCCGAGCTGAGGCGCGCCGCCGTATCCGAGCCGCGCACGCATTTCTTCAAACGTTCGGCCACTTCCTTCAGCAATTCATCGCCGCCGCTATGGCCGAAGGCGTCGTTCAGCACGGAAAATCGGTCCAGCCCGATCATCAACATGGCGATCGATTTGGCGGCGCGCTTGGCGTTCAGAAGGCTTTGCTCGGCCCGGTCGTGGAACAGGTAGCGGTTGGGCAGGCCGGTCAGCGCATCGACGCCAACCTTGGATTGGGTCGCCCCGGACTGTTCCAAATCATGCAAAACCGCCAGCAGGCCGGGCCTGCCCGTTCCCTCGCCGTCCTGCGGCGTCAGATTGACAGAGAAATGCTTGATCTCGCCGCCCGGCTTTTCCAGCCTGGCCTCGCCGCTTTGCGGATGTCCGCTGCTCAGCACGCTGTCGATGATGGCCAGGGGTTCGGTCCACAAGCCGTTCAGATCGCGCCCGGCCACCAAACCCAGGGTCAACCCGGTTGCTTTCTCGAAGGCGCGGTTCACCTTTTGGATGCGCAAATCCGCATCGGCCACAATGACGGCGTCCGACAAAAGATCGAGCAAGGAATCTGGCAGATTATGCGTCCCCATATGGCTGGTTATAGCGCAATTGCGTTCCTGTCTCCACCCTTGATCCCAGTCGGGCAACAGGCAATCATGGCCCGCGCTCCGTTTCGCCCCAACCTGGAAAGATCCCTTCATGCCGAGTTTGACCTCTTACCTGCCGAAACGTCTCGGCTACCGGTTGGTTTTTGCGATCGGGGGCGGTTTCACCATCCTGGCGTCGCTCATTTTCGCCCATGAGGTGCTCGGTCATCAAGACAGCGGCCCCCAGCATTGGGCCATCGAGCTTGGGCTGATTCTGATCGGCATTCTGACCATGATGGGCGTGGTGGCGCTGGTCTTGCGCCGCCCCCTGCAGGCCCTTTCCGCTGCCACGCGCTTTGCCGAGGAACTGGCGGAAAGACGAGGCCAGTTCCTTAATTACGAACCGGACGCGCCCGTCGAGATCCTGCGCCTGCAAACCGCGATCAATCACGCATCGGCCCGCCTGGCCGACCAGGAACGCCAGTTAAGAGAAAGCCATCAGGCCGAGATCGACGCCCGCGACGCCATGGAACGGTTGGAGCGCTTAAGCCGCGAAGCCATCGACAGCATTTCGGAAGGCTTCGTGCTGTTCGATGCCGACATGCGGCTGGTGATGTGCAACGAAACCTATCGGGGGGCCTATCCCCTGATCGCCGACCTTCTGACGCCGGGCGCCAATTTCATCGACATTCTAAGGAAGGCGGCCACGCGCGGCCAATTCGTCGATGACAGCGAGCAAATGGACGAATGGGTGCGCGAGCGCATCGCCCGCCATTTGGGCCATACCGATCCCGTGGTTTGCAGGCTTTCGGGCGAACGCTGGTACGTCATCAGCGAGCGCGCCACCCCGTCGGGCGGCGTGGTCAAGCTGCTGACCGACATTTCGGAAATCAAGCAGCAAGAAGAGCGGCTGCGCCAATCGCACAAGATGGAAGCCCTGGGCCAGTTGGCCAGCGGCTTGGCGCACGAATTCAACAATGTGCTGACGGCGGTGGGCGGTTTTTCTGAAATGGGCCTGCGCGATCCGTCCAACGCCGCCCGGGCGGAATTGTGCTTCACCGAAATCGCCAAAGCCTCCGAGCGGGCGACCGACCTGACCGGACAGCTTCTGTCTTTCAGCCGCAACCAACCGACCGAGGCCAAGGTCGTCGATGTCGGCCAAGCGGTCTGGGATTTGGAATCCTTCCTGCGCCCCCTGTTGGGCGAGAAGGTCAGCCTGAACATCGCGCCGCACGACGACGGCTTGTATTCCGTCGTCAATCCCAGCCAGATGGCGCAGGCCGTGGTGAATCTGGTCATCAACGCCAGAGACGCCATGCCCAAGGGCGGCTCGATTTCCATCGCCACCGAACGAGCCAGCCTAAGCTCGACCGAGGCCGAGATGCTGTCCATTGCGCCCGGCGACTATGTCGTGACCCGCGTGACCGACACCGGCACCGGCATCGACGAGGAGTTGAAGAAGCGCATTTTCGAACCTTTCTTCACCACCAAGAAGGCAGGCGAAGGAACCGGCCTGGGCCTAGCCATGGTTTATGGCATGGCGACCAGTGCTGGCGGCACCGTGCTGCTTGAAAGCGAACTGGGGATGGGGTCCACTTTCAAGATCTTGCTGCCCATCACCGCCAAGCCGCTACGCGCGCGCGTCAACGAACGAAACGAGTTTCAATCGCAGCCCCGCGAAGAAACGATCCTGATCGCCGAAGACGATCCGGCGGTGCTGGATTACCTGAAGCATCTGTTGTTCGATCTGGGCTATCGCACCGTGGCGGCGACTTGCGGCAAGGACGCCTTGCGCATGGCGGCGGAACAGCCGGTGGCGCTGATCCTGTGCGACGTGGTGATGGGCGACATGAGCGGGCCTGAAGTGATCCAGGAGCTGAAAACCGCGTGGCCCAGCCTTAAGGCCGTGTTGATGTCGGGCTATCCTTTTCCGCCCCTCGAGGCGGGATTGGCCGACGCGCAGCTTGCCAAGCCGCTCGACCCGGCCCTGCTGGCAGAAACCCTGGCCAGGCTTCTCGCCGAAGGGTGATCGCGTTATTGGTAATCCTTCGGAGGCGGGGGAAAGGCGGGAACGCGCGATTCCCTTAAACGGTTGGCGATCTGTTCGTTCGCCGCCTCAAGGTCGCGCTTGCTCATGTCGCCCGCCAGACTTTCCTTGGCCGACTTGGCCTCGCGGTCGCCCTGGCGCGCCGCCATCTCATACCAGAAGAAGGCCTGCGCCCAGTCCCGATGCACGCCGTCGCCCAAGTGGTACAGGCGGCCCAGGCGGCGTTGCGCCGCCGCCAAGCCCGCTTCGGCGGCGGCTCGGTACCATTCCGCCGCTTCGGCAGCGTTTCTGGGTTCGCCCAATCCCTGGTCGGTCATCAGGCCCAAATTATATTGCGCCTCAATCAGCCCTTCTGTAGCGCACAGGCGAAACCAGCGCCTAGCGGCCGCATAATCGCGCGACACGCCGCGCCCCTTGGCCCGCATCACGCCGATCTTGAACTGAGCTTCGATCAGGCCCTGCTGCGCCGCCCGGCGATACCATTCGGCGGCCTCGGCGCTGTCGGCCTTGACCCCCACCCCATGCTCCAGCCGATAGGCTTGCAGATACTGTCCCAGCGCGTCGCCCGCCTTGGCGGCGCGGCCATACCAGCTTTGTGCCGACTTTGGACCGGACGGAGGAGCCACCGTCGCCGCCGCCGCGGAGAAACCGTTCAAAATGCCGATGGTCAGGCAGATCAGAAGAAGAAGGCGCATGGGGAACCGTGAAGTGGAATGGCGGACAATAGCTTTCGCCAAGCCTTCGGTCAACGTTTTGGCCCTGAATGTTTGACGATCTCGAAACGCAGGCCGCCGGTCACTGGAACCGCCTCCATCAGACGCACGGTGACCGGATCGCCCAAGCGATAGGTTTTGCGGGTCCGCCTGCCGATCAGGGAATGGCTGCGCTCGTCATGAACGTAATAGTCGCCGGGTAGGCTGGAGGCCATGACCAGCCCATCCGCCCCGGTATCGGCCAATGTCACGAACAGGCCGAAGCGCGTAACACCGCCGATGCGCCCTTCGAACAGAGCGCCGACGCGGTCGGACAGGAACAACGCGGTATAGCGGTCGATGGCGTCGCGCTCGGCGGCAGCGGCGCGCCGCTCGGTTCCCGAAATATGTTCGGCCGTCGCCGCGAAGTTTTCCATCTCGTCGGGCTGCAAAGCCCCGCCACCCGCCTTCAGCCCCTTGATGAGGGCGCGGTGCACCAGCAGATCGGCATAGCGGCGAATGGGCGAGGTGAAATGCGCGTAGCGCCTGAGATTAAGTCCGAAATGACCGACATTCTCGGGCGCGTAGATGGCCTGCGCCTGGCTGCGCAACACCACCTGATTGACCAGCTCCTCGTTGGGCGTGCCCTTCACCTTGGCCAAAATCTGGTTGAAGTGGGCGGGCGTCAGATGCTGGCCCTTGGCTAGGTTCAGGCTCATGGAGGACAGAAATTCGCGCAAGGATTCCAGCTTGTCCTGGGCCGGTTCGGCATGCACCCGGTACATGCAGGGCAGATGCATTTTTTCCAGCGTTTCCGCCGCCGCGACGTTGGCGGCGATCATGAATTCCTCGATCAGGCGATGACTGTCCAATTGCTGACGCGGCACGATGCCCGTCACCTGACCCTCTTGATCCAGCAACACTTTGCGCTCGGTGACGTTGAGATCGAGGACGCCGCGCCGCTCCCTGGCCTTCATCAAACAGGCGAAGGCGGCGAACAAGGGTTCGATCGAGCGCGCCATCAAGGGCTTGATGGCATCGCCAGGATTTCCTTTATGCGCCGCCTCGACCTGTTCGTAGGTCAGGCGCGCCGCCGAGCGCATCAGGCCGCGCGTGAAGGCATGGCGCAAGATATTGCCGTCGGCGTCGATGGTGATACGCACCGCCATCGTGCCGCGATCCTCGTCTGGCTTCAGCGAACACCAGCCGTTGGACAGGGCTTCTGGCAACATCGGCACCACGCGATCAGGAAAATAGACCGAATTGCCGCGCTTGCGCGCCTCGCTGTCCAGCGCATCGCCCGTGCGCACATACCAAGCCACGTCGGCGATGGCGACCAGCAGCCGCCAGCCGCCGGGATTCTTCGGATCTGTGTCGGGTTCGGCGAACACCGCATCGTCGAAATCGCGGGCGTCTTCCCCATCGATGGTGACCAGCGGAATTTGGCGCAAGTCTTCGCGCTCGCCCAGCGGCGTCGCCTTGCAATCCTCAGCCTGCTTTAGCGTGGATTCGGGAAAGACCGCCGGAATGCCCCTGGCATGGATGGCTATCAGGCTGACCGCCCGAGGCTGCTTCATATCGCCCAACCGTTCCACCGGCTTGACGAGGCGCATGCCGTAATGGCGACCCGGCAACAGTTCGGCAAGCACCAGTTCGCCCTTTTGCAAGCCCACGGCATCTTCGCGCCCGATCATGTATTCGGCGCGGTCGCGCTTCTCGACCGACAGCAAGCGACCGTCGCCGCCGACGCCCGGCTCGAAAACGCCCAGCACGCGCGACGGTTCGGCGGCCAGACGACGGATTGGCCTGGCTTCGTAAAGATGGTCGTTGATGCGGCGCAGCTTGGCCAGCACGCGGTCGCCAACCCCGATGGCCCCGCCTTGGCCGCGCCGTTCAGGAGCCAGCAAAATGCGGGGCGGCCTGCCCTCCTGTTCCCAGGCGATGGGCTTGGCGATCAGCTCGCCGTCGGTGTCGGTGCCGGTCACCTCGACGATGGCGGTGTCGGACAGCGCTCCGGGACGCGCCACGCGCCGCTTCCTGCCTCGCTCCAGCACGCCGTCATCAACCATCTCGCGCATCAAGGCTTTCAGGGCCTGTTTGTCGGCGGGACCAATGCGAAAGGCGCGCGCGATCTCGCGCTTGCCCACCTCGCCGGGAGTCTCGCGGATGAACTCAAGCAACTGTTGCTTGGTGGGAAAGGGTGCTGGATGTTTGGGACGATGGGTCATGTCGTCTCAGACTAATGTCAAAGGCGGCATGCCACAAGCCACCGCGTCTTTTACGGCTTGGCGGCAACCATGATTTTGAACAAATCCATGGCTTCCTTCCCCTCATGCCGGGCCGCGATGTCCTTTAGCCGCTCGTCTGGCAGCGCCTGAAAACCGGCGGCGGTCAATCGGTTTATGGCCAGATTGGCGGGAACGCCAGCATCGGCTGCGGCCTGCGCCACCGTCTTGCGTCCCATGCCGGTGCCCGCGAACTTGGCGTCGATGTCCTGCGCCGTCATGTCCGTCGGCCCACCGGCCTGTCCGCCCTTTCTGGCCTTGGCTGCGATGATGGCGTAAATTTCCGATGGCGAGCGCTTGTTCGCATTGGCGATTTGGCGGACTGAACTGGATTTGCCTTCTGCATGGAGACCAGCATCCCGCAAGGCGTCGAGCGCCTCTTGCGCGTCGAAGCGCATTTTATCAGCCAGGGATTGCAACGTCACTTCTTCGGCATGGCCGAAGGGCGGCTCGGCGTCGGCGCCCGTGGACCAGCTATTGCGCAGCACTTCGTTGAAAGCGAGAATTTGCGTGAAGGGAGGCCAGGGGGCGAGCGTACCCGCCACCATCAAGATCAAAATGGCCAGCGTGGCGACGCCTTCCCAGCGCATCTGGAAATGGCCCAACAGGCGCGTTCCAAGATAATGGAGGAAGGGTTTCCAGTTGAAGAACAGATGCACGATTCCGGCGATGACGAACAGCAGGCTGAAGGTGATGTGGATATCGGCCCACTGTTCCTTGCTTAGGCCAAACAGCGCCCAGTCGATCCAGTTGGCGACACGGCCGGGCGGCACGACATACAGCACCAGCCCGGTCAGAGTCATGACCAGAAAACCGCCGAAAACAAGAAAGGAAATAAGACCCCGGCTATTGATCGCCTGTCGCAAGCCACCCTCCATTTCAACCTGGGAGCGAGACTACGAACAAATCAGTCGATAAGCTAGCCTTTCTTGGCGGCCCGCTTGAAGGGCTTCTTGGCCGGAGCCTTGCCCTTACGCGCCGCCAGCAGGGGAATGGCCTGTTCCAACGTCACGGCTTCCAGCGCGATGTCCTTGGGGAGCGTAGCGTTGACGCCGTTATGCGCCACATAGGGGCCATAGCGACCGTTATGCGCCACCACCGGCTTGCCGTCCTCGGGATGATTGCCAAGCGTGCGGCCTTCGGCCTTGGCGGCCTGGCCGCCGCGTCCGCGCTTCGGCTCGGCCAGCAGCACGACGGCGCGGTTCAGGCCGATGGTCAGCACATCGTCGCCCGCCGGAATCGATTTGAACGTCTCGCCATATTTAAGATAGGGGCCAAAGCGTCCGATGCCTGCCAGAATTTTGGTCTTGGTCTCGGGATGCACGCCAACTTCGCGCGGCAAGGTCAGCAGTTGCAGCGCCTTGGCCAGATCGACCGCCGCAGGCTCAAGCCCCTTGGGCAGCGAGACGCGCTTGGGCTTGGCCGGGCTTTCCTTGCGCCCGCCCTTCTTGGTCTCCTTGACCACCGGGGGCAGCGTGTCGGCATCGCCTTCCTGCACATAGGGGCCATAGGGGCCTTGGCGCAGCGTGACGTCATAGCCAGCCGCCGACTTGCCCAGAATTTTCGGCCCTTCCTGTTCGCCGCCATCGGCCCCGGCTTCGCCATTGGCCACCGCCAGCGGCTTGGTGACCTTGCATTCGGGATAGTTCGAACAGCCGATGAAGGCGCCGAACTTGCCCAGCTTGAGGCTTAGGCGGCCCGTGCCGCAGCTTGAGCAAATGCGCGAATCCGTGCCATCGGCCCTAGGCGGGAAAAAGTGCGGCCCCAAGGATTCGTCAAGCGCGTTCAGAACGTCGGAGACGCGCAATTCCTTGGTCTCGCCCACCGAAGCCGAGAAGGCGTTCCAGAAATCGGCAAGCACCTTGCGCCAAGCCATGCGTCCGCCCGACACATCGTCGAGCTTCTCTTCCAGATCGGCGGTGAAGCTGTATTCGACATAGCGCGAGAAGAAACTTTCCAGGAAGGCGGTGACCAGACGGCCACGGTCTTCGGGGATGAAGCGCTTGCCGTCCAGCACCACGTAATTGCGTTCCTGCAGCACGGACAGGATCGAGGCGTAGGTCGAGGGCCTGCCGATGCCCAGCTCTTCCAGCTTCTTGACCAAGCTGGCTTCGGTGTAGCGGGGCAGGGGTTCGGTGAAATGCTGGATGGGCCGCGTTTCCTTGAGCGAAACCGCTTCGCCCTCGTTCAAGGGCGGCAGCCGCTTGCCCTCACCCTCGTCCTCTTCGGGATCGTCGCGGTCTTCGCGGTACAGCTTCAAGAAGCCGTCGAAGGCGATGGTCGAGCCGGTGGCGCGCAGCACGGTCTTTCTGCCGCCATCGGCGAAATCGGCCGACACTTGGTCCATCTCGGCGCTTTCCATCTGCGACGCCAGCGTGCGCTTCCAGATCAGTTCGTACAGGCGCAGTTGTTCGCGGTCCAGATAGCGGCCCACATCTTCGGGCTTTCTGAAAATGTCGGTGGGGCGAATGGCTTCATGCGCTTCTTGCGCGTTCTTGGCCTTGGTCTTGTAGATGCGGGGCGCGGCGGGCAGATAATCGCCGCCGAAATTGCGCGTGATCAGCGAGCGGCAAGCGCCGATGGCCTCTTCGGCCATGGTCACGCCGTCGGTTCGCATATAGGTGATCAAACCCACCGTTTCGCCGCCGATATCCACACCTTCATACAAGCGCTGGGCCAGTTGCATGGTCTGTTTGGCCGAGAAGCCCAGCTTGCGCGAGGCTTCCTGCTGAAGCGTTGACGTGGTGAAGGGCGCGAAGGGATGGCGCTTGACCCGCTTCTTTTCGACCCGCCAGACATCGAGCGGACCGGCTTCCACCGCCTTCTTGGCGGCCATGGCGTCGGCCTGGTTGGACAGATCGAACTTGTCCAGCTTCTTGCCGTTCAATTGATTGAGCGTTGCGGTCACCTGGGCGCCGCCCTTGGTGGTCAGGTCGGCTTCGATCGTCCAATATTCGCGGGGCTTGAACCGTTCGATTTCCGACTCGCGCTCGCAAACCAGACGCAGCGCCACCGACTGCACGCGCCCCGCCGAACGCGAGCCGGGCAGCTTGCGCCACAGCACGGGCGACAAGGTAAAGCCCACCAGATAATCCAGCGCGCGTCTGGCCATATAGGCGTCGACCAGTTCCTGATCGATGGCGCGCGGATGCTTCATCGCATTCAAGATGGCGGTCTTGGTGATTTCGTTGAAGACGACGCGCTCGACCGCGATGCCCTTCAGCTTCTTGCCCAACTCGTCTTGCACATGCCAGGAAATGGCCTCGCCCTCGCGATCAGGGTCGGTGGCCAGGATCAGTTTTTCGGCACCCTTCAGGGCCTTCGATATCTCGCTTAAGGCCTTTTTCCCCCGCGCGTCGGTTTCCCAATGCATGTGGAAATCATTGTCCGGCTCGACCGAGCCGTCCTTGGCGGGCAGGTCGCGCACATGGCCGAAGCTGGCCAGCACGACATAGTCCTTGCCCAGATATTTGTTGATCGTTTTGGCCTTGGCGGGTGATTCGACGACGACGACGCGCATGAGACGGTGCTTGACCCCGAGTCTATATAATTATGCGTCCGCCAGCCGGGCGACGCGGTTACCGGGGTGGCGTTCCAGCCTGCCTGCCAGTTCCAATTCCAGCAGAACAGTGGCCACCACGGGGGGCGACAAATGGCACTCGCGAAGGATTTCGTCAACTGAAACCGGCGAAAGCCCTAGAATCGCAAGGATTTCTTCCCGCGCCCGGTCCAGCTCGCCAGCCATCAGGCTGGCCGTCGGTGGGTCAAACAGGTCTTTTTGCGCCGGTTCCGAGAGCGGGCGTCGCAAAAGGGCGGTTACCACGCTCAGTACGTCCTGGGGGTCGCTGACCAGACAGGCCCCGTCCTTGATCAGCCGGTTGGGGCCATGCGCCCTGGGATCGTCGGGATGGCCGGGCACCGCAAAAACCTCGCGGCCCTGTTCGGCAGCCAGACGGGCGGTGATCAGGGATCCTGACTTGGCGGCGGCCTCGACCACCACCAAGCCCAGCGACAAGCCCGATACGATGCGGTTGCGTCTGGGAAAATGGCTGGCTTGGGGCACGGTTCCGGGCGGCATTTCGCTCATCACGGCTCCAGCATCAACGATGCGCCGATAGAGATCGGCATGTTCGGGGGGATAAATATTGTCCACCCCGCCCGCCAGCACCGCCACGGTGCCGTTGGCCAAAGCGCCCTCATGGGCAGCACCATCAATGCCGCGCGCCATGCCCGAAGCCACCACGATGCCCGCCGCCCCCAGACTTTCGGCCAGCCTTTTGGCGAAACGCCGCCCATTGATCGAGGCGTTCCTGGCGCCGACGATTCCCACCATCGGCTTTTGCAAAAGATGCAGGTTGCCCAGCACGCAAATAAGCGGCGGCGCATCTTCCGTGGCTTTCAGCCAAGCCGGATAGGCAGGCTCGCACCAAGCGACGACTTGCGCGCCCAATCGGCTTGCCGCCGCCAGTTCCTTTTCGGCCTCCGACTTCGCGCAGACCTTAAAGCCGCTTTGCTTGCCGCCGCGCTTGGCCAAATCCGGCAGGGCGGCCAGGGCGGCAGATGCCGTGCCGAAACGTTCGATCAATCGGTGAAACGTGACCGGCCCCACCCGCTCGGAGCGGCTCAGGCGCAACCAGTCAAGGCGTTCGGCAGGCTCAAGGGGGCGTGACGTCTTGTTCATGCGCGCTAAATTGCGCGGCAAGACGCCCATTCGTCAACCAATTGTTGTCAACCGGGTGGGGGTTGTGCGGCCTCGATGGCGGCCACCGCTTCTTCCAGCCGCTTGGCCGCTTCGCCGTCTTCCATCAGCAGATTTGAACAGCGGAACAGCAGGTCTGCCCGGCTGGGAACCACATGCATGGTAATGGGCTGGATGGCGGCCTGACCCCCGCATTTCTTCGTGCCGTCGAAATTGCGGATGCAGGGCACATAGGCCATGTCGGTCTTTAGGATATGGTCCTTCAGCCAGTTTGTGACGAAGGCGCCAACCTGGTCCCAGGGCACCTGATCGGGATGCGTGCGAAAGAGCTGGTTGATTTCATAAACCGAGCGCGACAGATTTTGATGGCCGCGCATATGCGCCGTCAGGTCGGCGTAAGCGCAGTCGGCCATCATTTTTTCTTCGCGGCGGAAATGTTCCTCGACATAGCGGGTCAGGGCTTCAAGCGTGGAACCTAGCTTGTCTTGCGCGTGTCCTGCCGCCACATCGTCGGCCAATGCGTTCGCAATGTCGAACAGCATGCGGTTGTCGTTGTCGATCGCACGAATGCCCGTGGCCATCTCGGGCGTAAAAACCAAGCGGGACATCACGGTCACTTGCGCCATATGGTTCATGACGCAAATATATCACGTTTTCGTCACTAATCGACAGAATTGTTGATATTGGTCAACAAGTGGCCCGCTTATAACTTACGCCAGCTTGTGCCGCCGGGGCCATCCTCGAGCAAGATGCCTTGCGCCTTCAACTCGTCGCGGATGCGATCCGCCAAAGCGAAGTCCCTGGCCTTCTTGGCGGCGATGCGCTGCTCGATCAGAGCCTCGATCTCGCTGACCCCTTCCTTCCCGGCCCCTTGCAACCAACCTGTCGGATCGGTCTGCAACAGTCCCATCAGAGCGCCCGCCGCCAACAGATCACCCGCCCAGCGGTCTTTCTCGCTTTGATCGGTTGCCTTGTTGAGCGCGCTGGCCAATTCATGCAGATGGCTGATGGCAAGCGGCGTGTTCAGATCGTCCATCAGCGCCGCCAAGACATTCTCGGGCACGGTAGCCGCCGCCTTGGCGTTCGGCGCGGCTTCAAGGGCGCGGTACAAACGATCCAAGGCCGATTTGGCGGCTTTCAACCCTTCGTCGGTCCAATCAAGCGGCTGGCGGTAATGGGCCGACAGAACGGCAAAGCGGATCGCCTCGCCGGGCGCTTCGTCCAGCAGTTGATGCACCGACAAGATATTGCCGATCGACTTGCTCATTTTCTCGCCGCCGACCTTCAAGAAGCCGTTATGCAGCCAGAAGCGGGCAAAGGGCGCGTGGTTGCAGCATTCGCTTTGCGCGATTTCGTTTTCATGGTGCGGAAAGATCAAATCCTGCCCGCCGCCATGGATGTCGAACGTCTCGCCCAGATATTCGCGGCTCATGGCCGAACATTCGATATGCCAGCCGGGGCGGCCTCGCCCCCAGGGCGAGTCCCAACCCGGCAGATCATCCGTGCTGGGCTTCCACAGCACGAAATCCGCCGCGTCCTTCTTGTAGGGCGCCACTTCCACCCTGGCACCCGCGATCATTTCATCGCGCGAGCGCCCCGACAATTTGCCGTAATCTTCCATGCTGGCGACGTGAAACAGCACATGGCCCTCGGCTTCATAGGCGTGGCCTTCGTCAATCAGGCGCCCGATCATGGCGATCATCTGGGCGATATGGGCGGTGGCGCGCGGTTCGATGTCGGGCGGCAATGCGCCCAGCAGCGCCATGTCTTCATGGAACAGCTTCGTGGTTTCGGCCGTGATCTCGGCGATGGGACGGCCTGACGCCTTGGCCTTGGCGTTGATCTTGTCGTCGACGTCGGTGATGTTGCGCACGTAAGTCACGCGCGGATAAAGCCTGCGCAGCAGGCGCGCCAGCACGTCGAACACGATGACGGGGCGCGCATTGCCGATATGGGCGCGGTCATAGACGGTGGGGCCGCAGACATACATCCGCACATGGGCCGGATCGAGCGCGACAAAGCTCTCTTTGGATTTCGTCAATGTGTTGTGCAGTTTCAAGTCGCTCATGCGGTCGTTCCCTTAAGCCGGGCCTGGGCGCGCTCAAACCCGATCAGCGGCAGCAGCGTCTTCATCTCTGGCCCTTGTTCCTGCCCCGTCAACGCCAGGCGCAAAGGATGGAACAAGGCCTTGCCCGAGCGCCCGGTCTTTTCCTTCACCCGCGCCGTGAAGGCGGGCCAGGTGGCTTCGTCCCAAGGTTCGGCGGGCAGCAAGCCTGCTGCGACCTCGGTGAATTCCCCATCTTCGATCACCGGGGCGACCGGCTGGCGCAGAATGTCCCACCATTGTTTCGCGTCGGACAATTTTTTCAGATTGCCGCGCACGCCAAGCCAGAAAGTCTCGTCCAGGCCAAGCCGCTCTTGCGCCATTTCATAGGGCATTTGGTGCAAAAGCCGGGCGTTCAAACGCTCAAGCTCGGCCAAATCGACATGCGGCGTCGAATGGGAGAAATCGGCCAGATCGAAACCTTGAATCAACTCGCGCAAGGACAGAACGGGTTCGGGAGCATGCGCCGATCCCAGGCGGGCCAGATAGGCGCACAAGGCAAGATTTTCGAATCCGGTCTCGCGCAGTTCCTGCAGGCTGGCACTGCCTTCGCGCTTGGAAAATCCCTTGCCGGAAGCATCGATCAGCAAAGACAGATGGGCATAGGCGGGCGGCACCGCACCCAAGGCATGGGTCAGGTCGATCTGGACGCCTGCGTTGGTGATATGGTCCTCGCCGCGGATGACGTGCGTGATGCCCATGTCGATATCGTCGATCACCGAAGGCAGCGTGTACAGAAACGTGCCGTCTTCGCGCACCAGCACCGGATCGCTGACGCTGGCCAGATCAATGGCAATGTTGTGATGGCGGGCCTGATCGTTCCAACTGGCCTTGGCGTCCGACAGTTTGAAACGCCAATGCGGCTTGCGCCCTTCTGTCTCAAAGCCCGCCCGTTCGGCATCGGAAAGTTTCAGCGCGGCGCGGTCATAGACCGGCGGCTGTTTTCTGGACAGTTGCAGCTTGCGCTTGAATTCCAGCTCTTGCGACGTTTCATAACAGAGATACAGCCGACCGTCGGCCTTCAGCCTTTCAGCCGCCGCCTGATAGCGCTCCAGCCGCTTCGACTGGAATTCCTCGACGTCCCAATCAAGGCCCAGCCAGGACAGATCGCGACGGATCGCCTCGACATATTCCTGCTTCGAGCGTTCAATGTCCGTATCGTCGAAGCGCAGAATGAATTGCCCGCCCTTGGATTTGGCGAACAGCCAGTTGATCAGCGCCACGCGGGCATTGCCGACATGGAGATATCCGGTGGGGCTGGGCGCAAAACGAACTTTAATCATATGCCTCTCATCCTTCGAGACGCTTCGCTCCTCAGGATGAGGAATTTCCTTTCCGCCTCACCCTGAGGAGGGCCGAAGGCCCATCTCGAAGGGCGAGGCGCAAGGCAGTGGGCGTGCATGAAAATCATGGCCTAAACGCATTGGTGATGGGATAGCGCCGGTCGCGCCCGAAGGCCCGGCTGGTGATCTTGACGCCGGGCGGAGCCTGGCGGCGCTTGTACTCGGCCAGATCGAGCATGCGGGCCACGCGCTTGACCGTGGCTTCGTCATAGCCCTTTTGCGCCAGCGATTCCACCGTCGCCTCGTTTTCCACCAAGCCCTGCAAAATGCCGTCCAGCACCTCGTAGGGCGGCAGCGAATCCTGGTCGGTCTGGTTAGGCTTCAACTCGGCCGAGGGAGGTTTGGTGATGATGCGTTCGGGCATCACGGGGCCAGCCGGACCCAGCGCACCTTCCGGCTGGTTGGCGTTGCGCCAGCGGCAAAGCGCGAAGACCGTCATTTTATAAACGTCCTTCAAGACCGAATAGCCGCCGCACATGTCGCCATACAAGGTGGCGTAGCCGACGCTCATTTCCGATTTGTTGCCGGTGGTCAGCAGCATCAGCCCCAGCTTGTTGGAAATCGCCATCAGCAACAGCCCACGCGAGCGGGCTTGGATGTTTTCTTCGGTGATGTCGGCGGATTTGCCAACAAAGACCGGGGCCAGCATTTGCCCGAAGGCCTGCATGGCCGGCTCGATCCCCACCATGTCGTAGCCGATGCCCAGCAGATCGGCGCAGGCCTTGGCGTCTTCCAAACTTTCTTGCGAGGTGTAGGGCGAGGGCATCATCACCGTATGCACCTTATCCGGCCCCAGCGCGTCGGCGGCGACGGCGGCGGTCAAAGCACTGTCGATGCCGCCGGACAGGCCCAGAATGACGCCGGGAAAGCGGTTCTTTTGCACATAGTCGCGCAGCCCCACCATCATGGCTTGGTAAATGGCGCACATGTCGTCGGGAGGGGAAACGATCTTGCCCACCGCCACATCGCCGCCCGCTTGGATATCGCAAGGAAGAACGGCTTCCTGCCAGAAGGGGGCTTGCAGTTTCAGCGTTGCGTCGCGCCCCAGCGCGAAGGAGGCGCCATCGAAGACCAGCTCGTCCTGGCCGCCCATCTGGTTGACGTAAACCAAGGCCAGACCGGTTTCGCCAACCCGCGCCTTGGCGTGCGCCACGCGCAGGCCTGGCTTGTCCAATTCGAAAGGCGAGCCGTTGGGCACGATCAATATATCCGCACCTTGGGCTTTCAGATGCGCCGCCACATCGGCATACCACATGTCCTCGCAGATCAGCACGCCCAGCTTCAGTCCCTTGAAGGGGATCGGCTCTTGCAAAGAAGCGGCGTCGAACACGCGCATTTCATCGAAGACGCCGTAATTGGGCAGATGAACCTTGCGCACCGCCTGCGCGATTTTGCCATCTTCCAGCAGCAGGGCGGCATTGTAGAGCTTGCCGTCTTCGGCCCAGGGTGCTCCGACCAGCATGGCGGGACCGCCATCCGCCGTCGCTTGCGCCAGACTCTCCAGATGCGCCTGCGCAGCTTTCAGGAAGGCGGGCTTCTTGACCAGATCCTCGGGCGGATAGCCGATCAGCGCCAATTCGCTGGTGACCAGAAGATCGGCCCCCATCGCCTTGGCCTGATCACGCGCCGCCACGATTTTGCCTTGGTTGCCGGGCAGGTCGCCCAGCGTGGGGTCAAGCTGCGCCAGACACAAGCGGATCACGGCTGGCCTTCCTGCTTCTTCAAAAGGAATTCGCGTCCCACCTTCACGCGAGGCGCGCCGTCATATGAGATGACGTCCGAGGTGGCGTAGGTCTCGGTCCAAACCTCGGGCAGATACGACCCCGTGCCGATGACGTCAATGGGCGCCCTTGAATAGGCCATCACCTTGCATTTGGCCGGGCCGAAGCCCGACGAGGCGACGATCTTCACCTTGTCGAAGCCATGCGCGTCTAGCTGTTCGCGCATATGCCAAATGGCGGCAGCCGACACGCCGGTGCCGACCAGATAGCGCAGCTCGGTTTCGGTGCGATAGCCGCGGATCGATTTCGGCTCGAACCGCTCGAGAACGGCATAGGATTTCTGGGGATCGAGACCTTCCAGGAAGCGCCCGCCATGGGTGTCGAGGCGCATGCCGATGCGCCCCTTGGCCGCCAGTTCGGGAAAACGCTTGCAGACCTCCAGCCCGTCCGTCACTTCGCGTCCGAAATAATCGACCAGCACGGTTAGGTCCTGGTCGGGATAGGTTTCCACGAACATTTCGGCGGCCCTAAGCGTGCTGCCCGCATAGCCGATCAAGGCGTGCGGCATGGTGCCCAGGCCTTTGTCGCGCCCGAAATAATGCGCCGTCGAATCGTTGGCGTTGCCGATGAAGCCCGAGGCGCCGCTTTGGCGCTGGGCGGCTTGCGATCCCACCGAGGCGGCATAGGCCATCATCTCGGCCATTTCGGTGCCTGCGCAATGTCTGGCGTCCATCGCCATGAAGGAAACATGCGGAAGATCGATGCACATGGTGTAGGCGTTGTAGGCAGCCACGCAGCAAGCGCCCAGCTTTTGCAGGTAAAGCGTTTCCAGATCGGCCAGATGCTTGAACGAACCGGACAGATACAACAATGGCTCGCCGGCACCCACCCAGTCACCCTCGGCGAAGTTGAGGTCGATCTGAAAGCGCGTGCCGCGCGCCTTGGCTATTTCTTGCAGCCAGTCGACGGCCAGACGGGGGGCCGCCACGCAGGGACGGCGCAGAAAGATAGCGTAGGTGACGGCGCAGTCGCCGAACTTCTCGACCACGCCCTTCGTGCGCACGAAATAGCTGTCGGTGAAACGGGCAACCTCTGCGTCCTTGGGATGCATCGCCGCTAGCCCGCCGCCGCCAGCCGGTCGGCCTCGGCCCGGCGCTCGGACTTCAGCAGTTCGGCCAGTTGGAACGCCAGTTCCAGCGACTGGCTGGCATTGAGCCTGGGATCGCACATCGTTTCGTAGCGGTCGGACAGTCTGGCTTCGGTGATGGCCTGGGCGCCGCCCACGCATTCGGTCACTTCCTGGCCGGTCAGCTCGAAATGCACGCCGCCCGCATGCGTTCCTTCCGCCTTGTGGATTTGGAAGAAGCGTTTCACCTCGTCCAAGATGCGGTCGAAGACGCGGGTCTTGTAGCCCGAAGCCGTCGAAATGGTGTTGGCGTGCATGGGATCGCAGCACCAAACCACGCTTCTGCCCTCGCGCTCGACGGCGCGGATCAAAGGCGGCAGGCTTTGCGCGATCTGCTCGGCCCCCATGCGGGTGATCAAGGTCAGGCGGCCCGGCTCGTTGGCCGGATTCATCAAATCGATCAGGCGCAGCAATTCGTCGCTGGAAGCCTTGGGACCCACCTTGACGCCCAGCGGATTGCCGACGCCCCGCAGGAATTCGATATGCGCCCCGTCGGGCTGGCGGGTGCGCTCGCCGATCCACAGCATGTGGGCCGAACAGTCGTACCAGTCGCCGGTGGTGGAATCGACACGGGTCAGCGCCTGTTCGTAATTGAGCAGCAACGCCTCGTGCGAGGTGAAGAAATCGGTCTCGCGGATTTGCGGCGTGGTTTCCGAGGTGATGCCGCAAGCCTCCATGAAAGCCAGCGTTTCATCCAAGCGGTTGGCCAGATCGCGGTATCGCTCGCCCTGCGGGCTGCCCGCCACGAAACCCAGCGTCCACTGATGCACCTTGTGCAGATCGGCATAGCCGCCCTGCGAGAAGGCGCGCAGCAGATTCATGGTCGCCGCCGATTGGTTGAAGACGCGGAGCATGCGTTCGGGATCGGGCGTGCGGGATTCGGGCGTGAAGTCGGGGCCGTTGATCATGTCGCCGCGATAGCTAGGCAGCGTCACCCCATCCACCGTTTCGGTGTTCGACGAGCGCGGCTTGGCGAACTGGCCCGCCATGCGGCTGACCTTGACCACCGGAAAGGCGCCGCCGAAGGTCAGGACCACCGCCATCTGCAATAGAACGCGGAACGTGTCGCGGATGTTGTTGGGATGGAATTCGGCGAAACTTTCGGCGCAATCGCCGCCTTGCATCAAGAACGCCTTGCCCGCCGCCACCTTGGCCAAGGCGGCCTTCAGGCGCCTGGCCTCGCCCGCGAAGACCAGCGGGGGATAGTTCTTGAGCGTGGTTTCGACGCGCTCCAGCGCCAGGATGTCCGGATAGTCCGGCACCTGCACGATCGGCTTGCCCCGCCAACTGTCCGGGGTCCATTTCCCGCCCATTGTCTTGATCCTCATGTCCAAGCGACTGCAAAGGGTGATCTATACGCCGCTTTTCGCAAGTTTTGCAACCTTCTCGGGGAGAAATCGGCTATACTGATCAAGCAATTCCTTGAAGAACAAGAAGGTTCGCCCCCATGGCCCGCAAACCAGCCTTGAAGCCGGGCGCCAAACCGGCCCGCAGCCCCGCCCCCACGCCCCCCAAGCCCCCGTCCGCACCGCCAGCCGCCATCGTTCCGCCGCCGTTGCCGCCTACCGATCCCGCCCGCTGGGGACGTAACACCCAGGCCATCGACCGCATGATCCGGGCGCTGCAAAGCCGCTTCACGCTGGGCCTGTCGCCAGCCTCCCTGACCTTGGCCTATCTGGACTGGCTGATCCATTTCGCCAGTTCGGCAGGCAAGATGAGCGAGCTGGGCGAGAACGCGGCGGCCAAGACCATGACCTTTCTGACCCATGCCGCCCGCCAGTTGGCCGAGGGCAAGGACCCAGGTGCTTTCATCGCGCCGCTGGCCAACGACCGGCGCTTTGCCAGCGAGCAATGGAAACAATGGCCCTTCAATCTCTTCGTGCAGAATTTCCTGCTGGCCGAGCAATGGTGGCACTATGCCACCACCGGGGTCAGCGGCCTGTCCAAGCATCACGAGGACGTGGTTTCCTTCGCCGCCCGCCAGATTCTCGACATGATGGCGCCCTCCAATTTCCTGCTGACCAATCCCGACGTGATCGCGGCCACCATCAAGGAAGGCGGGCAGAATCTGGTGCGCGGCCATCGTTATTTCCTGGACGATCTGGAGCGCGCGCAAAGCGGGTCGAGGCCCGACAGCGCCCATGAATTCGCGCCGGGCGCGGCGGTCGCGGTCACGCCGGGCAAGGTCGTGCTGAAGAACGAGCTGATCGAGTTGATCCAGTACGCTCCCACCACCTCCAAGGTCAAGGCCGAGCCGATCCTGATCGTGCCCGCCTGGATCATGAAATACTATATCCTCGACCTGTCGCCTCATAATTCGCTGGTCAAATATCTGGTCGATCAGGGCCATACGGTCTTCATGATTTCCTGGAAGAATCCGGGCCCCGAAGACCGCCATCTCAGCATGGACAGTTACCGCCAACTGGGCGTCATGGCGGCGATGGACGCCATATCCGCCATCGTCCCCAAGAAAAGGTTTCATGCCGCCGGCTACTGCCTGGGCGGCACGCTTTTGGCCATCGCGGCTGCGGCCATGGCCCGCGACGGCGACGACCGGCTGGCCAGCATGACCTTGTTCGCAGCGCAGACAGATTTCGAGGATGCGGGCGAGATCATGCTGTTCATCGACGAATCGCAGGTCACCTATCTGGAAGACCAAATGTGGGACAAGGGTGTTCTGGACACCAAGCAGATGGCGGGCGCCTTTCAGATGCTGCGCTCGAACGATCTGATCTGGTCGCGCGTGGTCAGCCATTATCTGCTGGGCCAGCCCGACGCCATGAACGACCTGATGGCCTGGAACGCTGACGCCACCCGCATGCCGTTTCGCATGCATTCGGAATATCTGCGCCGCCTGTTCCTGGACAATGAATTGTCCAAGGGCCGGTTGATGGTGGATGGCAAGCCGGTGGCCCTGACCGACATCCGCTGTCCCATCTTCGCCGTCGGCACCACCAAGGACCATGTGGCGCCCTGGAAATCCGTCTACAAGATCGGCATCCTTTCCGATACCGACGTCACCTTCCTGCTGACCTCGGGCGGCCATAATGCGGGCATCGTCAGCGAGCCGGGCCATTCCAGGCGCAGCTTCCAGATGGCGACCCGCAAGGATCAGGACAAGTTCATCGACCCGGATAGCTGGGCGGCCCAGGCCCCCCGCTTCGAAGGGTCCTGGTGGCCCGCATGGGAGGGCTGGATAAGTGCCCATTCTTCAGGCACCATGCCCCCGCCGCCGATGGGGAACGGCAAGGTCGGCTATCCGCCGATTTCGGATGCGCCGGGCGTTTATGTGCTTGGCGCTTGAGATGAGAGGGGCGAATTGAATGGCCGGGATTGACGATGTCTTGAAGGCGATTACCGACGCCACCTTGGCGTTTCCGGACAACCGTCTGTGCCGCCGGGTTCTGGCCGGGCAGGTCACGCTGCCCGATTACCACCGGGTTCTGCTGACCCTTTTTCACATCAGCCATGAGGCGCCCAACGTCTCGGCGCTGGCCGCGGCCCAGTGCCCGATCGGCATGGAGGACGTGCGCGATTATCTTTTGCGCCACGCCGAGCGCGTGCGCGACAATTGGCGCTGGGTGCTGTCCGATCTTGAAGCCACCGATTACAAAGGCCCCGATCCGCGCGACCAGTTCCCCATCGCCCCGGTCCAGGCCTTCGTCGCCTACAACTACTACATCGCGCTGCGCCTGCCCGCCGGGCGCATGGCCATCATCGCCATGCTGAACGCGCTTTTGTCCAATTTCGGCCAGAACTACAGCGCCAAGCTGTTTCAAACGCTCAACCTGAAGCCCAGCCAGGCCAGTTTCTTTTACCGCACCCAGCCCTCCGACGACGGTTTGCTGGATGTCTTGCGCAAGGCTCCGATCGCCGAGGCGCAATGGCCCGCCATGGCGAACGCCGCCTCGACGGCGGCAAAATTCTATACCGACCTTTACGACGGAGTGTTGGCCTGACCAGCACGTCAGACAATAGCGAACCGCTGGCGGACCATCTTCGCCAGACCAGGGATCGCTTTCTGGCCCTGGCCTTGGCGGGGGCCGATCTGCTCTTGGAAGCGACGCAAGACGGCCAGGTCGTCTTCGCCGTCGGGCAAGCCAGAGCGCTGGCGGGACGCGGCGCCAAGGCGCTTGAGGGCAGCTCCCTCTCCTCCCTTTTTCAAGAAGCCGACAAACCCAGGCTGGAGCAAGCGCTGGAGCGCATGCGCCAGGGCAGGCGGCTGTCGGCCATCGCCTTCGACATCGTTTTGCCTGATGGCGGCCGCCATTCGATTTGGCTTTCGGGCTATCGGATTCCCGAAGACTTCGACGGCCATCTCTTTTTGGCCTTGGCGAACCGCCCGCCTGCGCTTCAACCCCCAGTGTCCCCGGCAAGCCAGCGAACCGCCCTTCCCGATCGCGACGATTTTGCGCGCATCGCCCAATCCAGGCTGGCCGAGGCCGGGCAAGCGGGCCTGACTTACGGCCTGACCTTGCTGGATTTGCCCGAGGTCAAGGCGCTGGCGCAGCAAGAAGGCCCAGAAGCCGCCCAGGCCTTCAAGCACGATCTGGCCCAGCTTCTGCGCGCCCATTCGGTGGGCGGCGAATCGGCGGGCTTGCTGTCCGACACCAAATTCGGCCTTGTCCACGACAGCTCGCTGGACCAGAACAAACTGAAGCGCAAAATCGCCGAGCTGGCCGGACGCAGTTTGCCAGAAGGTCAGACGATGGGCGTCAATCTGGCCACCTTGGATCTGGACGCCTCGGGCATCAGCGACGAGGAAGCGGCCCAAGCGCTGGTCTACACCATCAATCAATTCTCGCGCCAGGAAGGATCGGCCTTCACCGTCGAAGCCCTAAGCCGGGGCGTGCATGGCCAGTTGTCGGCCACGGTCAGCGAAATGGGGCTGTTGAAGTCCCTGATCGGCGAGGGCCGCTTCGACTTGGCCTATCAGCCCGTGGTTTCCCTGGGCAGCCATGTCATTCATCATTTCGAAAGCCTGGCCCGCCTGAGAAGCACTGAGGCGGGTGAGGAATCGCCCTTCCGCTTGGTTACCTTCGCCGAGGACACCGGCCTGATCGGCCTTCTGGACAAGGCGATCTATGAGCGTGTGATCGATCTGTTGCACCGCAATTTCATGGGAGACGCGGCCGTCAGTTTGGCGGTCAATCTGTCGGGCCATTCGCTGTCCGACGGCCAATTCATGAAAAGCCTGTATGGCGCGCTGGATGCGGCGCCGCCTTATCGGGGCCGCCTTCTGTTCGAAATGACGGAATCCTCGGAAGTGCGAGACCTTGCCGCCGTCAACGCCCGCTTGCAAGAGCTGCGAAAGCGCGGCCATCCGGTATGCCTGGACGATTTCGGAGCAGGTTCCGCCGCCTTCCACTATCTGCGCGCGCTGACAGTCGATTTCGTGAAGATCGATGGAAGCTATGTGCAGCATGTGCTCAAGCAGCCCAAGGACATTCCCTTCCTGAAGGCCATCGCGCAATTGTGCAAGGATCTTAAGATCAGCATGATCGCCGAAATGATCGAGGATGCGGGCACGGCGGAATTGCTGAAAAGCCTGGGCGTGCAGTATGGTCAGGGCTATTATTTCGGACGCCCCGATCAGGGTCTTGGCGGACCACGGGGCGAGGCCGCTCCGTCGGGATTTGCGCGCAGGGACGGGCGGCTTTATTGGACTGGTTGACAGGAGAAACCGCATGGCCCTGGTATTGATTTCCTTTTTCGCCCCCGACCGCACTGGTCTGGTGGCCGCCGTCGCGGGCCGCTTGTTCGAACTGGGGGCCAATCTGGGCGACGCCAGCTTCGCCGTGCTGGGCACCGGGGCCGAGATGAGCGCCGTTTGCGATATTCCAGAAAGCCTGACGCAAGAAGAGCTGCAAGCCCATCTGGCGGCGCTGCCGGAATTGCAAGACGCCAAGCTGGCGGTTACGCCCTTCTCGCTGGACCCGGCGCATGGACCGGCGGGGCGCGTTACCCACCGGGTGACGGTGGCGGGCGGCGACCGGCCCGGATTGGTGGCAAGGCTTTCAGAAGTGTTCGGCGATTTCGACGCCAATATCGTGACCATGAATGCCGAACATGTGCCCGGCCATCAGGGCAAAGCCCGCTATATCATCCGCTTTGCGGTGGCCATCCCGGAAGGGCGCGCCAATTCCTGTCTGGCCACCATCGCCAACACGGCGGAAGAACTCAGCCAGACGGTTATATTTGAGTGAATAGCTTTTGTGGCGCTCAAACGCCGCGCGACGCCTCCGGCGTCTTGGCTTCCGGCGGGATGGAACCCGCCGCGCCGCCCTTGGCGGCGTGAAGCTAGGCCCAAAGGGCCGCGCGCCTGCTGGCGCGTGAGCCAAGCGACGCGGAGTGTCGCGCCCGGCGCTTGAGGGACAACTAACTATGGAGCGCAGCGACTGGCGCGTTAAGCGCCCGCGCGAATTTTCGCGCGTGAGCCAAGCGACGCGGAGTGTCGCGCCCGGCGCTTGAGGGACAGCAAATTACGCATGCCCGGCTTGTCCAGCCAGCAGCGCCGGATCGACATGGGTGTGGATTTTTTTCATGGCGCGTTCCCAGGTCGTGCCGGTTTCGTCGCCGAACAATAGATCCTCGCTGGCCGGAGCGGTCAGCCAGACATTCTCGGAGATTTCATGTTCGAGTTGTCCGGCCCCCCAGCCCGCATAGCCCAGGGCCAGGATGTTTTTCTTGGGTCCATGTCCGCCCACGATGTCCTTCAGCACGTCGATGGTGGCGGTCAGGCCGATCTGGCCATCGACCACCAGGGTCGATTCGTGGCGATACTCGGCCGAATGCAGCACGAAGCCGCGCCCCGTTTCGACGGGGCCGCCGAAATGAACGCGAATATGCGACGCCAACGGATCGGCCACGATGCCCAGTTGTTCCAGCAGGTCGCCAAAGTTGAAACTGTCCAGCACGCGGTTGACCACCAAGCCCATGGCGCCTTCCGGCCCATGCGCGCATACGTATATGACCGCCCGGGAAAATCGCGGGTCGTTCATCTGCGGCATGGCGATCAATAGCTGACCGGCCAGAAAGCCGCCCTTGGGTTCTTCACTCGACATAATTATGAGATAGGCCTAGCCTCGCCCCATGTCAAATCGCCTTCGCATCTTCTTGCTGCTGCTGCTTGTTTTGGCTCCCTTTTCCAAGGCCTGGGCCGGGGCTTCGCCCTGGGTCCAAAGCGAGGTGGGGGCCATGCGCCTCATTTCGGCCCAAGAGGGCGTGGGGGATGACGGCGCTATCTTGCTGGGCCTTGAATTTTCCTTGAAAAGCGACTGGAAAATCTATTGGCGCTCGCCGGGCGATGCCGGATATCCCCCTAAAATGGACTGGACGGGATCGGCCAATCTGGCGGCGATGGATGTTTCATGGCCCTTGCCCGAACGCTTCACCATCCTGGGCATCGAGACCATCGGTTATAAGCACGAACTCGTCTTGCCGCTAAAGGCCCATTTGTCCGAGCCAGGCCAGCCGCTTGGGTTGAAATTGTCGCTCGACGTTCTGGCTTGCAAGGATATTTGCATTCCCGTCATGGCCCAACTAGCGCTCGACCTGCCCAAGGGTCCGGCCGGGGCGGCCCTTGAAGCCCAGCGCATCAATCAATTCGCCGCCGCCGTGCCGGGCGACGGCGCCAAACATGGGCTGAAGCTGGTGGGGGTCTGGCGGGAGGGCGAGAAGCGGCTGGTTCTGGACGCTTTGGCGAATCCCCCCTTCGAAAAGCCCGATCTATTCGTCGAAGGTCCGCCCGGCTTTTTCTTTTCCGCCCCGAAGGTCACGCTGGAACGGCGCGGCCAAGCGGCGCGTTTCGAGATCAACGTGGTTGAAGCGCCCAAGCAGGGCTTGGCGGGCGCGCCGCTGGTTTTCACCCTGGCCGACGGCAAGCGGGGCCTGGAAGCCAGCCTGACGCCAGCCGAGGCGCAACCGCCCAAGCCCCGGATGGCGTCGCTGCTGGGCATGATCGGCTTGGCCCTGTTGGGCGGCCTGATTTTGAACCTGATGCCTTGCGTGCTGCCGGTTCTTTCCTTGAAGATCATGAGCCTGATCGGCCATGGCGGGGCCGAACGAGGGCAAGTTCGCATCAGCTTCATCGCCTCGGCCATGGGCATTCTGGCCTCGTTCCTGATCCTGGGGCTGGCCGCCGTGGGGCTGAAACTGACCGGCAATGCCGTCGGCTGGGGATTGCAATTCCAAGAACCCGTGTTCCTGTCGTTCCTGGCCGCCTTGGTTGTGCTGTTCGCGGCCAACATGGCGGGAATTTTCGAAATCGGCATTCCCCACTGGCTGGGCGGCAGCGGGCGCGCCCTGGGACATCCGCATGGTCTGGCCCAGCATTTCGCGGCGGGCATGTTCGCCACCTTGCTGGCCACCCCCTGCTCCGCCCCCTTCCTGGGCACGGCGGTTGGATTCGCGCTGGCCGCTGGACCTTTGGAAATTCTGACCATCTTTTTGTGTCTGGGACTGGGCATGGCCGGCCCTTATCTGGCCGTGGCGGCATGGCCGCAATTGGCGGCCAGCCTGCCGCGCCCTGGCCGCTGGATGCTTCGCCTAAAACAGGTCCTGTCCCTGGCCCTGTTGGCGACCGCCCTTTGGCTGCTTAGCGTCATCGATTCACAGGCCGGGTATATCAGCGCCCTGGCGGTCGCCGTGCTGTTGACGCTGACGGTCTTGTTTTTGTATCTGCGCCATCGGCTTGATCTTCCGGCCCTGGGGCTGGCGGCCCTGTTGGCCGCTCTGCTGGCGGTTCCGGCACCCCGTTTGATGCCCGACGCTTCGCAAACGGCAAAGGTCAGTGAGGCCTTTTGGCAACCGTTCGACGAGGCGGCGATTCCCGCCCTGGTCAAAAGCGGCAAGCTGGTGTTCGTTGACGTCACCGCCGACTGGTGCGTCACCTGTCAGGTCAACAAACGCCTTGTCTTGAACCGCGAACCCATTCACGCCCTGCTGATGCAACCGGGCCTTGTGGCGATGAAGGCCGATTGGACGAAACCCAACGACGCCATCGGCGCTTATCTGGCCAAGTTCGGCCGTTACGGCATCCCCTTCAATGTGGTTTACGGCCCCAACGCCCCCGAGGGCATCGCCCTGCCCGAACTTTTGAGCGAGAGTGCGGTCATAACAGCCTTGAAAAGCGCATCTAGTCATTGATTTTCAAGGCACTCGCCTCTCCTATGCCTTAGCACCCTCGCTTTCAGCCAGGATACGCATGGGTTCTTGCTTGACCTCAAAAGATATTAATAGCAGTATTGCTTACATTGACTACATCCATAGGGGGAGAATATGGACCTTCAGACCAGATCACTTCTCATGCGTGTTTTTGCCGCTCAATGGCCGGGGGAGGCGCCAAGCCCTGATGTTCTGGCTAGGGCCGTGGATGACTATTTTAATAAGCTCGAGGCCGAACCGAAAGTTCCGCTTACAAGGGGATGTTCTTGTGCCTCTCCGGACTGCAAATCGCGCCGGTCTGCGGCCTATCAGGCTGCCGCGCAGATTCGAGATGCAGCAATTGCGGCTGCCGTCCTGCTTCCGGTTCCCGCGAACGCGGTGGCAATCGCGGCGGCCTGGGCAGCCTACGGCACGGCCTGCGCCATCGCCGACGCGACAATCTGCGACTAGATGTGAAGCCTCAAGGGGCTTGCTCAGTCTGCTGGGCAAGCCCCTTGATCGCTTCCCGGGCCAGCTTGTCGGCCCGCTCGTTCATGGCGTCGCCAGCATGGCCCTTGACCCAGCGCCAGTGAATCTCGTGCCCTTTGACCGCCTGATCCAGCCTTTGCCACAAATCGGCGTTCTTCACCGGCTTCTTGTCGGCGGTGCGCCAGCTTCTGGCCTTCCAGCCGGGCAGCCATTCGGTGATGCCCTTGTGCAGATACTGGCTGTCGGTGGCGATCTCGACCTTCGAGGGACGTTTCAGGCTTTCCAGCGCCGCGATGGCCGCCATCATTTCCATGCGGTTGTTGGTGGTAGCGCTTTCGCCCCCCGACAAATCCTTTTCATGGCCGCGCCAGATCAGCACCGCCCCCCAGCCGCCGGGGCCGGGATTGCCGGAGCAAGCGCCGTCGGTCCAAATCCTGATCTTATCGGGCATTGAGACCGTAGGCTTCGGCGCGCTTGACCTCTTGATGAAAGCGCAGCTTCTTCAAATATTCGCGCGGGTCCTTGCGGGTGACGAAAGCGCCGGGCGGCGTATGCAGCCAGTCATACAAGCGGGTCAGCAAGAAGCGCATGGCCGCACCCCGGCACAGCAGCGGCAGCATCGCCACTTCGGCATCATCCAGGCGGCGCACCTTTTCATAGGCCCCCAGCAACAGGCGCGCCTTGGTGGCGTTGAAACTTAGATCCTTCTCGAAGCACCAAGCATTCACGCAGACGGCGATGTCGTAGGCCAGAAAGTCGGTGCAGGCGAAATAGAAGTCGATCAGGCCAGACAGGGCGTCGCCCAGAAAGAACACATTGTCGGGAAACAGATCGGCATGGATGACGCCCCTGGGCAAGTTCTGCGGCCATTCCCTTTCCAACCGGTCCAATTCGCCAGCGATCAGCGCCTCGAGACCGGGGGCCAGCTCGTCGGCGCCGTGGCGCGACGCTTCGAACAAGGGCCGCCAGCCCGACACCGACAAGGCATTGGGCCTTTGGCCCTTGAAATCCGACCCGGCCAGATGAAAGCTGGCCAAGGCATGGCCCAGGGCTTGGCAGTGCCAAGGCTTGATGCTGCGCGCCGAAATGCCCTTCAGAAAGCTGACCATGGCGGCGGGTTTGCCGCATAGATTCTTGAGCGCTTGGCCGTCGCGGGCGTGAATGGGCGTCGGGCAGGCGATGCCCTTGGCCGCCAAATGCTCCATCAAACCCAGAAAGAAGGGCAGGTCTTCCGGCTTGGTGCGCTTTTCGTACAGGGTCAGGATGTAGCGGTCTTTCTCGGTTTCCAGCAGGAAGTTCGAGTTCTCCACCCCCTCGGCGATGCCCTTGAAGCTCTGCACCTGGCCGATATCGTACAAGGCCGCGAAAGCAGCCAAGTCTTCGTCGGATACCTCGGTATAGACAGCCATGGGGTTGGTACACGCTAGAGCTTGTGGATAAAGATGCGCCGGGCCTTGTGCCCAAGGGCGGCCTCAACTAGAGTGGCCCCCGGCGGCTACTCCTAGCACAGACGGCAAAGCGAACCAAGATGCCCAAACACCTTCCTTTGAAGAGCCTTCTTCCCTTGTTGGCCGCAGGCGTCCTTCTTTCCGGCTGCGCCGAGATGAAGAACCGGGTCATGGGCAAGGAACCGGGCAAATGCCCGACCATCAACATCCTCGCCGACGCCGCCCATCTGACCAAGTTCAAGCCCGGCCCGGGCCGCGACATCACCGACGTTCTATACACGGTCGATATTGTGAATTATCAAGGGAACTGCGGCTATCGCGACGAGGACAGCCATGTCGAAACGGCGCTGAAGGTCATGTTCGACGTCGACCGGGGGGCCGCCAATGCGCAGGGCCTGGGCGAAATCCAGTATTTCGTCGCCGTCCAAGACCGCCAAAAGCAAGTCTTCTCGACCAAGTTCAAATTCCCCGCCAGCACGCCTAGGCTGCGCCAGGTAGACGAGGAAGTGTCGATCGACATCCCCATCCGCCCCGGCGACACGCCCTACAACACCGTGATCTGGCTGGGCCTTCAGCTCACCCCCGATGAGCTGGACTATAATCGCCGCAACAGGAAGTGACGGAAGAAGCCGCAGCTTCGCCGATGATGGCGCAGTATCTGGGCATCAAGGCCCAGTATCCCGATTGCCTGCTTTTCTACCGCATGGGCGACTTCTACGAACTGTTCTTCGATGACGCCGCCCTGGCGGCGGCGGCGCTCGACATCGCCCTGACCAAGCGCGGCAAGCACCAAGATCAAGACATCCCCATGTGCGGCGTGCCCGTCCACAGTCACGAGGCCTATCTGGCCAAGCTGATCCGCCAGGGCTTCAAGGTGGCGGTGTGCGAGCAGTTGGAAGACCCGGCCGAGGCCAAGAAGCGCGGGTCAAAGTCGGTGGTCAAACGCGATGTCGTCCGACTGATCACGCCGGGCACGCTGACCGAGGAAACGCTGCTCGATTCCAGGGCCAACAATTACCTCGCGGCGATCGGCGAGGTGGCGGGCGGCTTGGCCATGGCTTGGCTTGACCTGTCGACTGGCGAGGTTTCGTCGCAAGAGTTGGCGCTTGTCGATCTGTCGGCCATGCTGTCTTGCCTGAATGCAGGCGAAATCCTGCTGCCCGACCGCTTGCCCACGCATCCGGCGCTGGCCCAGAGCTTGGCCGACTGGAAGCCGCGCCTGAACCCCTTGCCCGCCAGCCGCTTCGACGCCGCCAATGCCAGATTGCGTCTTGAAAAGCTCTATGGCGTGGCAACGCTGGACGCATATGGCGCCTTCTCGAAGGCGGAAACGGCGGCCCTGGGGGCCTTGATCGATTATGTCGAACTGACTCAAAAGGGCAAGCTGGCCCTGCTGGCCCCGCCGGTGCGCATCAGCGAAGGCGCTGTGATGGCCATCGACGCCGCCACCAGGCGCAATCTGGAACTGACTGAAACCTTGTCGGGCGAGCGTCGCGGCAGTCTGCTTGCCTGCATCGACCGCACCCAGACCGGGCCAGGGGCCAGGCGCTTGGCGCAATGGCTGTCAGCGCCCCTGACCGATCCTTTGGCCATCGCGGCGCGCCATGATCTGGTGGGTTTCTTCAGGGACGCCGACCGGCTGCGCGGCGACATCAGGACAGAATTGCGCCAAACCGCCGATATGGAGCGCGCCCTGGCCCGCCTGGGGCTGGCGCGTGGCGGGCCGCGCGATCTGGCCTGCATCCGAGAAACGCTGGCCCGCATTCCCAGCCTGCGCCGCAGATTGGCCGCCCCCGACTTGGCGCCGCCCCCTGGCTTGGCGCGTCTGATTGGACGCATGGAGACGCATGACGATCTGGCCAGCCAATTGTCGAATGCGCTGGGTCCCGATCTGCCGCCATCGGCCAGCGACGGCGGCTTCATCGCGGCTGGCTATCACGCGGGCCTGGACGAATTGCGCGAGATCGCCAGCGAAAGCCATCGCGTGATGGCCGCCCTTCAGGCACGCTATGCCGATGAGACCGGTATTCCCGTCTTGAAACTGCGTCAGAACAATGTGATCGGGTTGTATCTGGAAGTGCCAGCCAAGCAGGCGGCGCGCATGGGCAACGCCTTCATTCACCGCCAGACCATGGCGGGCGCCGTGCGCTACACCACGCCCGAACTGATCACGCTGGAAGAAAAGCTGCGCGGCGCGCAAGGCAAAGCGGTAGCGCTTGAGCGGGAATTGTTCGACGCCCTGGTCAGCCAGACCTTGGCGGCCAAGGAAAGCCTGTTCGCTGCGGCGCAGGCCTTGTCCGAGCTGGATGCGCTGGCCGGTTTGGCCGAGTTGGCGCGGCTGGAGGACTGGTGCCGCCCCGAACTGGACCGCAGCCTTGATTTCAAGATCGAGGCCGGACGCCATCCGGTGGTGGAAGCGGCGCTCAAGAACAGCCAAGGCGGACCCTTTGTCGCCAATGATTGCGACCTGTCCGAGAACCAGCGCCTGTGGCTGCTGACCGGCCCCAACATGGCGGGCAAAAGCACCTATCTGCGCCAGAACGCGTTGATCGTTCTGCTGGCCCAGATGGGGTCTTTCGTGCCCGCCCAGTCGGCCCGCATCGGCATCGTTGATCGCCTCTTCTCGCGGGTTGGGGCCGCCGACGATCTGGCGCGCGGGCGTTCGACCTTCATGGTCGAGATGGTCGAGACGGCGGCCATTCTCAACCAGGCGGGCGAGCGCGCCTTGGTGATCCTAGACGAGATCGGGCGTGGCACCGCCACCTTCGACGGGTTGTCCATCGCCTGGGCGGCGGTCGAACATCTGCACGAAACCAACCGCTGCCGCGCCCTGTTCGCCACCCATTATCACGAATTGACGGCGCTGGCGGCGCGGCTTTCACATCTGGCCTGCCACACGATGCGGGTCAAGGAATGGAAGGGCGAGGTGGTCTTCCTGCACGAAATCGCGCCCGGCACCGCCGACCGCTCTTACGGCATCCACGTCGCCAAGCTGGCGGGATTGCCCTCTAGCGTCATCGCCAGAGCGGAAGATGTGCTGGCCTTGCTGGAGAAGGGCGAGCAAAGTTCAGCCCTGGCGAGGCTGGCCGACGACCTGCCCCTGTTCGCCGCGGCAAGGCCCAAAAGCGGCGCCGACGCCAGGCCCTCGCCCTTGACCGAAGCCCTGACCTTGATCGATCCCGATGCATTGACGCCCAAGGAAGCGCTTGAGGCGCTGTATCGGTTAAAGAGTTTGATCAAAGGCTCGCCGTAGCAACGCGCGTCACCCCCGGACTTGATCCGGGGGTCCATGTGGATGCCCGTGTCAAGCACGGGCATGACGGTTAGATTATTTCCGCGCCGCCACGATGAACAGGCGGCGGAAGGGCAGAAGCGTGACGCCATCTTGGCCCATGGGATAGGCGTCTCGCAGGCGAAGGCCCACTTCCTTCAAGAATCCGGCCTGCAGATCAGGCGCATCGGAAAGTGCCGCCAGATAGGGGCGCAGCGCCGTGCCCTTGATCCATTCCAAGACCGGATCAGGGCCGACCAGCGCTTGCTGATACACGCTTTCCCAAATGTCGATATGGGCCGCACCCTGTCCGCGCAGCAAGTCGTGATAAAAATCAGGCGGCCAGATTTCGAACAGATCGGCCAAGGGGGCCAGCCGTTCGCGCCATGGACCAGAGCCAGCCACCTGACTGGTGACGGTGTGCGACGGTTCTTGCTGGTTGCGGGGCATCTGGATCGCCAACACGCCGCCAGGAGACAGGCTTTCGAAAAGACCCGCAAAGACCTGGCGGTGATTCTTGATCCAGTGAAACAGCGCATTCGAGAAAATGACGTCGGCGGGTTGGCTGGGCCGCCAGATCGACAAATCGGCCTGCAGCCAGCGAGCGCTTGGCAGTTGCCGTTTGGCTTCGGCCAGCATGTCGGGCGAGGAATCGAGACCGGTGATCGAGGCGTGCGGCCAGCGCGCCGCCAGTTGGCGCGTGACATTGCCCGCCCCGCAACCCAGGTCGAAGACGCTGGCGGGCGATTGGGCCGGAATGCGCGCCAGCAGATCAAGCGCTGGGCGCAGCCGAAGATCGGCGAATTTCAGATATTGCTGTGGATCCCAACTCATATCGGCACAAGATCTTTCAAGAGGCGGGCCAAAAGACGCGCCCAATCTTGCGCCTGTTCCTCTGTTTCGATCAAGTCCTGTCGGATTTCGATCCCGGCATGCAGAAGACCAGCGGCCCCCGCATGTCTGTTCAAGCTGTAAGCCAGATCGCGCCCCGAATAAGGTTCGTTGTCGCCGATGCACAGGCCTGGCTCGCTCCTAAGCGCTTCGATCAGCGGCGCGGCCAGCCTGTCGTCCTGGTTCCATAGAATGCCCGCATGCCAGGGCCTGCTTCGCCCATTCATGCTTGGCGTGAAACTGTGGACCGCAAGCAAGACGGGGGCGATCCCCAGCCCCTGCAGGCGAGCGATTTGCGACGACACTTCTGCGTGATAGGGCGTGAAATAATCGCGGATGCGTTCGTTGATCCGGTCGCGGTCAAGATTCTGATTGCCGGGAACCGGCGTGCCGTCGCTTTGAACAGGCATGGCGTTGGCATCGTCGGGTGCGCGGTTCAGATCGATCACCAAACGCGACACGCCGCCCAGAACCGCTGCAACGCCCAATTGCTTCGCCAGTTGGCGCGTGACGGCTCCTGCTCCGATGTCCCAAGCGATGTGGCGCTCCCGCTCGGCCTTTGGCAGACCCAGCTCCTTCAGATGCGCCGGAATGACATTCGAGGCGTGATCGCAAATCAGCAGCAGGGGCTGGCTGGCCCCCGGATTGACGGTCTCGACGATCAAGGACGGCAAGGCAGTGCTTATTTGAGGAATTCCCTTAGGCGCGAGTCGGTATTCAAGATGTGATCGAGCAACCAGAATTTCAGATAGCCTTCGATCAGGGCGGCAAAACCTTCGAGATCGGCCGATTCATGGTCGTCGATCGCCCGCTTCAGTTCGCGGATCAAGCCTTCATGCGCGCCGCGATGCTGCTCGGCCAGCGCATCTGGAAGCTGTGCAAAATATTTTTCCTCGGTGAGGAAATGCTGAACGGCTTCCTGGAAGACCGCCTTGAGCCGTTCGATCACATAAGACAAGGGCGGCGTTTCATCTCGCATGCGCCGGTGAATTTCGTTCAGCATGTCGATCAGGCGCCGATGCTGGCCGTCGATCTGTTCGACGCCGACCGCATATTCCGGCTTCCAGCCGATCAGCAACCCATCCTTATTGGCTCCTTCATGAGGCGGCGTCGACCACAGTCCCCACATTTCCTGATCGGTCAGGACTTCGTGCTCGAACAGATGGCGTTCCAGCTCCATGAACATTTCGATGTTGGCGTTGTCGGGGCCGGGCCGTTTGCGACAACTTTCCAGAAAGGCGTTGAAGCGGCCCAGGAAGCGCTTGTGTTCTTGATGATGGATCAGCCATTCCTTATAGCCCGCCCCGCGCGAGATGGTGGTTTCCTTGGCGAAGTGGGAAACGATCTGGCTTTTCAACTCCTCCATCCGCTCGGCCAGCTCGGGACAGCGCTTGCCCTGCTGCCAGTCGTCATAGACGCGGTTCATCGTCTCGGCCATCTTGCGGTGGTCGCGATCGATTTCCGGATTGCCCGTGGCGGGAATAAGGGTGGGATCGATAAACTTCATCTGTCTCAGCTTTGGCTTTGCCGGCTTCGGCCCTAGATGGCCCTGCTTGCATGCATCTACAAGAGATGGGGGGATGAGGGCTTGGGGTCAACCCATCAGCGCTTCTCCCAGGCCGGGGGCCGGGCGGTGGGGCGATACCCGCCAGATATCTTTGGCATATTCCATGATGGTGACGTCGCTGGAAAAGCGCCCCATGCGCGCGACATTGTAGATGGCGGCGGCACTCCAGGCCTCTTTGTCGGCCCACAAACGGTCAACCCGCTCCTGCGCGGCCATGTAGTCGGCAAAATCGGCACACAGAAGATACCAATCGCCGTGATGAACCAGCGAATCATGGATCGATTTGAACCGGTCCTTGTCTTCGGGCGAGAAGAAACCGCTTCCGATCATGTCCAGAACCTGGGCCAGTTCCGCATTCTTGGCGATCACATCCCTGGGGTCGTAGGCGCCGGGCTGGCGCAACCGCATCACCTCGTCGGCGAGAAGGCCGAAAAAGAAGACATTCTCCTCGCCCACTTCCTCGGCGATTTCGATATTGGCCCCGTCCCGGGTGCCGATGGTTAAAGCGCCGTTCAGCGCCAGCTTCATGTTGCCCGTACCCGAGGCCTCGGTTCCGGCGGTGGAAATCTGCTGCGACAGATCGGCCGCCGGGATGATTTTCTCGGCCAGCGCCACATTGTAATTGGGCAGGAAGATCAGTTTCAGCCGCTTGTTGGTTGCGGGATCGGCATTGATGACCTTGGCCACGTCATGGATCAGCTTGATGATCAGCTTGGCCGTGTGATAGCCGGGTGCTGCCTTGCCCGCCAGAATGACGGTGCGGGCCGCCATCTTTTGCGCTTCCTTGCCGCCCGCCTTCAAGCAGTTGTAGCGGGCGATGACGCCCAGAACGTTCAGAAGCTGGCGCTTGTATTCGTGGATGCGTTTGACATGCACGTCGAACAGCGAGTCGGCGCTGACCTCCTCGCCCAGTTTCTGGGCGATCAGCTTGGCCAAGCGCTCCTTGTTGCGCTTCTTGACCTCGCGAAAGGCTTGGCGGAAGGATTTGTCGTCGGCCAAGGGCACCAGTTTTCTGAATTCCTCCAGATTGGCGGGCCAGTTTTCGTCAACGCGCCCCTTGACCAGTTGCGCCAGATCGCGATTGGCTTGATTGACCCAGCGCCTGGGCGTAACGCCGTTCGTCTTGTTGACGATGCGCTCGGGATATAATTTGTGAAAATCGGCGAAGATGGTGGTCTTCATCAGTTCGGTATGGATGCGGGCCACGCCATTGACGGCATGGCTGCCCACGAAGGCGATATGCGCCATGCGCACGCGTCGCCCGTGATCCTCGTCGATCAGCGAAACGCGCCTGATCAGATCCTCGTCGCCGGGGAAACGTTGGCGCACCTCTTCCAGAAAACGCCGGTTGATCTCGAAGATGATCATCAAATGGCGGGGCAACATGGATTCGAACAAGGCCACCGGCCAAGTCTCGAGAGCTTCCGGCAACAAAGTGTGATTGGTATAGCTGAAGACGCGGCAAGACAGGCTCCAGGCAAAGTCCCAGTCAAGGCCGAACTTGTCCATCAAGAGGCGCATCATTTCCGGCACCGCCAGCGCCGGATGCGTGTCGTTCAATTGGATCGCCACTTTCTCGGGCAGCAGCGACCAGTCGGGATGCTGGCTTCGAAAGCGGCGCAGAATGTCCTTCAAGGCAGCGCAGACGAAGAAATACTCCTGCTTTAGGCGCAGTTCCTTGCCCATGCTGGTGGAATCGTCGGGGTAAAGCACGCGAGACAGATTCTCGGATTCGCCCTGGCTTCGCACCGATCCCAGATAGTCGCCCTGGTTGAAGCGTTTAAGATCGAAGACGCGCGACGATTTGGCGGCCCATAGCCGCGTGTTGTTGACCGTCCAGGCGCCGAAGCCGGGCACCGGCTGGTCGTAGGCCTGAGCCAAAATTTCCTCGTCGCCCGTCCATAGATAGACGGTTTTGCCTTCGGAATCGGTCTTGGTTTCGACCTTGCCGTAGAAGCGCACCGGATAGACCACTTCGGGTCTGGCGAATTCCCAGGCGTTGCCGTGATAAAGCCAGTGGTCGGGCATTTCCGATTGCCAGCCGTCTTCGATTTCCTGGGCGAACATGCCGTATTCGTAGCGAATGCCGTAGCCGTAGCCGGCGATGCCCTGGGTGGCCATGGAATCGATGAAGCAGGCGGCCAGACGGCCCAAGCCGCCATTGCCCAGCGCCGCCTCGGGTTCCTCTTCCGCCACGAGGTCGAGATCAAGCCCCAGCTCGGCCAGGGTTTTGCGCGCGATGTCTAGAAACCCGGTATTGATCAGATTGTTCATCAGCGAGCGCCCGATCAGGAATTCGAGCGACAGGTAATAGACGCGCTTGACGTCGCCGCGATAGCTGGAGCGCGTCGAGTCCATCCACATTTCGACCAGCAGATCGCGCACCGTGCGCGCCAAGGCGTTGTACCAGTCGCGACCCGTGGTCGTAACCTGATCCTTGCCTACGGTATGAACCAGATGTTCCAGCAAACGCCGCTTGAAGGAATCGACTTCCTTGGCTGGCGGCTCGGAAGCATCGAGAGGCGAAGTAACGTCCATGCACCACCCCCGGACGGTTATCACATTTCCAGCTTAGACCTGAATGGCCTGATACGGAAAGGCGATAATGCAATCACCCCCTGGCCGCCGACAACAAAGCCTTGCGGTCTTCGACCACCTTGTCGGCCGAGCGGCCCGACAACTCCTGCATGTGATCGAAACGCCATGCAAAAGTGCCGACCCCCATGGTCAGCGAGCGCAATTCGATGATCAGGTCGTGCATTTCCGCCTGCGGCAGTTGCGCCGAGACCACGTCCCAACCTTTCCAGCCATCCTTGGCGTCGAAGCCCAAAATCTGGCCGCGGCGCGACGACACCAAGCGTTGCGCCTTCGATGTGTGCTCAGCCGGAATGGCGATCTCGACCGACAAAACGGGTTCCAGCAGCACCGGCTCGCATTGCGGCAGGCCTTCGCGCATGGCCATGGCGCCCGCCGTTTTGAAGGCCATGTCGGAACTGTCGACGGCGTGGAAGGACCCATCGGTCAGGGTAACGGCCAGATCGACCACCGCAAATCCCAACGGTCCTTGTTTCAAAACATCCTCGACGCCCTCGCAGACCGGCTGAATATATTGCTTTGGGATGGCCCCGCCGACGATCGTATCCGAGAAGGCGAATCCCGCCCCCCGCGCTTGCGGCTTGATGGCGATATGCACGTCGCCGAACTGCCCGTGGCCGCCCGACTGACGCTTGTGGCGGCCATGCACCTGCGTTGGCTTTTTGATGGTTTCCTTGTAGGGCACTTGCGGGCGATGCGTCACCACATCCAGCCCGAAGCGGTTCTTCAAACGCTCGGCGGCGATCTGCAAATGGATTTCGCCCTGTCCCCACAGCAGCGTTTCGTGGGTGTCTTGCGCATGTTCGACGGACAGCGATGGGTCTTCCTCGGCCAGCTTGGCCAGCGCTCCCGACAATTTCACTTCGTCGGCCTTCTTGGAAACCGCCACACCCAGCGCGAACAAGGGCGGCAAGGGCGCCAGCCAACCCGAATCGGCGGCCCTTTCGCCGTCGGCCAATTGGCCCGTGGACAAGGCCTCCAATCGCCCAAGACCCACCACCTCGCCCTCGCCTGCCTTGGGCTTCTTGTCGTGCTTTGCCCCTTGCAGCGCCATCACGCCAACCACGCGCGCCCCCGCAATATTCTGGCCATCCGCCACCTCGCCCTTCCAGATGCGGGCCAGCGACATCTTGCCGGTATGGGCGGCGTGCAGCGTCTTGAAAATCTGGACCAGCGGCCCGTCCTTGTCCGCCTTCAATCCCAGGCGGGCGAAGGTTTCATGCGGCTCGGGCGTTTCATGGCGCAACGCCTTCCACAAGCGCCTGATGCCGCCATCGGCTTGGGCCGAGCCGAAGAAGACCGGCACGATCAGATCGTCTTTTAGATCGCGCGCCAGAGTTTCATAAACTTCGGTCGTCGGCGGCACGACGTCGGTCAGCAGCTCTTCCATCAGGTGATCGTCGTAATCGGCCAGATGTTCGAGCAATTGCTGCCTGGCCTGATGTTCGATTTCCGCAGCCGACTTTGGAATTTGGATCAGGTCGGAATTGTCGCCCGGATGATATTTATAGGCGCGCTCGCTCACCAGATCGATATAGCCGGTCACCTTGTCGCCGTCGCGCAGCGGGATTTCACGCAGCACCAGCGGGCGTTCGGACACGGTTTGCAGGGCTTCCAGGGCGTCGCGCACCTTGATCGTCGAGGCGTCCATCTTGTTCAAGAACAAGATGTGCGGAATTTTGTGGTCGTCTAAAAACTTCAGCAGGGGCGACAGCATCAGGGCGCGAGCTGGATCGGGTTCGGCCACCACCACGGCGACATCGGCCACCGCCAGGGCGTTCATGCTTTCCTGGGCCAGTTCGATCGAGCCGGGGCAATCGATCAGCGTCCATGGATCGCCCAGATAGTTGACGTTGACGATATTCAGTTCGGTGCTCATCTGACGCGCCCTGGCCTCGGACGAGGCGTCGCCCACCGAACTGCCGTCCTTGACCAGCCCTTTTCGATGCACGGCCTCGGCTTCGAACAGCAGGGCTTCAAGTAGCGAGGTTTTGCCCGAAAGATAAGGCCCCACCAGGGCCGCCACGCGTGGCTTCGATACTGGACGGTTGGGCATGGTTCCCTCTCCCCAAGTCGGTTCTAACGCCTAACCTATTGTTTTCAGGCTGGGGAGGGGAAAGCAAGGGGGAAAGCAGGTGCTTACGTGACGATTTCACACGAGTTACTAAATTCTTGAATTCGTGCAGGTTAACTTACTCCTGTCGGCCAGGATCACCCATTTCTTTTCGCCCCGCGAATCATGTACCTTTTAGTACAACGAGAGGCTGTGCCAGCAGGGGCTTGCCTGCCATGACAAACGTAGATACAATGCTTTTTGAATGGGACGAGAACAAGAGAGAAGCCAACCTTGCCAAGCATGGCATTGACTTCGTTCTAGCGGCGCATGTTTTCGAGAACGAGTTCTTGAACCTGCCCTCGGCCCATGCAAGCGAGAAGCGGTGGTTGGCTGTGGGTAACGTAGGCGGTAAAATGTTGACCGTCGTCTATACCATTCGCGACGAGGCCTTACGCATCATCTCGGCAAGAAGGGCCAGAGACAATGAAATCAGAGCATATCGTCAGATATACACTCGCAGAGATCAAACAGCTGAAGGATAGAACCGATTGGGCGCGGGTGGATGCGCTCACCGACGCCGACATCGAGAAGGCGATAGCCTCCGATCCCGACGCCGCCCCTATCCTGGACGAGGAATGGTTTAAAAACGCCGAGATCGTCTTTCCGCCCGGAAAATCAGCTTTATCGCTGCGCGTCGATAGCGATGTGCTGGCTTGGTTCAAAAGCCACGGCAAGGGTTATCAGTCGCGCATGAATGCGGTGTTGCGCGCCTATATGGAAGCGCAGACGAAAAAAGCGGGCTGACCGCTTTTTATTCCAGAATTTCGAGCGTGACTGGATTTCCCAGCGGTTGGCCGTCTGCGCCAGCGACAGTGGCGGCCACCTTGCCGGGGCCATAGATCACGCGCCAGCTATGCAGGCGATAGCTTTTTCCACCGGTCTTGACGGCGAAACCGAAGCTGGCCTTGGCTGGCCCTGCCCCCAAATTCTGGGCCGACAAGGCCGCCTTGGCGGACTCGTCGGGGGTAACGCCGATCCAGCGATGCGCTTCGCCGCCACGCCCGCGCGCGGTCTGCGACATCTCCCAGTGATGAAACAGGATTTGTCCATCACTGGCCGCCTGCTGGCTGGACAGAAACAGCACGCGATCGCCGTTGGCGTTGCGAGACAGGCTTTCAAGACGGACTTGACCGCCGCTCAAAACGGGTGAGGCACAGGCGCCATTCGCATAATCAAGGCAGAACTGGCTTTCCCCGGCCAGGGCGGGAAAGGGAAGGGCAAACAGCAACAGGGCTGTCTTGGCAAGATGACGCAGATTCATGGCCTCGCTCCCCCTTTATCCTGATGGGGGGAGCTTAGCCGATGCCAAGGCAGCCCGCAATCCGGGCTTGCCGCTATCCTTATTTCAATTCCTCGCAGAACTTCTTGATGCGGGCACAGGCCTTTTCAAGGGCCGAGGTCGAGGTGGCGTAGGAAATGCGGAAATAGGGCGACAGGCCGAAGGCCGCTCCTTGCACCACCGCGACACCTTCGGCTTCCAGCAGATATTCCACGAACTGGCTGTCGGTCTCGATCTTCTTGCCGTTCCAGCTTTTGCCGATGACGCCCGCACAGGACGGATAGACGTAAAATGCGCCTTCGGGCTTCAAGCAGGTGACGCCCTTGCACTCGTTGAGCAGCTTTACCACCAGATCGCGGCGCGCCTTGAACACTTCGGCGTTCTTCGGGATAAAGTCTTGGGTGCCGTTCAACGCCTCGACCGCGGCCGCCTGACTGATCGACGAAGTGTGGGTCACCGACTGCGACTGGATCATGTTGATGGCCTTGATGATCGGCAACGGACCGGCGGCATAGCCGACGCGCCAGCCGGTCATGGCATAGGCCTTCGATACGCCGTTCATGGTCAGCGTGCGGTCATAGAGCTTGGGTTCGACCTGGGCCGGTGTGGTGAACTTGAAACCGTCATAGACCAGATGTTCGTACATGTCGTCGGACATGATGTAGACATGCGGATGCTTAAGCAGCACGTCGCAAAGCGCCCGCAGCTCGCTTTCCGTATAGGCCGCTCCCGTGGGATTGGACGGCGAATTCAGCACCAGCCACTTGGTCTTCGGCGTGATCGCTTTTTCCAGATCGGCGGCTTGCAGCTTGAAGCCCTTGTCCTCGGGACAGGTGACGAAGACGGGAACGCCTCCGAACATCAGGGCGATGTCGGGATAGCTGACCCAATAGGGTGCGGGCACGATCACCTCGTCGCCCGGATTGATGGTGGCCATGAAGGCGTTGAAGATGACGCCCTTGCCGCCAACGCCAACCGTGATCTGGTCGGGCGTGTAGTCCAACCCGTTCTCGCGCTTGAACTTGGCCGCAATGGCCTTGCGCAGATCCACGGTGCCCGCAGGCGGGCCGTATTTGGTCAGGCCCTTGTCGATGGCCGCCTTGGCCGCCGCCTTGATGTTGTCGGGCGTGTCGAAATCGGGTTCACCCGCCCCCAGGCCGATCACGTCGCGCCCGGCGGCTTTCAGCTCGGCGGCCTTGTTGGTCACCGCGATGGTCGGGGACGGCTTGATGGCGGACAGCCGGTCGGCGATGAAGGACATGGAAGACTCCAAGTTTCGGAAAATGGGGGCGCAAAGCCTACCCCCCGCCAAATCGCCGCGCAACTGGCAAAATAGGCTTATTTAACCGATGCCCAGGTTCAAAAGCTCGCCGGACAGGCTGCCCACCCAGGCGCTTTCCCCCTTGTCGCCCGGCGTCACGAAGGCGCGGCAGGCGGGCAGGGTCAGGCGGTGGGTTTCGTCGCCGGTCTCGACATCCAGCACATGCAGCACATGTTTCATGTCCAGGCAGAACAGGCGGCTTTCTGTGGCGGCCAATTCGGCCATCAAGGGCGCCCAGTTCCATCCCTGCTTCTTCACATAGTCCACCGTATGGTGACGCCACTGAACGAGGCCGTCGGCGGGATTCAGCTTGTAGATCCAGCCGGTGGGCGACCAGAAGTAAACCCCCTTGCCGGACACCAGATGCGAATTGACGAAATTGCCTGCCACGAAGCGCCACAGCACCCGCCCGTCATCGGCGGCCAAGCCCCAGACTTCATCGTGATAGCCGCCGCCGACCAGCACATCGCCCCAGAAATGCAACTGGCGCAAATACTGCCATTGTTCGGATTTGTCGACGGTCCATTTGATCTTGCCGCTGGCGGCGTCAAAGGCGTAGAGCACGCCGTCGCCCGGACATAGATAAACCGTGTCGCCCTTGATGGCGGGGCCGTAATGGATGCGAATGGCGGGATCGGTAACGGTTGACCACAGTTCGGCCCCGGTGCGCGCATCGAAGCAGCGCAGCGTGAAACCGTCGCCCACATAGACGCGCCCCCCTGCGATCAAGGGTACCGAGAATTCCTCGCTCTTGGGTTCCTGACGCCACAGCCTGCGCCCATCGGATAGAGCATGGACCGCCAGAAAGTTGCGCCCGGACACCAGCGCCAGATCGCCATCGATGCGCGGCTTGAAGGTGGCGGGATCGTCGCCCAAAGGCATTGACCAGCGGCGTTTGGCTTGGCCGGTTTCAAGGCTCCAATATTCAACCGCCGTATCGCCAGCCAAAACCATGCCGCTGTCCAAAACGCCCGGCGGCACAAGATGCCGGTTGCCGGTCTGCCATCTGCCTAGAATTTTGGCGGGGCGGGGCGGCGCATGCCGCTCCTGGGCTATCGCCTTGCAAGGCAATGCGCCAAGCAGAAGAGCGGCGCCCCCCGTTGCCAGGAAGCGCCGCCTTGCATAGGCATGTTCTTGATTATGATTACTCAACTTCAGTTGCACTTGGCCCCTTGCTTGATCCAATGCAGCAGAAGCTGGGTGTTGGGATGGTCGCGATCTTCGCCGGGATCGATGCCGGGCGGCATGCGATTCTCGACCAGACGCTGGTAAAGCGGGCTATCCGCCGCATTGCCGGGGATGACCACCGGCGTGGCTGGCTTGCCCAACTTGGCGTTGGCGATCGAATCGGCCCCCTTCATCATTCCCTTGATGCTTGTCAAATCCAGCTCGTGGAAGCTCGGAGGTTCTTCGTTCGACATATGGCAATCGACGCAGGCTTGTTCGGTGCCGAAAGCGCCCGGCTTCTTGAACAGGGCGATGATCTTCTTGCCCGCAGCATCGTCCTTGGCGCCTGCATTGATCCAATCCTTGACCGCGTTGATTTCCGGCGTGTCGGTGGGATAGGCGAAGGAAACGCCCAGCGGCATGCGGTTGTTGCGGATCATGCGCCGGATCATGCTTTTATTGGGCGCTCCGGCGATCACGATGCGCCTGGCCGGCTCCTCGGTGGCGCCGGTCATGATGCCTTCGCAGGTGGACAGGTTCAGGCCGCGATAGCTGGTCTTGGGATTGGTCGAACCGTGGCAGACGATGCAGGCCGGACCCGCGCCGAAGGCATTGGGTGCCCGCATCAACTGGGCGATATATTCGTAGGTGACCGGAATGTCGCGCTTGATGATCAATTCCGTCACGGCGGCATGGTCACCTTCGATCGTGATCTTGCCGCTTTTGTATTCCGAATAGACGCTCTTGAAGAGACTTTCGTTCTTCTTGTCGTCGGCCTTGGCGGTTTGCGCGAGACCAAATAGCATGGAAGCGCCGAGCAGGATGGCGCTTGCGGTACGGAAGCGTTTGAACATGGAACCTCCCCAGGTCATATTAGTCGTTGCTTGTATTTAGTTCTTTCTTTCCAAAAGTGTTGCCGCGATATTGATGTAAATCAAGGTCTAATATTTTTTTGCTTCGAGACTCTTTCGTCAGGCTGAGGTAAGGCTTCTTTGTGGCAGATTTTAATTTATCAAAAGCGCTCAATCATCACCGCGCCGGCAGGCTTGCCGAGGCGGAGCGCACCTATCGACAATTTCTGTCGGCTCATCCCCGGCATGAAGATGCAAGGCGTCTTCTGGCGGTTCTTAAGCATCAGACGGGGCGCTCAAAAGACGCGCTGATCGATCTGGACGCTTTGCTGAAAGACCATCCGCACTATCCGGAAGCGATGGCTAATCGTGCCGTGGTTCTGGCGTCGCTGGGCCGACCCGACGAGGCCGAGGCGCAGTTCCGCCGCGTTCTCGATCTGGCACCCGGCTTTCCCGACGCCTTCGGCCCCCTGCTGCGCCTGCTGATGGCGGAAGAGCGATTTGGCGAAGCGCAGGAATTGTTGAAGCAAGCCCCGTCGGGGTGGCCGCAGGAAAGAGCGGCGCTGGCCCACAGATTGGGTCAGCCGGACAAGGCGGAAACCCTGTTGCGCCAAGCCCTGGGCAAGGCCCCCGGAGATCCCCAGCTTTTGGGAGCGCTGGCGCCGGTTCTGACCTCCCTGGGCCGCCATGGCGAAGCCATCGAGGCGGGCCGCGCCGCCCTGGCGCTCAATCCGGACTTGGCGGGGGTTCGCCATGCCCTGGCCCTGGCCCTGCTCGATTGCGGGCAATTGACCCCAGGCTGGCAGGAATTCGCCCATCGCTGGGAGTTCCCCGGCTTTCCCAGTCATTCTCGACATCTGGAAGCGCCGCGTTGGAACGGCAAGGATGATTTGAAGGGCAAGACCGTTCTGGTCTGGCGCGAACAAGGCGTGGGCGACGAGATCACCTTTGCCTCGGCCCTTCCCGACCTGATCGAACGAGCGGGCCAAGTGGTGGTCGAATGTTCCGCGAAGCTGGTTTCCCTTTTTGCCCGATCCTTCCCCGAAGCACTGATCCGGGCTGAGGACCGCAGGCTTGATCCCAAGGCACCCAGCATCGACGCCCATTTGCCGATGGGCGATCTGTTTCCCTTTTTCCGTCCCAGCGTCGAGAGCTTTCCAAAGCGCGACGCCTATCTGATCGCCGACCATCAGAAGGCGGCGGCCTGGAAGGCGCGCCTGGACGCGCTGGGAGGCGAACCCAAAATCGGCATCGCCTGGAAGAGCACGCTGGCCACGCCGTCGCGCCTGCCCACCTTCCTGCCCAGCCTGGATCAGCTAGACAGCCTGCTGCGCGTGAAGGGCGTGCAATTCGTCAATCTGCAGCCGCGGGCCAATCTGGATGAAATCGCCCAGGCGGCCAGCCGCACCGGGGCCATGATTCATCATTTCGACGATCTCGACCTGTTCGACGACCTGGACGGGTCGGCCGCCCTGATGGCCTCGCTGGACAAGGTGGTGGCCATCGGCACCGCCACCGCCATTCTGTCGGCGGCCCTGGGGATTCCCACCGCCATGTTCTTGCTGAAACACGCGCAATGGGACCCGATGGGAACACAAGGCATTGCTTGGCTTCCCCGCGTTGCCTTGTTTCGCCGGGCCTGGAACGAGAGCTGGGACGCCGCCGTGCAGGGCGCGGCTGAGTGGGCCGGGGGAGAGCGGATCAGCAAGGCAGCGACGCCTGCGCCCAAGAATATTGGCATCGGCGCATCGGGCGCCGAGGCACTGCTCGATCAGGCGACGGCCGCGCATCTGGCGGGCCTCAAGGATCAAGCCGAATCCCTGTACCGCCTTGTGCTGGAACGCGACCCAGACCGCGCCGAAGCCTTGGTCAATTTGGCGGCGCTGCAAGACGAATCGGGACGCACCCCTGCCGCCATCCAGCTTTTGGAGCAAGCACGGCGCAAGCATCCCAACGAACCGGCCATCCACGACAATCTGGGCCGCATGCTGATCCGCCAAGACAGGCTGGAAGAGGCCGTCGCCCCTTTAAGCGACGCCCTGCGCCTGGAACCGGCCAACGCCCCCTTGATGAACGATCTGGGCAATGCGCTTCGCCTGCTTGGCCGGCTGGACGAGTCGGACTATTGGCTCGCCAAGGCGGTAAAGACTGCCCCCGCCGTCATGCAGGCGCGTTTCAACTACGCCAAGACCCTGCGCGAGCTGGGCCGCTGCCAGGAGGCGCTGGCGCAATTGCGAACCATCGCGCATCCTGACCCTTTCACGCTTTGGGAAATCGGCGCCACATGTTTGCAGATGGGCGACTTGCAACGCGGCTGGGCGGGCATCGAATATCGTCCGGGCGGATGGTGTGGCAAAAACCTGCCTGATTGTCGGGGCAAAACCGTCTTCGTGCAGGCCGAGCAAGGTGTCGGCGACGTGCTGATTTATGGCTCGGCTCTGGCCGATCTTTTGAAGCAGGCCGAGCGGGTCTATCTGGCCGCTCCCAAGAAGTTGCATGCCCTGCTGGCCCGCTCGTTTCCAGACATTCTGCCGCTTGATGAGAAGGAGCCGCCGCCCGCGCATCATCTGGCCCTGCCCTTGGGCAGCCTGTTTCATTTCTTCCGTCCTTCTTTGGACAGTTTTCAAGCATCTTCCCCCTTCCTGAAGGCCGATCCCGCCAAGGCCAGCAAATGGAAAAAGCGACTGGCCGAGTTGGGGCCAGGCAAGAAAGTGGGCATGGCTTGGCGCAGCACACAGGTGACCCGCGAGCGCGCCCGGCATTTTCCCGGCCATCCGAGCGCTTTGGCTCCCTTGCTTGCCCTGCAAGGCGTCGTCGCGATCAATCTTCAGGCCCAGGCAAGGCCCGAGGAATTGAACGGGCTGGCATCATTCGCTGATTGCGATTTGTTCGACGATCTCGACGAAACGGCGGCCCTGATCTCGGCCCTGGACGGTGTGGCGGTCAACGGCTCGGCCATCGGCATGCTGGCGGGAGGCTTGGGCGTGCCGACGGCGCTTCTGTTGCGCGCCCACGCCAGTTGGGATCGCCTGGGCACGGATCATCTGCCCTGGTTGCCAGCCGCCAAACTGTTCGATTGCGCCTGGAACGAGCCTTGGGAAACGGCAGCCAGCAAGGCCGCCGAGTGGGTCAAAGCCCTTCCGCCCCGCAGCAATGTTTGAAGCGCTTGCCCGAGCCGCAGGGGCAGGACGCGTTGCGCCCCGACTCTTCGCCCAACCGTTCCCGCATGGCCATGGCGACGCGGGCCATCGCCCGCGACCAATCGAGATTCCAGGGCCTTGGAAAGACGCGCGTGGCCGGATACCAGGGATATCGGTCGGTTCCCATCATGTCGTAATGCGGCGTCTTCAAGATCAGCCAAGTGTCGCAGCCAACCGAGCCTGCCAGATCGTTGACCGCCGTTCCCACCGTGATCACCAGATCAAGCGCCTTGATCAGCGCCACGATATTTTCTAGATCGTTGCGAAGATCAAGATCGGGCCAGCGATGGACGGTAATGCCCTGCGCGGCCTCGGCGGCGCGTAGTTCCTCTTCGCAATCGCCATATTGCAGATTGACGAAGGCGACGTCTTGCATGCTCAGCAAGGGCCGCCAGCTTTCAAGACTCGAGATGTTCCATAAGCGGTGCGAGGCGGTGACCCCCGTTTTCCAGCAGATGCCCGCCTTGATCTTGCCGGGCAGGGCGGCAAGCCTGGCTTGCCACTTCTCGACCAGGATGGGATCGGGTTTCAAATAGGCGACGGGGCCTGGAAAATCTTCAAGGCGGCGTCTGAAAAAGCGCGGCAGCGAGGCGATGGGCACATGCAGGTCGAATTTCAAATCGCCGTGCGGCCCGGCTTCGCGCACCGATATGTCTGGAAACGAGCGCCGGTAAAGTGCCTCAAGCCTGGAATCGCAATCCAACACCAGTTGGCCGCCCAGCTGCGCCAATTGGCGAACGCAGCTACCCATGCGGATTTCGTCGCCCAACCCCTGTTCGCGCCAAGCCAACAGGGTCTGTCCATCGTAGCGCTGACCGCTCCAGAGCGGCGCCGGATAGCGCCGCTGGCTGCGTTTCCAATTGGGGAATGCCGCCCTTGCCTCGAACAGGTCCCATCCTTCGGCGATCTTTCCCAGGGACAAAAGATTGAGCGCCAGATTGCCGGTATAGACGCCGCGCTGACGCCTAGCTTCCTCGTGATCGCCCTGGGGCGCCAACTCAAGCACGCGGCGAAACAGCGATTCCGCTTCGAAGGCGCGCCCCAGATCCTGCAGCGCCAGGGCCAGATGAGTCAGAATTTCGGGGTCGTCCGGAATCAGCTTGGCCGCTTGGCTCATGAAGGCGGCCGATTCGTCGGGTCTTCCAGTCTCGAACAGAATCAGCCCCAGCCCGGCATATTTTCGCGGCCCGCCGCTTGGCAGGGCCACGGCGGCACGCAAACGCGCCTCGGCCTCGTCCAGGCGCATCAGGTCGCGCAGGCTCATGCCATGCTCGGCCAGGATGCCACCGTCTTCGGGCGCCAATTCCGCCGCTTTGGCCAGCACCGCCTCGGCCTCTGTGAACTTCTCCTCTTCCCTGAGCGCCTTGCCATAAGCCAGTGCGACGGTGGCGTCATGGGCCGCCAAGTCAAAGGCCCTGGCCAAATGCGCCAGCCCATCCGCGCGCTGGCCGGTTTCGCACAAGATGGAACCCAATAGGGTCAGGGCATGGAGGTTTAAAGGATCGACGTCCAGGACGCGCCTTGCCAGCGCCTCGGCCTGATCGCGCAGGCCTTCCTGATAAGCGGCGATGGCGGCTTGCATCTGTTGGCTGGAATTTGTCATGGCCCATCTTAGACCATAAGAAGGCCGTCAGCCATCAGCTTGGCTGATGACTGACGGCTGAAGGCTGGCGGCTAAACTTAGCGCTTGATGTTGACCAATTCGTCCAGCATCTGGTCGGAGGTGGTGATGATCTTGGCCGAGGCGGAATAGGCGCGCTGGGTTACGATCATGTTGGTGAATTCCTCGCCAAGATCGACGGTGGAGGATTCCAACGAGGCCGAGGCGATGGAGCCTGCACCCGCTTCCTTGGCCGAGCGCAGGGTGTAGGCACCCGATGTGTCGGTTTCGATGAAGGTGTTGCCGGTCAGCGATTCCATGCCGTTCGGATTGACGAAGGTAGCCACCGGGATCTGGTACACCGGGCGGCGCACGCCGTTGTCGAACAGGGCGGTCACCACGCCGTCGTCGCCGATCGACACGCCCGAGAAGTTGCCGAACTTGGCGCCGTCCTGGGTGATATAGGTGACCTGATAGTTGCCCGACAGCTGCGTCATGCCGTCTGCCAGATTCTGGTTGCCCAGGAAGATGCTGGGCTTCGAACTGGTCGCGCCGTCCATGTTCTGGGCGCCGTTGGCCCAGCGGATGTCCAGCGTATTGACGTTGATGTTGTCGGGCGTGCCGTTGCCGTTGAAGTCGATGGTGCTCTGGTCGTAGAAGTTCGCGCCTGCATCCAGCAACTGAACCGAATAGCTGGTGCCGTCGGTCGTGTTGCACTGGCTGTACTGGCGCAGATAGAGGGCCAGCCCGTTGCTGGTCGCGTCGACCGCTCCCGCAATCGAAACAGCGGCCTGGGTCGAAAATTGACGGATCAGAAGGCGGTTGGTCGAAGCGCCGTCCTGGAAGAAGCGCCCGGCATTGTCTTGATAGCCGTTGTAGGAGGTGGTGGCCGCCGCTTCCGAGAAGTCGATGGCGGTCTTGATGCGCGCCACCAGGTCGCCCCAGCTGTTGCAGCCGCCGATTTCGATCAGGCCGGTCGAGCAAGGCGAGTCGGCCGACGAGAAATCGTAGGAGGTGCCGTTGATCTGAATGCTGTCGCCGTTGATGCCGGTGATCGCCGAGCTTGAAAAATCGCCCGCGAATTCGATCTGACCCTGCGACCAATAGTTCGTCGTGGTGCCAGCGCCATCGACGAACTGTGCCGTGATGACCGTGGAGTTCGGGGGCGGCGCCGCCTCGATGTTCCAGGTGTTGGTCGCCGTCTTGGTCCAGGTGAAATCCGTATTGTGCGGATTGCCCAATGAATCGTAGATCAGAATGCTGGTCTGATGCTGGCCGCCGTTGTCGGGCGAGGTCGGATCGTAAATCGGATCCTCGGAAGGCAAGTTGGCGCCCATGCGGATGGCGGCGGTGGCGGTGGCCGTGCCGCCGATGGTGTTCAGGTTCAGCCCCTTCAGTTCCTGCGGACTGACGATATTGGCGTTGACGTAGTGATAGGTGCCGTCGTCATTGATGTAGGACCGCATGTAGTTGGTGTCCTCGATGGTCAGGATCGAGGAGGCGGGCGCCGACGAGGTGGCGCGGATCAGAGGCCAGCCCTGAAGAAAGAAGCCCGAGGCGTTTTGCAAGAATCCCTGCTTGTCCGCCTTGAAGCTGCCAGCGCGCGTATAGCCGAAGAAGCCGCCCGATGCGGCCGCCGGATCGGACACCGCGTTGACCACGAAGAAGCCCTGGCCCGACATGCCGATGTCGGTGGCCGAGGAGGTGGACTGCAGCAGACCTTGCACGTCGATCTGCGCCCTGGGCTTTGACTGCACGCCGCCCGGCGAATATTTGGTCAGCGACACCTGCTTGGTGATCAGGGTCTGAAAGTTGACCTTGGTTCCCTTGTAGCCAATCGTATTGACGTTGGTCACGTTGTCCGAGATGGCGCCCATGGCGCTGGCTTGCGACGAGAGGCCGGAAACGCCCGAGAAAAGTGCACCGTAGAGGCTCATTTTACCCTCCTAAATCCTAATCCTGAGCGGTCCTTACAAGGACTGATCGATCGACTGAACATCCGCAAGCGACGCCGAGGCGCTGCCCATTTTCAAAGTGACTTCGCCGCCATAGACGGAAACGCCGGTCACCTTGCCCGTAACCACGACGTCGGAAGTGACGGCGTCGCCATTCGCCTTGAGCGCCATGATCTGAACCTTGTAGGCGCCGTCGGCGAGCTGCGTGCCATTGTCGTCCTTGCCGTCCCATTCCACGGCATGCGTGCCTTCCGCCAGGTCGGGCGACAGCACTTTCACGATATTGCCGGAACTGTTGGTGATCACCACCGTCGCCTGTTCGGGCACGGCGTCGAAACTGTAGCCGAAGGTGGCCTTGCCGCCCTGCAGCGGCAACACGTCGGTGGCCACGCTGACCGTCTTGCCGATGTAGTTGGCGCTGGACAGCGTCATGGCCGACTGCTGCACGGCGATCAGATTTTCCAGGTTTTCGTTGGTCTGGATGTTCTGTTCGACGTTGGCGTACTGCACCAACTGATTGGTGAATTCGGTCGAGTCCATGGGCGACAGCGGGTCTTGATTGGCCAGCTGCGTCGTCAGCAGGGTCAGGAACTGGTTCATGTCGGCGGCCAGTTGGTCCTTGGCCTTCGAAGCCTTGGTCGCCTCGGCGACGCCCGTGCCCTGGCCGGTTCCAAGAATGTTGTTTGTGGTCGTCATGGTCGTTTTCCTTACACGCTGATGTCGACGCCGGAACGCGACGAGGCGCGCGGACGGGACTGTGCGATGGTTTCCTCGGCGCTGGCTTCGTCCAACGCCTGGCCGCGCTCGAACCCGTTCAGGCCCTTGCCGCCTTCGGCTTTCTGCTGATTGCCCTGCTGCTCGCCGCGCAGGCTGAATTGCAGCGAACCTTGGTCGGTCTTGAATCCGGCGTCTGCCAGCGATTTTTCCAGCTGCGACGCGTCACGCTTCAAGGCCTCCAACGTTTCCGCCTTGTCGGCCACGATCAGGGCGCTCAATTGTCCGTCTGTGCCCAGCTTCAGCTGCACTTCGACCCGGCCCAGCGCCTCGGGGCGCATCTGCACGGTGATTTTGTCCAGACCTTCCTTGGCCGCCTTGCTGATCTGAACATTGATCTGATCCATGATCTCTTTGGCGGGCACGGGCTGTTTGACCTCGTGCGGCTTTTCGGCGGCCTGGGCCGCATTGGCGGCGCGCGCTTCTTGCGGCGTCTGCGCCTGGGCCAAACCGTTCGAAGCCTGCTGGGCGCTGGAGGCCGACTGGCTGCCCTGCGCGCCCTGAACGCCCTGAATTTCCGCTCCGCCGTCGCCTGCCCCCGCCTGGGCGCCGACCAGCGCCGCCGAGAAACCGCCCGACTGAGTCTGCGCCGTCGCGGCCACGCCAGCGCCCAACTGGGCATTGGCAGGCATCGCCGCCTGGGCGGCGTTGGCGTTCTTGCCTGATCCGTTCTGCGCCATGCCCCCGCCCAGATCGGTGCCGTTCGAGAAACCGCCCTCGGCTCCCGCAACGGCTTCTTGGGTTTGGGTTTCGACGGCCAGCAGGCCGGTCGTCAACATGCTGCTGGGCTGCGAAACGGGCTGGGCGTTCTTGCCCGCCGACTCGATCGAAACCTGGCCGCGCTCGCCTACGATGCGAGACAGCATGGCGGCTTGGCGGTCGGCTTCGGGATTGGCGACATTCTGCGTCTCCGCTGCCTGTTCACCCGTCTGCGCCGTTTTGGCGGCGTTGGCGTTGGCGGTGGCAGGGCGCAGCGAGATGACCGCCTGCTCAAATTCTTCCAACCCATCATCTTGGTTGAAGACGGTCTTGGCCTGCGTCTGGGGACCGGCCTCGGCTTTGGTTTCCCGTCCGGTCTGAAGCAGGGCGGCATCGACCTCGCCTTCGTCGCCCTCGGTTACAAGGGTCTGCGCGGCATCGGCGGTCTGTTCATTGCTCAGCTTGGTCAATTTCGGATCTTGCGCGACCGGCTGAGCAGACATGACGGCAATGACCGCTGCCGTCTTTTCCTCGACCGCCGCCACCATGGCCGCCTTGTCGTTGGTTCCAGCCGCAACGGTCTCGCCGGCCTCGCCGCCAGACTGATCGGCCACGACTTGCGTCTCGCCGCCCGCTTCCACATTTTCGTCGCCAGCCTCGGAAGCGCCATCCGAGCGCTCGACCGATTTGCGCTCGTCGTTGGCGCGGTCGCTCTTATCCGCCTTGGCGGCGGGCTTGCCCTCGGGGCGCACTTCCTGAGCGCGCTCCTGGCCGGTTGTCTTGTCTTCATCGCGGCCGCGGGCCACGGCCTTGTCGTTGGCCGGGCGGGCTTCATCGCGCGACGTGTCGCGAACCTCGATGCGCTGATGCTTTTCGATCACCGGAGCCAAGCTGGCAGGCGCTTGCAGACTGGCAGACACACCCGCCTGCACATTCAACCCCGCCTTGGCCAAGACCGCGGCAAATGCCTCGGCGGCCGACTGGGCGGCGGTTTTCTCTGCCATCAAACCGTCGAGCGGGCTGGCCGCCTGGGTCGACTTTGTGGGATTTACCTGCATGGTTCTCGTCCTTCAGTCACGCGGTGACACGTCGGCTTTTTACTCAGCAAAGGTCGGGCCAACTCGGCCAAGCGCCCGACAAGCCTTATAGAGCGCTGATTATGCTATATGTTTTTTTATAGACGGGGCTGAGATGACCCTGGTGGGCGGCACTTCCTGCCACCAGCCCCCCTCCAAACCCGGCATTTTGTGCCGGGTCCGGGATGGGTTATGGTGCCGTCGATGACCAACCACGCCCCTTCCTCTCGCCAGCTTGCCGCCCAGGCGGCGGCCCTGGCGGCCCAAGCCTATGGCCAAAGCGATTTCGCCCTGGCGGAAAGCTGCTTTGCCAAAGCCGCCTTGCTGGACCCTGCCGTTTCCTCCTATCGCTGCGATCTGGCGACCGCCCGCTTGTCCCAGGGCAAGAGCGACCTGGCGCTGAAGGGGTTGGAAAGTGCGATCGATCCTTTGGACGCGCAAGACTGCGCCACGATGGGGCTGGTTCTGAAGACCATGTGTGCCGCGTCCGAAGCGGCGACTTGGTTAAAGCGCGCCTTGCTGCTGAAGCCGGATCACCTGGCGGCCAGGATCAATTGGTCGAGCCTGCTGCTGGCCGAGGGCCGTCATGAAGAGGCCATCCTCGTTCTGCGCCAAGGGATCTTGGAATGTCCAGGACAGTGGCAGATTCTCAACAATCTGGGCCTGGCCCTGCAAGAAAGCGGCAGGCCCCAGGAAGCCATCGCCTTTTTGGACCAAGCGCTCAAGCTGGCCCCCGGATCACGCGAGGCGGCGCTCAACCGCGCCCATGCCTTGCTGTCGATGGGCCGCTGGCGAGATGGATTTGCCGCCTATGAAGTGCGCCTGCCCGCCGCCCTGCCCTCGCCCAAACCGCGCTGGATGGGCCAAGCGATGCCCGGCGAAACCCTGCTGGTCATGGCCGAACAAGGATTCGGCGACGCCATTCAATTCGCCCGTCTGCTGCCCCTGGCGGCCCAGAAGGCGGGTAAGCTGATCCTGGCCTGCGACCGGGCGATGCACAGCCTGTTCGCGCCGCTTTGCGAAACGGCAGACGAAAGCCAAGCGTTGCCTTTGCACGATGCTTATTGCCCGCTGTTGTCGCTGCCCTTGGCGCTGGGGCTTGAGGCGCCAGAACTTTTCGCCAAGGTTCCCTATCTGACGGCGGACGAACCCTTGGCTTTGGACGGCGACTTTAAGGTCGGCTTCGTTTGGGCCGGGCGGGCGGGACATGCCAACGACAAGAATCGCTCGCTCTCTCCCGATCTTCTAGCCCCTCTGCTGGCCTTGCCAGGGATCAGCGCCTATTCCCTGCAGATTGGCAAGGGAAGCCCGCCCGTCGGCATGCGTGATCTGGCGCCCGCCATCCGCCAGCTTGGCGACACGGCCAACGCCATCGCCGGTCTTGACCTGTTGATCAGCGCCGATACAGCGCCTGCCCATTTGGCTGGCGCGCTGGGCCGTCCGGTCTGGACGCTGATTCCCTATGCGCCCGATTGGCGCTGGGGCCATGAGGGCGAGGCAACGCCCTGGTACCCGACGATGCGCCTGTTTCGCCAATCCAGGCCGGGCGACTGGCCGGGCGTGATCGAACGGGTGGCTACAGAGCTTGAAAAAGCCGCTCGTTCTGGGAATCCCAATCCCATGTCATCATCTTGCTAGCCGTTTCGGGCCAGCGCTCGCGCTTTTGATATATCGCCTCCAGCGCCTCCAGCGCTTCCTCGACGTCCGATTCGCCCCAGCCATCGACCCCCGCCCCAAGATGGGCGGGCAGGACGGGGCCTTGCCTGCCCAGCGCCACGCCGCCCACCAGATCCAGCACATCCTTTTGTCCGGTATTGGCCGCCAGGATCGTGGGCAAACCCATGGCCAGACATTCCATGGCGACCAGATTGGTTCCCCCCTCGCAGCGATTGGGAAACAGGGCGGCGTCGCATTCGCCCAGCACGGCGGGCATCATGGCGTTGGGCACATAGCCCAGATCGATAAAGGACTCTTCGGGCACGCCGTTTTCAGCGGCCCAGTCGGCGATCCTTAGGCCGCCCTGCCCGTTCTTTTCCGGAAGGCCCGCGACATGGCCAACCAGTTCGAAGGCTTTGGCGTCTTCAGCATGCGGGCTTTGCCAAGCGGTCAGCAACAGCGCCTCGGGATGGCGCTGGCGAAACAGGCGAAAGGCCGCCAGGACGATATCCTGGCCCTTGCGATATTCCAGCTTGCCGCCCGAGAAGACGACGAAACGCTCGCCAAACATTCCGCGCCGGGGCCGGGGGTGGAACAGATCGGGCGACACGCCCTGGCGGGCCAGCACGACGTTTTCGAAGCCCAGCCCCTTCAGCAATTGGGCGTTCCAGGCCGAGATGGCGATCAGGCGGGCGAATCTTTTGGCGCGTTCGATCTCGGGGGGCGAAAAACGCGTGTCTTCGAAGGCGATGCAGCCGATGTCGGGCTGGCCCCACACGCGATCGGACAGGGGGTGCATGGCCATGCCGTTGCCCAGCCCGTGCAAGACGGGATGCGCGGGCCGGATCAGTTCCTCTGACGCTTCGAAGTGCTTTGCCGCCGCCAGGGACAGGGCAAGACGGCGCTCCTCCAGCGGATTGAGGGACAAGGCCAGCGGGGTTTGATACAGCGCCACCGGCCCGCGCCCGCTTTTGAGCCAGGACAGGGCAAGGCGGGTTCCATAGACCCCATAGCCCGACAGGCTGGACAAGGCCCAGGTCAATCCAAGGGTGTTTGAGCCGCTGACCACCTCTTTTCCTCCTGACAAACCCCCTGCCCGTAGTATAACGGACAGGCTTTCGTACCATAGGGATCTTTCACGTGACGGGCAAAATAGCATTGATCACCGGGGTGACCGGTCAGGACGGGGCCTATTTGGCCGAATTGCTGCTGGCCAAGGGCTATCAGGTGCATGGCGTCAAGCGCCGCTCCTCCTCGTTCAATTCGGGGCGGGTCGATCATCTGTATCGCGACCTGCACGAGAAGAACGTGCAGTTCAAGTTGCATTACGGCGACATGACCGATTCGACGGCGCTGATCAGGCTGGTGCAGGAAGTGCAGCCCACGGAAATCTACAATCTGGCCGCCCAAAGCCATGTCCAGGTCAGTTTCGAAAGCCCCGAATACACCGCCAACGCCGACGCGCTGGGCGTGCTGCGCCTGCTGGAAGCCATTCGCATTCTGGACATGAAGGACCGCGTGCGTTTCTACCAGGCCTCGACCAGCGAATTGTACGGTAAGGTGCATGAAACGCCGCAAAGCGAAACCACGCCCTTCCATCCGCGCAGCCCCTATGCGGTGGCTAAGCTGTACGGCTATTGGATCACGGTCAATTACCGCGAGGCCTATGGCTTTCACGCATCGAACGGCATTCTGTTCAACCATGAGGGTCCCACGCGCGGCGAAACCTTCGTCACCCGCAAGATCACCCGCGCCGTCGCCGCCATGGAAATGGGCAAGCAAGACAGGTTGTATCTCGGCAATATGGACGCCAAGCGCGATTGGGGCCATGCCAGGGAATATGTGGAAGGCATGTGGCGCATTCTGCAGCAGGCCCAGCCCGACGATTACGTGCTGGCGACCGGCGAAACCCATTCGGTACGCGAATTCGTCGAGGCCGCCTTCGCGGTGGTCGGCAGAAACATAAACTGGACGGGGGCGGGCGTCGAGGAGAAGGGGCTTTGCGCCAGGACCGGCCAAGTGCTGGTGGAGATCGACCCGCGCTATTTCCGCCCGGCGGAAGTTGACCTGCTGTTGGGCGACGCCGAGAAATCGCGCGCCAAGCTGGGCTGGGAGCCTAAAATCCACTTCGCCGATCTGGTTCGGGAAATGGTGGAAGCCGACCTTGCCCTCTTCAAGGCCAAGGGGGCGCATGCCCACGACTGACGCCATGTTCCAGCTTGCGGGCAAGCGGGTCTGGGTGGCTGGCCATCGCGGCATGGTGGGTGCCGCCCTGCTGCGCCGCTTGGCGACCGAAGACTGCGAGATTTTAACCGCCAGCCATGCCGAACTGGATCTTACCCGCCAGCAGGCGGTGGAAGACTGGATGGCGGCCAAGAAGCCGCAGGCGATCATCATGGCGGCGGCCAAAGTGGGCGGCATTCACGCCAACGATTCCTACCCCGCCAATTTCATCTACGACAATCTGGCCATCGAAACCAACATCATCCACGCCGCCTATCGGCTGGGCGTCGAGAAGCTGTTGTTCCTGGGATCGTCTTGCATCTATCCCCGCCTAGCCCCGCAGCCCCTGCATGAAGACGCCTTGCTGACCGGCCCCCTGGAACCCACCAACGAATGGTACGCGGTGGCCAAGATCGCGGGCATCAAGCTGTGCCAGGCCTATCGTCGCCAATATGGCTGCGATTTCATCGCCGCCATGCCGACCAACCTGTACGGCCCCGGCGACAACTACCATCCCGAAAACAGTCATGCCGTGGCGGCCCTGATCCGCAAGGTGCATGAGGCCAAGATCAAGGGCCTAGACGAAGTCGTCATGTGGGGGACGGGCAAGCCGACCCGCGAATTCCTGTTCGTCGATGATTGCGCCGACGGCCTTATCTTTTTGCTCAAGTCCTATTCAAACGAGGATTTCATCAATCTGGGCACTGGGCTTGAACATTCCATCCTGGAACTGGCGCAGCACATCGCCAGCGCCGTCGGATGGCAGGGCCGCTTTGCTCATGATTTGTCGAAGCCGGACGGCACCCCCAGAAAGCTGATGGACAGTTCGCGCCTAAAAGCCCTGGGCTGGAAGCCGAAAACCAATCTGGCCGAGGGACTGGTCAAAGCCTATGCTTGGTTTCTTGCCAACGAGATGGGCGGAAAATGACGTCATCCCCCCTTGCAGGCGCCTTTCAGCTTTACGCGCAAGGCAAGTTGCAGGAGGCCAAGGCAGCGGCCAGCGACGTGTTGACCGCCAATCCCTGCGACATTGAAGCCCAATATCTGCTGGGCGGCATCGCCTTCGCCTTGGAACGGCCGGACGAGGCCGAGCGCTGCTTTCGCGCCGTATTGGACGCAGGATTTCAAACCGCCGAGCTGTTCCTCAACCTAGCCGAAGTTCTTCAAGCTCAGGGCAAGCATGACGAAGCCATCGCCTTCTTCGAGCGATGCCTGGCCCAAGACCCCAAAATGGCGCAGGCCCATCAGCGCCTGGGCCTGCTTCTGGCGCAGATTGGTCGCTACGAAGAAGCGGTCGATATGTTGCAAAAGGCCTTTTTCCAGACACCCGACGCCGGCACGGCCAACAATCTGGGCGCCATTCTGCAAAAGGCCGAACGGCTGGCCGAGGCCGAGGCTTGGTATCGGCAATCGCTGAATATCGACCCCATGCACGCCAAGGCGCAAGACAATCTGGGCGGCCTGATGCAACTGGTGGGCCGCTTAAGCGACGCCATCGAATGCCACGAGCAGGCCATCGCCATCGATCCCAGCTTCGCCTCGGCGCGGGTCAATCTGGCCAGCGCCTTCATGGCCGAGGGGCGCATCAAGGCGGCGGTGGCGGCCCTGCGCTGGGCGCAGGTGATGGAGAAGAACGAGCGCGCGGCGTCGCAAAATTTTCTGATGTGCCTGAACTATGACGAGACGACGGACGCCAAGGCTTTGTCGCTTGAGCATCGCCGCTGGGGCGATTACCAGGAGAAGCGGATCACGGTGTTACCCGGCGTGGCGAAGGCGGGCGGCAAATTGCCCAAGCCCTTGCGGCTGGGCCTTGTGTCGGCGGATTTCAAGCGCCATTCGGTGGCTTATTTCCTGGAACCTTTGCTGGAAGCGCTGAACCGCGAAGAGGTGCAGCTTTATCTTTATGCCGACGTGGCCAATCCAGACGAGGTGACGGAACGGTTAAAGGGGTACGCCCATGTTTGGCGCGACCTGATGGGCCTGAGCGACGAGCAGGCGGCCAAGCAAGTGCGCGACGATGGCATTCATATTCTGATCGATCTGTCCGGCCATACGGCGGGCAACCGCTTGCCACTGTTCGTCTTGAAGCCCGCCCCCGTGCAGGCCAGTTGGCTGGGCTATCCGGCCAGCACCGGTCTGTCGCGCATCGATTGGCGCATCACCGACGCCTTTGCAGATCCTGAGGACGGCAAGGGAGCCGAGCGGCTGGCGCGCCTGCCCGGATTCTTGTGCTACCGGCCAGACGAGAATGCGCCGCAACCCGCACCATCGCCCGCCCTGGCCAATGGGTTCGTCACCTTCGGCTCGTTCAACGCCCTGGCCAAGCTGACCGAGCGCGATCTGTCCCTGATCGGGCGTATCCTGAAACAAGTTCCCCAGTCGCGTTTCTTGCTGAAAGCCCGCCCGCTGGCCGACGAAGGCGTGAAGAAGCGCCTGTATCAGCGCCTGGACCATCACGGCATCGATCCTTTGCAAGTCGAGCTGCTGGGGCGCGTCCCCGAAACCGGCGGCCATCTGGCCCTTTATGCACGCATCGACATCGCGCTGGACCCGGTTCACTACAACGGCACCGCCACCAGCTGCGAGGCTTTGTGGATGGGCCTGCCGCTGGTCACGCTGGCGGGATCGCGCCATGCCCAGCGCGTCGGCGCTTCCATCCTTTCTTGCGCCAATCTGCCCCATCTGATCGCAAACGACGAAGCCGCTTACGTGGCGCTGGCCGCCAAGCTGGCCAGCGACATCCCCGCCTTGGCCAGCCAGCGCGAAAGCCAGCGCGCAATCCTTGCCGCGTCGCCCTTGATGGACAAGCAGGCCTTCGCCGCCAGCTTCACCCAAGCCCTCGCAAAAATGTGGGAAGCGACATGAACTCCCCCAAGCAACTGTTAAAGGATGCGCAAGAGGCGCTGCGCGCGGGCAAACCCGAACTGGCCGAACCCTTGCTGCGCGAGGCCTTGAAGCAGGACCCTGCCTTCGGCGAAGCGCGATACGAACTGGGCGGCGTCCTGCACCAGTTGGGCCGCCAGGACGAAGCGTCGCTCGAACTTGAAGTGGTCAGCGCCCAGGCGAGTTCCAACCCGGCCGTCTGGCTGCGTCTGGGCGATGTACGCTTTGCGCAAGGCCGCCTGGACAAGGCCGTCGTCGCCTATCGCCATGTCATTTCCATCGATCCTGCGATCGTCTCGGCCCACAACAATCTGGGCAACGCGCTGTTGTCGCTGGGCCTGACGGGCGACGCCGCCCAATCCTTCCGCGAGGCGGCTAGGCTGGCCCCCGCCCGTCACGAACCTTGGAACAATCTGGGCGTGGCCCTGATGGGCCTTGCCGACTATGAGGGGGCAGCCGAAGCCTTCGGGAAGGCGGCCAACCTCGCCCCTGCTTTCGCCGCCGCCTGGGTCAATCTGGCTACCGCCTTGTCCCATCTGGGGCGCGCCGCCCAGGCCGAACCGGCGGCCAGACATTCCCTGACGCTTGCGCCGCAATTGCCCGAGGCCCATAACGTGCTGGGCAATATTCTTTCGGCCCAAGGCAAGCGCGAGGAGGCCAGGGAAAGCTATGGCCGCGCCGCCGCCCTGCGGCCTAATTATGTCGAGGCGCATCTCAATCTGGGCCGTCTGGCCATGGAAGAGGGCGGCTATGACTTAGCGCAGCGCCATTACCGTCATGCCCTGTCCCACGATCCTGCCTCGAGCGCAGCACTTGACGCTTTGGGCGTGGCGCAGGCCGCCATGGGGCGCACCGACGAGGCCATCCGCAGCCATGAGCAAGCCATCGCCCGCAACCCCAGTTTTGCCGATGCCTATGTGAATCTTGGCAATGCGCTGACGGCGACGGCCCGCATCGCGGAGGCCAAGGCCGCCTTTAAGCGCGCCATCGCCTTAAACGCCCAAGACCGCGCGGCGTCGCAAAATTTTCTGATGTGCCTGAACTATGACGAGACGACGGACGCCAAGGCTTTGTCGCTTGAGCATCGCCGCTGGGGCGATTACCAGGAGAAGCGGATCACGGTGTTACCCGGCGTGGCGAAGGCGGGCGGCAAATTGCCCAAGCCCTTGCGGCTGGGCCTTGTGTCGGCGGATTTCAAGCGCCATTCGGTGGCTTATTTCCTGGAACCTTTGCTGGAAGCGCTGAACCGCGAAGAGGTGCAGCTTTATCTTTATGCCGACGTGGCCAATCCAGACGAGGTGACGGAACGGTTAAAGGGGTACGCCCATGTTTGGCGCGACCTGATGGGCCTGAGCGACGAGCAGGCGGCCAAGCAAGTGCGCGACGATGGCATTCATATTCTGATCGATCTGTCCGGCCATACGGCGGGCAACCGCTTGCCACTGTTCGTCTTGAAGCCCGCCCCCGTGCAGGCCAGTTGGCTGGGCTATCCGGCCAGCACCGGTCTGTCGCGCATCGATTGGCGCATCACCGACGCCTTTGCAGATCCTGAGGACGGCAAGGGAGCCGAGCGGCTGGCGCGCCTGCCCGGATTCTTGTGCTACCGGCCAGACGAGAATGCGCCGCAACCCGCACCATCGCCCGCCCTGGCCAATGGGTTCGTCACCTTCGGCTCGTTCAACGCCCTGGCCAAGCTGACCGAGCGCGATCTGTCCCTGATCGGGCGTATCCTGAAACAAGTTCCCCAGTCGCGTTTCTTGCTGAAAGCCCGCCCGCTGGCCGACGAAGGCGTGAAGAAGCGCCTGTATCAGCGCCTGGACCATCACGGCATCGATCCTTTGCAAGTCGAGCTGCTGGGGCGCGTCCCCGAAACCGGCGGCCATCTGGCCCTTTATGCACGCATCGACATCGCGCTGGACCCGGTTCACTACAACGGCACCGCCACCAGCTGCGAGGCTTTGTGGATGGGCCTGCCGCTGGTCACGCTGGCGGGATCGCGCCATGCCCAGCGCGTCGGCGCTTCCATCCTTTCTTGCGCCAATCTGCCCCATCTGATCGCAAACGACGAAGCCGCTTACGTGGCGCTGGCCGCCAAGCTGGCCAGCGACATCCCCGCCTTGGCCAGCCAGCGCGAAAGCCAGCGCGCAATCCTTGCCGCGTCGCCCTTGATGGACAAGCAGGCCTTCGCCGCCAGCTTCACCCAAGCCCTCGCAAAAATGTGGGAAGGGCCGAAGCCATAGCTTCGACGATGGGCTTCCAATCGCCCAGCCGCTGCTGACGCCACAATCTGGCCTGCGGATACCAGGGTGTGTTTTCGGCCTTGGGTGGCCAGCGCCAATCGGGATTGGCCCGCACCATGATCCAGGTCGGACGGCCAAGGCTGCCCGCCAGATGCGCAGCGGCGCTGTCGATGGCGATCACCAGATCAAGATGCGCCATGATGGCCGCCGTATCGGCCAGATCGCTGATCTCACGGCCCAGATCGAGCAGGGGAAGCCCCAGACCCTCGATCTGCCCGCCCACATCTCCGGTTTGCAGTGATATCCAATTGACGCCCGGCACATCGAACAGCGGCTTTAGCTGGCCCAATCCGACCGAGCGGGCCTTGTCGGCCTTCATGGCCGGATTGCCCTGCCAGGACAGGCCGATGCGCGGGCGGTTAAGATCGGACAGTCTTTGTCCCCACAGATCCTTCAGCAAGGGATCAGGCACAAGACCGCTGGGAGGAATGTCCGTCTCGCTTTTGCAGTTCATAAGGCGGGCCAGCGACAGCAGCGCGATTTGCACGTCGCAGGTCGGCGGGACATCGTTCCATCCATAAACCGCTTCGACATTGCCGACCGACTGGACAAGGCGCATCAGCGCCCCTTGCGCCATCACCGTTGCCTTGCCATCCAGGCCGGGCAGAAAGCGCAGGAACTGCAAGGAATCGCCCAGTCCTTGCTCTGTCCAGACCAACAGCCTTCGACCGTTCAAGGGCTTGCCGTCCCACAAGGGCAGGCCGCAAGCCTTCATCGCCGCTTCGGTGGCCGAGCCTGCCAGACGAAACTCGTGTGCAGCAAAGCCCTTGGCGAAATCGCCCGCCATCAGAAGGGCGCCGCCCAGATTGGCCCTTAGGCTGGCATCGCCCGGCATCATGGCGCAGGCCCGCTCGAACGCCTTGACCGCTTCTTGAAGTTTGCCCTGATCTTGCAACGACAAAGCCAGATTGCTAAGCGCCATTGCGTCCATCGGGGTTGAGTTGACCACAAGCGCATAAGCCGCCTCGGCCTCGGCGAAACGGCCCAGCGCCCGCAACGCATTGCCCCGATTGGTGAGCATCTCTGGTGGCGCGTGATTTTGCGCCAAGGGCGCCAGAACGGCCAGCGCCTCGTTTGGCCTGCCCAACTCGTTCAGGCAGACCGCCAGATTGTTGCGCACCGCGTTCAGTTCCGGCCTTGCCTGCAGCAACGCCTCGTAAATCGTCAACGCCTCGGACCAATGCCCGTCCGCCTGCAACGCCAGAGCCTGGCGGAACTGAATTTCGCCGTCATCCATTGCCACTTGTCCTTGGGCCAGCAATAATGCCTTCTAACACAACAAGGTGCCCAGGCCCAATGTCCGAAACCTTCACCCTCGCCACCAGCCTTGTCCCCGGGCGCAATCTTGACGTCCAGCGCCAAGCCGTCGCCAGTTGGCGAGCCTTGGGTTTCGACATCCTTTCCTTCAATCGAGACTGCGAGATCGAACGTCTTCGCTTGGATTTTCCCGGCGTCGCCTTTCACGATCCGGGGCGCGACGCCTACGACACCACCGGCAAGCCGCTGATCTATCTGGCCGATATCCTTGGCCATTTCATCGCCCGCCAGGCGGGCGTGTTCGGCATCGTCAATTCCGACATTCTGCTGGATGCCAGCGAGGGATTTAGGCAGCGCGTGGCCAATGAAGCGCAGGGTTCTTTGCTGGTCACCACGCGCGTGGAAATAACAGACCTAGGAGAGCGCACCGGCAAGCGCAATCTGTGGGGTTTCGACGCCATGTTTCTGGACACCGAAATGGCCAAGCGCTTTACCGACTGCGGCTTTTGCCTGGGCATGCCCTTTTGGGATTATTGGATGCCGATGACGGCGGCCATCCATGACCAGGCCTTGAAGCAGAACAAGAACGATGTCGCCTTTCACCTGAAGCACGCCGAGGCGTGGTCGGGCAAGCGCTTCTTGTTCAGTCATATGTTCGTGAAATTCCTGCAAGACGAAATCGCCCGGGCGAGAATGCCCGCAGACCCGTCCTTCGTTTTTCTGCAAGGTTTTTTCAGCTATTATTACGGCAAGATTCACGGTCGGCTTTTGGGCAGCGACACCGCCGATCTGGCGCAAGACGAGAAATTCCACGTCGCCGCCCAGTTCGCCGAATTCACCGACGCGCTGAACGAAACGACCTTCATGTTCATGCGCCGTCAGGCCCGCCTGATTGAGCTTTAAGCCGACCCATGATGTCGGCCACGAAGGCGGGCGTGCCATGGCGCAGCGTCGCCTGCCCGCTTTGTTGCGCCAGGGTTTCGCGAAAATAGCCCAAGATCATGACGCGGATCGCCGCCGTCAGCCCCATGACGCCGCGCCTTTTGTCGATCATCGAGCAAAGTTCGTTGAGCGATAAATTCTCCCGCTCGCAGATTTCACGCAGCGCATCCCAGGAATACAGTTCTAGACGCATACTCGTGCGCCGTCCGCCAACCAAAATATTGCGGCAGACTAACCGGCCCTCTCCCACGGCATTATACCCTTTTCGATTATCCCCCAAGCCCTTCGGCGTGAGAACTGTAACCGAACGACCGTAATATTCAATCAAAAACGGCAGATAAAGTCTATTTACGCATTAAGATTGTGGGCTTTGTGCTGAACCTAGCTCTGAAGGGGCCGCCAATTCCAACGACAGGGCGTGAAGGCCCTGGCGCAATTCCTGGTCCAGCAGCGCATAGATGGCCCGATGCCTTTCGGCCCTACCCTGACCCTCGAAGGAGGGGCAGACCGCCACGATTCTGTAGTGGGTTTCCCCCTCGGGCCTTGCCCCAGCGTGCCCGGCATGGCGGGCCGATTCGTCCACCACCTGAAGATGGGTGGGAGACAGGGCGTTGCGGATCAGGGTTTCCATGCGTTTGGCGCGGTTCATGATTCCAGATGTAGGCAGCCGCAAGGCGTCGTTCAACCCGCGGACTTGCGCTCATACTTCTGGCCGCCCATAGTACTAGGATGCGTCATTATCAACCCCGTCAGGATGCCTTCGTTCGCGAGAAGGATGATTCCAAGAAGACCCGCCGCTGCGATCATCCCGCTTGCGAGGGGGAGGGGCTTTATCGCGCGCCGCGAGCGCCAGACGATTTATCCTCCTACTACTGGTTCTGTCTTGAACATGTGCAGGCCTACAACCGCTCGTGGGATTTCTGCAAAGGTATGGGCGTCGACGCCATCGAGAACATGGTTCGGGCCGACACCACTTGGCATCGCCCGACCTGGCCCCTGGGACGCCAGGAAGGCTGCGTCATTTTCGACGTCGGACCCGGAACCGTCGCCAAGGACCCTTTCTCGCTGTTCCAGCAAACCAAGGGGCGGGCGCGCGCCAACCCGCAGCCCAAGAAGCCGATGGGGCCAGAGGCCAAGGCGATGACGCTGATGGGCCTGGAGCCGGGCTATACCGAATTCAACTTGAAGCGCAAATACAAGCAACTGGCGCGCCTGCACCATCCCGACGCCAACAACGGCGACAAAGGGGCGGAAGAGCGCTTCAAGTCGGTGACCGAAGCCTATAAGATCCTGCTCGACAGGCTGAAGGCCGCCCGCTAGGGTCCAGGCCCGTTCCGTTTTGTGTTGAACATCAGATTGAAGACATCATGACCGCCAACGTTTTTCCCTCTGCCTTGATGACCGACATGCCCGACGCCACCGTCGACGTGCGCAAGGTCTTCGGCATCGATTCCGACATGAAGGCCCCCGCCTTTTCGGCGCGCACCGAACATGTGCCCGACCTGGACCCCGCCTACCGCTTCGATCCGGAAACCACGCAAGCCATTCTGGCCGGTTTTGCCTTCAATCGGCGCGTCATCATCCAGGGCTATCACGGCACCGGCAAATCGACCCATATCGAGCAGGTAGCGGCCAGGCTCAACTGGCCCTGCATCCGCATCAACCTGGACAGCCATGTCAGCCGCATCGACCTGGTGGGACGCGACGCCATCGTGATTAAGGACGGCCAGCAGGTTACCGAATTCAAGGAAGGCATTTTGCCCTGGGCGCTGCAACATCCTTGCGCGCTGGTCTTCGACGAATATGACGCGGGCAGGCCCGACGTGATGTTCGTGATCCAGCGCGTGCTGGAGGTGGAAGGAAAACTTACGCTTCTGGATCAGAACAAGGTGATCCGCCCGCATCCCGCCTTCAGGCTGTTCGCCACCGCCAACACCATCGGGCTTGGCGACACCACCGGCTTATATCACGGCACGCAGCAGATCAATCAAGGCCAGATGGACCGCTGGAATATCGTGACCACGCTGAATTATCTGGAGCATGACGCCGAGGTGGAGATCGTGGTGGCCAAGCTGCCCGATTGGAACACCGAGGAAGGCCGCAAGACCGTGTCGCAGATGGTGGCGCTGGCCGATCTGACGCGCCAGGGCTTCATCGGCGGCGACATTTCCACGGTCATGAGTCCTAGAACCGTCATCACCTGGGCGGAAAACGCCACCATCTTCGGCGGCGACGTCAATTTCGCCTTCCGCGTCACCTTCTTGAACAAGTGCGACGAAACGGAGCGCCCGGTGATCGCCGAATATTACCAACGCGCCTTCGCCGCTGAACTGCCGCAATCGCCCGCCAAGGCGTTGGTAGGCTAAGATGGAGGGCGAAAGCCCCATCGACGCCATGAAGCGCGCCACTTCGGCTGCCTTGCGTGCCGTCTCGGAACGGCCCGACGCCTATGTCGGGTTCGGCCCCGGACCCGCGACCCTGACCTTCGCTCGCAATTCGAACCAGCCCCTGGCGGCCCCCACGCCCACGGCACATCTGCCTTTGGCGGCCCGACGACCCCTGCTTGAAGATCTGATCCGCCTGCGCGGCTCGGCCGACGCGGTGGCCTTGAAGCTCAAGCATCACGACGAGAAGCTGCATGCCAGGCGCGCCCCCGACGAACCCGAGGCAAGGCTGGTCTATGACGCCATCGAACAATCAAGGGTCGAGGCGCTGGGGGCCAAACGCTATCCGGGCTTGGCGCAGAATGTCGCCAGCGCCGTCGAGCTGCGCTTGAAGGGCGAAGGCTTCGGACGCTCCAGTTGCCGCGAGGAAATCCCCCTGGCCGAGGCGCTGCGCGTCGTCGCCCGCAACGCCTTTCTGGGCACGGCCGATAGCTGCCTGCCCGCCACGCGCCATGTCGGTGATCTGTGGCAGGGCTGGGTCATGGAGCGCGCGGGCGACGCTTTGGACAAAATGGCCGGGGCACTGGCCGACCAGAACGAGTTCGCAAAGCATCTGCGCGCCTTTTTGCATGCGCTTGAACTGTCGCAAGCCCCCCTTGAGGACGAGCAGCAATCGGCGGAGTCCGAGCAGCAAAGCCAAGGTTCGGGCCAGGAATCCGAGGACGGCGAGAGCAAGTCCGATGCAGAGGGCGGCCATGAAGGCCAGGCAGACGAGGATATGCAACTGGCAGCCGCCGATTCCGGCGATGTGGGCGGCGAATCAGATGGCGACGAGGGGGCCGAGGACATGCTGGCGCCCGGCCATGGCACCGACGAGCCGGGCGGCCCCACGCAGCAAGCCCATGGCAAGAACGACCTTGAAGGCAAGCATGGTCCCATCTACCGGGTCTACACCCAGCGTTTCGACCAGGTGATCGACGCGCCGGAGCTGTGCGATGCCGAAGAGTTGGACCGGCTGCGCCAGCAGCTCGACAACCATCTGGCCTCGCTCACCGGCGTGGTGGCTAGGCTGGCCAATCGCCTGCAGCGCAAATTAATGGCGCAACAGCAACGCAGTTGGGATTTCGATCTGGAGGAAGGCGTCCTCGATTCCGGGCGTCTGGCCCGCGTCGTCGCCAATCCCACCCATGCCCTGTCCTTCAAGATGGAGCGCGAGGCCGATTTCCGCGATACCGTGGTTTCGCTGCTGATCGACAATTCAGGCTCGATGCGCGGACGCCCGATTTCGGTGGCCGCCATGAGCGCCGACATCCTGGCCCGCACGCTGGAGCGCTGCGCGGTCAAGGTCGAGGTTCTGGGCTTCACCACCAAGGCCTGGAAGGGCGGCCAAGCCCGCGAATCCTGGGTGGCCGACGGCAAGCCCGCCAATCCGGGGCGTCTGAACGATCTGCGCCATATTGTTTACAAGCAGGCCGATGCGCCTTGGCGGCGTGCTCGCAAGAATCTGGGACTGATGCTGCGCGAAGGCATCTTGAAAGAGAATATCGACGGCGAAGCCCTGTTGTGGGCGCATAACCGGTTGATGGCCAGGCCCGAGCAACGGCGTATTTTAATGGTGATTTCGGATGGCGCGCCGGTGGACGATTCGACGCTTTCGGTCAATCCCGGCAATTATCTGGAACGCCATCTGCGCGACGTGATCGCCTGGATCGAGGGCGTGGGGCTGGTTCAACTGATCGCCATCGGCATCGGCCATGACGTGACGCGCTATTACAAACGCGCCGTCACCATCATGGACGCCGAGGAGTTGGGCGGCGCCATGCTCAAGCAATTGACCAGCCTGTTCGACGAATCCAGCCCCGACGCCCAGGCCCCCAAAATGTCGCGCCGCGCCATCCCTATGGAAAAACCCGGACGGGCGGCCTGATCCCTCCTTGAAATACCCACCCCCCGTGCTATAACCCCTGCATGACGACGAAACGGGCCAAAACCGGGGCCAGCCCCATCGTTTGGGTGCTGAACGGCCCCAACCTCAATCTGTTGGGCAAGCGCGAGCCGGAAATCTATGGCCGCACGACCCTGCCCGAGATCGAGACGGCTTGCCAGGCCCGCGCCAAGGCGCTGAATCTGGCCGTCGATTTCCGCCAAACCAACCACGAAGGCGAACTGGTCACCTGGATTCAGCAATCCAAGGGGCAGGCCAGCGGCATGATCTTGAACGCAGGCGCCTATACCCACACCTCGGTTGCCCTGCTGGACGCGCTGAACTTCGCGCAGGTGCCGACCATCGAGGTTCATCTGTCTCAGCCTTTGAACCGCGAGCCTTTCCGCCATCACAGTTTCGTCACCCCGGCGGCCCAGGGATTGATCTCGGGCTTGGGGGCGCATGGCTACGAGCTGGCGCTAGAAGCGCTTGCCCGCCTGATTCACAAATCCTAGAGGAAGCATGACGACCCCAACCGCCAAGATCGACGCCGAACTCGTCCGCACGCTGGCCGAACTTCTGAACGAAACAGGCTTAAGCGAGATCGAATACGACACGGGTAGCCTTCGGCTGCGTGTGGCCCGTCAGTTGACGGCGGTCGCCCACGCCCCCATGGCCATGCCGGGTGCTCCGGGCGCGCCGGTGGCGCAATCGGCCGCCCTTGATGCGGCCAACCATCCGGGCGCCGTCACCTCGCCCATGGTCGGCGTGGCCTATCTGTCGCCCGAACCCAGCGCCGCCCATTTCATCAAGGTGGGCGACCGGGTGACCGAGGGCCAGACCTTGTGCCTGATCGAAGCCATGAAGACCTTCAATCCCATCCGCGCGCCCAAGGGCGGGCTGGTTACGCAGATTCTGATCGGCAACGGCCAGCCGGTGGAATTCGGCGAACCCCTGGTCATCGTCGAGTAGCGGATGTTTGACAAGGTCCTCATCGCCAACCGGGGCGAGATCGCGTTACGCATCCACCGCGCTTGTCGCGAGATGGGCATCCGCACGGTGGCGGTGCATTCGACCGCCGACGAGGACGCCATGCATGTGCGCCTTGCCGACGAGGCGGTTTGCATCGGCCCGCCTTCGGCCAAGCAAAGCTATCTGAATATTCCGGCCATTCTGTCGGCGGCCACCATCACCGGGGCCGAGGCCATTCATCCCGGTTACGGGTTCCTAAGCGAGAATGCCGACTTCGCCTCGATGGTCGAAGAACACGGCTTCACCTTCATCGGACCCAGCCCCAGCCATATCCGCATGATGGGCGACAAGATCACGGCCAAGAACGCCGCCAAAGAGGCGGGCTTGCCGGTGGTGCCCGGTTCCGACGGCGCCATCGAAAGCCAGGAACACGCCAAGCAAGTGGCCGCCGAGATCGGCTATCCGGTGTTGCTGAAGGCCACGGCGGGCGGCGGCGGCAAGGGCATGAAGGTGGCCAAGGACGAAACCGAGATCGAGGAGGCCTGGCGTCTGGCCCGCTCGGAAGCGGGCAGCGCCTTTGGCAATCCCGACTTGTACATGGAAAAATATCTGGGCAAGCCCAGGCATATCGAAATTCAGATTTTGGCCGACAATCACGGCAATGTGGTGCATCTGGGCGAGCGCGATTGCTCGTTGCAGCGCCGCCATCAAAAGGTGCTGGAGGAAGCGCCCTCGCCCGCGCTCAATGCCGAATTGCGCGAAATGATCGGCACCACCGCCACCACCGCCATGAAGAAGCTGGGCTACCGCAACGCGGGCACCATCGAATTCCTGTATGAGGACGGCCAGTTCTTTTTCATCGAAATGAACACCCGTTTGCAGGTGGAACATCCGATCACCGAAATGATCACCGGCCTCGACATCGTGCGCGAGCAGATCCGCATCGCCGCCGGAGCGCCGCTTGGCTATACGCAAGACGAGGTTCGCTTCTCGGGCCACGCCATCGAATGCCGCGTCAACGCCGAAAATCCCGACACCTTCGTGCCCTCGCCGGGCAAGGTGGGCATCTACCACGCGCCGGGCGGCTTGGGCGTGCGCGTCGATTCCGCCCTGTACACCGGATACCGGGTGCCGCCCCATTACGACAGCATGATCGCCAAGCTGATCGTGCACGGCACCAGCCGCAACGAATGCATGATGCGCCTGAAACGCGCACTCGGCGAATTCGTGATCGAGGGGCTTAGCACCACATTGCCGCTGCATCAGCGCCTGATCGCCGAACCCGATTTCGTGAACGGGGCCTACGACATTCACTGGCTGGAACATTTCGTCCACCGCCAGGATTGAAAATGCGCGGCCTGACCCCGGAAATCTTGCTGTCGGCCTATGCCGCGGGCGTGTTTCCGATGGCCGAGTCCAAGCAGGACTCCTATCTGCACTGGATCGATCCCGAGCGCCGGGGCATCTTGCCGTTGGACGATTTCCACCTTCCCAAAAGCCTAGCCAAGACGATCCGCCAGGGCCGGTTCCAGATTCGCGTCGATGTTGATTTCGAGGCGGTGATCGACGGATGCGCCGATGCGGCGCCCGGGCGCGAGGATAGTTGGATCAATCCGGTCATCCGCAGCTTGTTCCTTGAGCTGCACGCCATGCGCCTGGCCCATAGCGTGGAAGCCTGGCAAGACGGAAAACTGGCGGGCGGTCTTTACGGCTTGGCGATGGGCGGCGCCTTTTTCGGCGAAAGCATGTTCTCGCGCGCCACTGACGCCAGCAAGGTGGCCTTGGCCCATCTGGTCGAGCGGTTGCGAGCGGGCGGATTTATTCTTTTGGACATTCAGTTCATCACCAGCCATCTGGCCCGCTTTGGCGCCATTGACATCCCCAGGGCCGAGTACCACAGTCTATTGGCCCGCGCCCTTCAGATCCCCGCCGATTTCCACGCCTTGGAGCTGGCATGAGTCTGCGCCATATCCGATCCTTGTTCGCACCCCAATCGATCGCCGTGATCGGTGCATCGAACCGCGCGCGCCGCTCGGGCTCCGTCTTCATGGATAGTTTGCTTAAGGGCGGCTTCAAGGGTCCCATCATGCCGGTGAACCCGAAGTATGAAGCGGTGGGCGGCATCCTGGCCTATCCCGACGTGGAAAGCCTGCCCAAGCCGCCCGAAATGGCCATTCTGTGCGTGCCTGCCCAGATGACCGCCGATTTCGTGCGCAGGCTGGGCCTGATGGGTACAAGGATCGCCCTGGTGGTCGCCGACGTCGCGGGCGACGAGCGTCTGCGTCTGATCGCCGCCGCCAAGACAACCGGCGTGCGCCTGCTGGGGCCTTCCACCCTGGGTGTGCTGTCGCCCAAGAATGGGCTGAACGCCAGCATCGCGCATGTGCCCGCCCTGCCCGGCAATCTGGGCTTCGTCTCGCAGTCGGGCGCGTTGTGCACGCATGTTCTGGATTGGGCGCATCCCAAGGGCATTGGTTTTTCGCATTTCGTCTCGCTGGGCGACGCGTCGGATCTCGATTTCGCCGACATGCTGGATTTCATGGGCACCGATCCGGCCACCCGCGCCATCTTGCTGTACATCGAAGAGATCAAGGAGCGGCGCACCTTCATGGCGGCGGCGCGCGCCGCGGCGCGCAACAAGCCGGTGCTGGCCGTCAAGGCGGGCAGGCGGGCCAGAAGGTCGGAAGCCGAAGCCGGACGCTCGGGCGCCTTGGCCGAGCATGACGATGTGTGGGACGCCGCCCTGCGCCGTGCGGGCATTCTGCGCGTTGACAATATCGACGAATTGTTCGGTGCCGTGGAAACGCTGGCCCGGGCGCGCCCCATGAAGGGCGAGCGGCTGGCCATCGTCAGTAATGGCGGTGGCGCCGGCGTGATGGCGGAAGACGCGCTGATGGAAAGCGGCATGCGCCCGGCCCTGCTTTCCGACGCCACCACCGCAAAGCTAAGACAGGTCGCGCCGAAAAGCTGGAACGGGGCCAATCCGGTGGATATCCAGGTCGATGCGCCAGCCAGCCGCTATGGCGACGTGGTGCGCATTCTGGCCGAGGACCGCGAGATCGACGCCGTGCTGGTCATCCATTCGCCCAACGCGCTGGCCTCGACCATGGAAATCGCCGAGCAGGTGATCGCCACCGTGAAGAAGCACGGCGGCAACGTGCTGACCTGTTGGGTCGGCGACGAGGCGGCGACGCCCGCCCGCAAGCGGTTCGCCGAAGGCGGCTTGCCCACCTATGAAACGCCCAGGCAGGCGGTGCGCGCCTTCCAGCATATGGTGACGCACAGGAAGAACCGCGAAATCCTGATGCAGACGCCGCCGGAAGCGCCCACCGTTTTCAGGCCCGACAAGGCGCAGGCCAGGCAGGTGATCGAAGCGGCGCTGGGGCGCGGCAACGGCATCCTGACCGAACCGGAATCGAAGTCGGTGCTGATGGCTTACGGCATCAAGGCGGCGGAAGTGCGCATCGCACACACGCCCCAAGAAGCCGGAGACATTTCCAAGCAACTGGGCTATCCGGCGGCGCTGACCGTGGTATCGCCAGACATTACGCGCAAATGGGATGTCGGCGGCGTGGCGCTCAGCTTGGAAACCGCCGAGGCGGTGACGGCGGCGGCCGAAGGCATGATCGGGCGCATCGAGGCCAGAAAGCCGGGTGCCAGGATCGACGGCTTTACCGTGCAGCGCATGGTGTCGCGCCAGAACGCCCGCCAGTTGATCATCGCCGTCACCACCGACCCCCTGTTCGGCCCGGTCATTATGTTTGGCGAAGGCGGGCGCGCCGTCGAAGTGATTCGCGATCATGCCGTGGCCCTGCCGCCTTTGAACGTGACCTTGGCGCAAGAGCTGATCGAACGCACGCGCATGTCGCATCTGCTTGACGCCTATTTTGATCGTCCTGCCGCCGACCGCGAAGCCATCGGCCTGGCGCTGATGCAGGTCTCGCAGATCCTGATCGACCATCCCGAAATCGTCGAGTTGGACATCAACCCGCTGTTCGCCGACGACAAGGGGGTGACCGCCGTCGATGCCCATATCCGCGTGGCCCCCTATCACGGACGGCCCGGCTTCCATCTGGCCATTCATCCCTATCCGCAAAGCCTGGAGGAAGAGGCGCTGCTGAAGGACGGGCGCAAGATCATGCTGCGCCCCATCAAGCCCGAAGACGAACCGGCGCATTACGGCCTGATCGAGCGCATGACCGCCGACGATTTGCGCATGCGCTTCTTCAGCGTGCTGCAAAGCCTGCCGCACTCTGAAATGGCGCGCTTGACGCAGATCGACTACGACCGCGAAATGGCCTTCATCGCCACCTTGTTCGACGACGCGGGTGCGCCGGAAACCTTGGGCGTGGTGCGCACCGTGGCCGACGCCGACGAGCGCGAAGCAGAATTCGCCATCGCCATTCGCTCCGACATGAAGGGCCAGGGGCTGGGCAAAAAACTGATGGAAAAAATTCTTGCCTATCACCGCAAGGACAAGCCGGTGAAGCGCGTCTTCGGCACCATTCTGGCCGAGAACAAACCGATGCAGGAACTGGCCAAGCGCCTGGGCTTCGTCATCAAGGACGGGCCGGAACCCGATGTCGTGCTGGCCGAGATTTATCTGTCCTAATAGCCAAGGGCCTCAGCAACCTTGCCCGCGCGTAAGCTCCAGCTCCAGTTTTCTTGCATGACTCGGGCGGCCTCCAGCCCCCTGGCTCTCGCCCCCTTCGGATCGGCGTAAATTTCTTCCAGCTTCGCTACGCATTCGCCGACATCGCTTTCGCCCCAGCCGGGCTTCATCGATGCGCCCTGGCGCTTCAGCATCCAGCAAGGCACAGAGCCGGTCAGATCGAGATGGCCGGTATTGGCCGACAGAATGGTGGGCAGGCCGCTGGCCAGGGCCTCCATCGCCACCAAGTTCGTCCCACCCTCGCAACGATTTGGGAATAGGGCGGCGTCGCAGCCGCGCAATACCTCGCCCATCAAGCGGTTGGGGATGAAGCCAACATCCACCACGGCATCTGGGGGGATGCCATAGCAGGTGGCCCAGGCGGCCAGATCGGTCTTGCCCTCGGGCGTTCTGGGAAGATCGATATCCGTCTCTTCCGAGAATCCCCGCCAAGCGGTCACCAGCAGCGCTTCACCGTGGCGCTCGCGAAATTCGGCGAAGGCCTGCAAGACAATGTCTTGTGCCTTTCTGGCTTCCAACTTGCCGCCCGAGAAAATCGCGAAGCGCCCCGGCCAGGCGGGGTTTCTCGGCCCCGGATGGAAGACGGTTTCGTCATAGCCCTGTTGGGCGACAACTACGTTCGTGATTCCGTTGGCGCAAAGCAGGTCGGCGTTCCATTGCGATCCGGCAACGATGATCCGATGGTTTTTGGCCCGCTCTTTCGCAATCTCTTGCAAGACGGGTTCTTCGAAAAAGACCAGGCCCGCATCGCCGATGCCGCTCACCAACCCGAAATCGGCCAGTTGATTGCCCAGCGCATGCAAAACCGGAAAATCGACGCGGCGCGAGGCTGGGATTTTTTGTACATACACCTTGGAGAACAGCGCTTGCTGGGCGGGCGTCAGATCAAGCTGCGGCGGATGAAACAAGACCGGCTGGGCGGACTTGCGCCGAAGCAACGCCAGACACAGATGCAAGCCGAAGACGCCCCAGCCCGAATAGCTGGAGATGGGCCAGTCGATGCCCAGCCTTGTCAAACGCCCCCCAGGCACAGATATTTGATTTCCAGAAAATCATCGATGCCGTATTTCGAGCCTTCGCGACCGATGCCCGATTCCTTGACGCCACCGAAGGGCGCCACCTCGGTCGAGATGATGCCTTCATTGATGCCGACGATGCCGTATTCCAGCGCCTCGGCCACGCGCATAACACGGCCCACGTCGCGGGCGTAGAAATAGGCGGCCAGACCAAAGGGCGTGTCATTGGCTAGGCGCACCGCTTCGTCTTCCGTCTTGAATTTGTACAGCGGGGCGACGGGTCCGAAGATTTCCTGAGACGCGCAATCCATGGCTGGCGTGACGTCGGCCAGGATGGTGGGCTGATAGAAAGTGCCGCCCAGTTCGTGGCGCTTGCCGCCCACGATCACCCTGGCTCCCTTGGCCAGCGCGTCGGCCACCAATCGTTCCACCTTCAAGATCGCCTCGTCATTGATCAGCGGACCTTGCGCAACGCCTTCGCCGGTGCCCGGACCCACTTTCAAGGCGGCCACTTTTTCCCCCAGCTTGGCCGCAAAAGCGTCGTATACGCCTTCTTGCACCAGCAACCGGTTGGCGCACACGCAAGTCTGCCCGGCATTGCGGTATTTCGACGCCATGGCGCCCGCCACCGCGGCGTCAAGATCGGCGTCGTCGAACACGATGAAGGGCGCATTGCCGCCCAGTTCCAGCGAGACCTTCTTTACCGTGTCGGCGCATTGGCGCATCAGCATCTTGCCGGTCTCGGTGGAACCGGTGAAGGTGAATTTGCGCACACGCGCGTCACCCGTCAGTACAGCGCCGACACCCTTGGGATTCTTGCAGGTCACGATATTGAACACGCCCGCAGGCATGCCCGCACGCTCAGCCAATTCCGCCAGCGCCAGGGCCGACAGCGGCGTATCCTCGGCGGGTTTGATCACCACCGTGCAACCGGCGGCCAGGGCCGGAGCCACCTTGCGCGTGATCATGGCGTTGGGGAAATTCCAGGGCGTTACCGCCGCCACCACGCCGATGGGCTGTTTCAGCACGATGATGCGCTTGTCGGGACCATGCGAAGGGATCACGTCGCCATAGACGCGCTTGCCTTCCTCGGCGAACCATTCGATGAAGGAAGCGCCGTAGGCGATTTCGCCCCTGGCCTCGGCCAAAGGCTTGCCCTGTTCGGCGGTCAGCAATTGCGCTAAGTCTTCTTGGTTGGCCAGAATCAGGTCGAACCATTTGCGCAAGATTTGCGCCCTCTGTTTGGCGGTCAGCGCCCGCCAAGCCGGGAAGGCAGCTTCTGCGGCAGCGACGGCGCGCTGGGCCTCCGCACTTCCCAATTCCGCCACCTGCGCCAGCTCTGCCCCCGTCGCCGGATCGGTCACGGCGAAACTGGCCTTGGAATCGGCTTCTATCCATTCGCCGCCGACATAGGCCTGCGTGCGAAACAAAGATTTGTCTTGAAGCTGCATGGCGATCTCCTTTGCTCGCAGGATATCACACCGCCGCCAGACCTTGCATCAAGTCGGCTTGCAGATCGGCCAGATCCTCAAGCCCCACCGACAGGCGCAACAGGCCGGGCGTAATGCCCTGGCGCAGCTTGTCTTCGGGCGTCAAGCGCTGATGGGTGGTGGTGGCCGGATGGGTGATCAGGCTTTTGGCGTCGCCCAGATTGTTGGAAATGTCGATCAGCGACAGCGCGTTCAGAAAGCGGAAGGCGGCTTCCTGCCCGCCCGCCACCTCAATGCCCAGCATGGTGCCAAAGCCGCTCATCTGGCGCTTGGCCAGTTCGTGCTGCGGATGGCTTTCAAGGCCTGGATGGCGCACCGACTGAATGCCCTTCTCGGTCTCAAGAAAGCGCGCCAGGGCCAGCGAACTGTCGGCTTGGCGCTGAACGCGCAGGGACAGCGTCTCCAACCCCTTGGCCAGCGTCCAGGCGTTGAAGGGCGACAGGGCCGGGCCAGTATGGCGCAGAAATGGGGCCAGTTCGCCCGCGATGAATTCCTTACTTCCCAGAATGGCGCCGCCCAGGCAGCGGCCCTGGCCGTCGATATGTTTGGTGGCGGAATAAACCACGATGTCAGCACCCAGTTGCAGCGGCTTTTGAAACAAGGGGGTGGCGAAGACATTGTCGACGATCAGGCGCGCCCCCGCCTTTTTGCACAGGGCGGCGACCGCCTTTAGATCGACCAATTCCAGCGACGGGTTCGAGGGCGTTTCCACGAACACCGCCTTGGCGGGTTTGGACAATGCCTGCTCCCACTGCGCCAAATCCGTGCCGTCCACGAAATCGCAGGCAACACCGAAGCGCCCCATCAGGTCGCCCAGGATATAGGTGCAGGAGCCGAACAGGGCGCGGGGTGCGACCAGCCGATCACCCGCCCGCACCTGACAAGCGATGCTGGCGAAGACGGCGGCCATGCCGCTGGCCACGCCCTTGCAGGCCTCGGCCCCTTCAAGGGCGGCCAAGCGCTCCTCGAACAAGGTGATGGTGGGATTGCCGAAGCGGCCATAAACATATCGACTGCCGTCATTGACGAAGGCGGCTTCGGCCTCCTCGGCACTTTGATAGACATAGCCCGAGGTCAGATACAAAGCCTCGCTGGTTTCCTCGAATTCGGAACGGTGCAGGCCAGCGCGCACCAAGCGCGTATTGGGTCCCCAGTTCTGTTCATCCTTGCTCATCTCGCATGCTCCAAAAACAAAAGCCCCGACCGGGCGGGTCAGGGCTTCTTTTCAAGAAAGCGCCGAACCTTTTAGCTGTTTGTTTAACGTGGCCGCAAGCCGGTCGCTCAAATCACCACGGAGAATAATTGTTACCCCTCAAGGAATGGCGCGTCAAGCGCCTCGTCGGGCGAGGCTAATGGCCGGGCGAACAACAAGCGCTTCACGCCGCCATCTTGCCCCCCGACATCAATGCCATCGGCATCGACGGCGCAAACACCGGTTTGTTTTTGTGAAAATCGCTCGATCAGCTTGCCTTCGCTTTCGGCAAAGAGGCTGGCGATTTTCTGATCCAGCAAAACATGTTTGGCCTCCAGCCAGACGGCGCGCCCGAAGCCACCCACGAAATGAAAACGTTCGACCGCCATGCGCCAGATGGAAAAATCGGCAAAGCCCGCATATAGCGCCGCGCCTGGATTGCGGGCCAGATAGCGCGCGCGGTCCATTATCAGGTCGGACGGTAAAAGACGTCCCATCACGGTGACGCGGGGCGCGGTTTGCGGATTGGCATGTCCCTCGGGCAAGGCGAACAGCAGCGAGGCCCGCTCGTTGGCCAGCAGATTTTGCGTATGGTCGGCCAGCTTGGACAAAAGCAGCAAGGGAGAACCGTCATGCGCCGTGGCGGGCGTGACCAACGAGGCGTAGGGCAAGCCGTCTTTCAACGTGGCCAGGGAAGCGAAGGAGGCCATGCGCAGAATGCGCCTGGAAACCAGCGGATTGTTGTCGCCCAGATCGATCATGCCAGTTCCAGCGCCTCTATCATCTGATCCATGCGCGTCTCCCACGCCCAGTTCTTCATCTGCAAGGCGGCCTGTTCTCCAAGCCGCGCCATATCGGTCTTGCGATCATAAGCCTGCCCCAGCAGTTCGGCAATTTCGTCGGGGTCGGATTCGCCCCAGCCCAGAACGCCGTCTTCCGCCATCAGCGGCGTGACCGGCGATTGGCGCTTCAAGGCCAGGCAGGGAATGGTTTTGATCAGATCAAGATGGCCGGTATTGGCCGACAAGATGGTGGGCAGGCCGAGTGCCAGCGCCTCCATCGCCACCAGATTGGTCCCGCTTTCGGCACGGCTGGTCATCAGCGCCACGTCGGCTTGGCGCATCAAATCGGGCAGCAGGCCATGCGCCACGAAGCCGATGTCGCGGTGCGCCTCCTTCGCAAGGCCTTGCGCCGTCACCCAGCCTTCGATATCGAGCGGCACGCCGACGCCCGGTTGCGGCTGCGCCTTGGCGTAGCGGCTACGCGATATGTTGGCGGCGGATTCGGGCCAGGGATTTTGCCATGCGGTCAGCAGCAACGAATCTGGATGTTTGGCATGGAAGCGCTTGAAGCCTTCCAGGGCGATGTCTTGGCCCTTCCTGAATTCCAGCTTGCCGCCTGAGAAAACCACGAAGCGCCCCGGCTCATTCTTCCGTCGCAAGGGCTTGTGAAAATACAGTCTTGGATCGACGCCCTGATAGCGCACGGCGGTATTGGAAAATCCCAAATCTTGCAAGATGGCGTCGGCCCATCGGCTGCCGGTGATCAGGCGCGCAAGCGATTGGCCGCGCTGGCAGGCCTCTTGGTCCAAATGCGTGTTTTCAAAGAAGGTGACACCCAGGTCGGGCGTGCCGAGAATCATCTCGTCCCAGCGCATGGCGTTGCCCACCGGTTGCAGCACGGGAAAGCCCAGTTGGAATCGCTGGCCGGGCGTCATCAGTTTTCTGATTTCCTCTCCCGCCTCGAGGGCGGGGGCGATGCGCCGCCAATCATCATCGGCAAGACTAAGCGAGGTTTCCTGCAAGGGCGCGGGAAGGCGGCCCGCCCGAAGCGCTGCCAGCGCCAGATTGACGCCCAGAATTCCCCAGCCGTGAAAGCTGGACAGCGTCCAATTGATGCCCAGCAGGGCTTGGTGCGTCACGTCATCCGATCCAAAAGGGCCAAAGCGTCCTTGCGGTTGGTCGGCAAGGGCGCGTCGCTGGCGATCAAGCCATTCTGACGCGCCCGCAACCCCACCTCAAGCGCCCATGGGCGTTTAAGATGCGCTTTTTTCAGCAGGCCCTCATCGCATAGCAGGTGCGAGGATTCGCCTTGCGCCAGCACCCGGCCCTGATGGAACAAGGCGACCTGATCGGCATGCGCCAGCGCCAGTTCGGCGTCGTGGGTGGAAAAAACCAGCGTCATGCCGCCCGCCACCAATTGATCCAGCAACGCCATCAGATGCGCCACCCCATGCGCGTCAAGCCCGGCCGACGGCTCGTCGAGCAGCAGCGCTTCTGGCCGCATGGCGACCACACCCGCGATCGCCACCCTTTTCTTCTGCCCGTAGCTAAGGGCGTGCGTGGGCCGCGACGCCAGATCGGCAATGCGCAAGGCGCCCATCGCCCATTTGGCCGATTCCAGGGCCTCGGACCCGGATTGACCGGCCTGCAACGGCCCATAGCCGACATCCTCGCCCACCGTGGGGGCGAACAATTGATCGTCGGGATCTTGCAGCACCAGTCCCACCCGCCTGCGCCAAGCCGTCAGAGCGGCGCGATCATAGCCAGCGGCTTTGGCATCCAGCATCACTTGTCCCGCCGTCGGTTTCAGCGTGCCGTTCAAATGCAACAGCAGCGTGGTCTTGCCCGAGCCGTTGGGGCCAAGAATGGCCAGCCGCCTGGCCCGGCCCACCTGCAAATCCAGGCCCGCCAGGGCGCTTGTTCCATCGGGATAGCTGTAACATAGCCCCAGCGCTTCCAAGATCATGTCAGACCCCAGGCCAGCAGCAGCGCATCGAACGCCAAGATGGAGGCCAGAATCCGTGGCGAGGCACCGCGCAAGGATGGATGCGCCATGGCGGAACCATCCAAACCGCGTGCCGCCAGGCCGATCTCCATGCGCCCCGCCCGGTCCAGAGCGCGCGGCAGCAATCCAGCGCCCAGGCGGCCCAGCGACAGAAGCGTGCTTTTCACATCGCGATAGCCCAGCCTAGCCGCCTGCGCGGCCTGCATGGCCGCGGCGGTTTTCATCAGCAGCACAAGCTGGCGGTAGATCAGCAGCATCACCTCGGCCAGCACGCCCAGCCCGGGCAAGCGGGCCAGCAAAGCGGCCAGATGCGAAACCGGCGTCGTGAAAGCCAGCCAGAGCATCCACAGGCTGGCCGAAAAGGCGCGCAGGCTGACCCGCACAGCTTGACGCAAGCCGTCTGGACCGATGGCAAGCCAGGGAAAATCGGGGCTGGGCGACAGCGCCAGCCCGACCGCCCCCGCCGCCAGGAATCCCAGCGGCAAGCCCGCCCAGCCCAGGAACAGGCGAGGCCTCAGCCTGGCCCAGACCAGGGCGGCCAGCAGGGCGGCAAGCCCGGTGACCAGCGCCCACGGCCAGGGCGGCAGAAGAAGCGACAGACCGATCCCCGAGGCGGCCACCGCCAGCTTCTCGCCGGGCGGTCTGCCCGCCAAGCGGCCCTCGAAAGCGATGCGATCAATCAGCATTGATCGTCGGATGGCTTCTTGGCGCCTTGCCTGCGCCCCAGCACATAGCCGAAGACGCCCGCCCCGATGGCGGCCTGCAGGGCGAACAACAGGCTTTCGATCTCGCCGGACGGCGGCTCCCACAGGCTTGAGAACCAGGGCTTGACGCCTTGTTCCTGCAAGGCGGCCTGGACCTGGGCGTCGGAACCCTCGAAACTGCCGGACATGCCCGGAACCAACAAAGGGGCGATGACGATCAGAGCCGTCAGCGCCAGCAGCACATAATTCGCGCGCGTCATGGCCGCGCCCCCGCCAGCCCGCGCTGGATCAGCAAATTCATCGCCACCACGCTGAGCAGCCCCTCGGCGATGGCCAGGGGAATTTGGGTCAGCGCGAAGATGCCCGCGAATTTGGCGAAGGCCCCGCCGATGCCGCTTGCCGGATCGGGGTAGGCGAAAGCCAATTGGGCCGAGGTGACCAGATAGGTCGCCAGATCGCCCAGGCTGGCCGCCAGGAACATGGCCACACCGGCCCCCAGACCCATGGCGCGAGCGCCATTCCACAAGCCAAAGGCCACCCAAGGCCCGACAATCCCCATCGAGAAGACGTTGGCCCCCAGCGTCGTGATGCCGCCATGCGCCAGCAGCAGCGCCTGGAAAAGCAGGACCGCCGTTCCCAGCACCGCCATCGGGGCCGGGCCGAACAGGGCGGCGCCCAAGCCAACCCCGGTGGGATGCGAGCAACTGCCGGTGACGCTGGGCAATTTCAGGGCCGACAGGACAAAGGCGAAAGCGCCTGCCGCGCCGATTAGAAGTCGTTCTTCGGGATGGTCCTTGAAGCGTTGCTTCAGCTTCATCGAGCCGTGGATGACGAAAGGGGCAGCCGCCAGCGTCCAGAACGCCGCATGCGCCGGGGGAAGGTAGCCTTCCATGATGTGCATCGACCTCTCCTCACCGTTTGAGCCAAACCGGAACCCGCGGTGGGAGGTTTCCCCTGAAGGGAAAACGCCACGTCCAAGGGGACACCCCGCCCCAAAGGCACGCACAGGCAACGGATGACGGCAGGTTTCCTGGCTCGCGGGTCTTGGCTGATCTTTCTGCCTTCCCAAGGCGTTTTGGCCTCAGTGGCGTTGTCGAAAGACCGGCTCGCCGCTTACAGTTGCGGGGGCAGCCCAGGCTTGGCGATGCGAAATCGCGGCACCTAAGTTCCCTTTTTCCGGGGCGGGACATTTTATCCCCTCACGGAAACCGTCAAGTCCCACTATAATTTCGCCACAAACATCTCGTCAATTGCTTTCGGTAATACCGATTGGGGCAAACGTATGAACACCATCGCTTTGGTCGATGACGACCGCAACATCCTGGCTTCGGTTTCCCTGATGCTGGAGGCCGAAGGATTCAAGGTCCGCACCTATACCGACGGCGCCGAGGCTTTGCGGGGCATCGGCGCGGAACCGCCCGATCTGGCCGTGCTGGACATCAAGATGCCGCGCATGGACGGCTTGGAACTGCTGCAAAAGCTGCGGCAGAAAAGCCAGTTGCCGGTCATCTTCCTCACCTCGAAGGACGATGAGAGCGACGAGCTTCTCGGTCTGCGCATGGGGGCAGACGATTACATCAAGAAGCCTTTCTCGCAGCGCTTGCTGCTGGAGCGCATCAAGGCGCTGCTCAGACGCAAGGAAGCCGTCGAGGGCGGCGAGGCGGCGGACGCCAGCCTGATCAAGCGGGGCAAGCTTGAACTGGCCCCCACCCGTCATGCCTGTAGTTGGGAAGGCAAGCATGTCGAATTGACCGTCACCGAATTCCTGTTGCTGAAGGCGCTGGCCATGCGCCCCGGCCATGTGAAGAACCGCGACCAGCTGATCGACGCCGCTTATGGCGAAACGGTCTATGTTGACGACCGCACCATCGACAGCCACATCAAGCGCATGCGCCGCAAGTTCCGCGAGATCGACAACGAGTTCCAGCACATCGAAACGCTGTACGGCGTCGGCTATCGCTATCGCGACGCTTGATGAGCGAAACCGGACCTCAGGAAGCAAGGCCGCGCCACCAGCGCCTGTCGCCGCTGACGCGCCGGATTCTGGCCGTCAACATGATGCCGATCCTGGTTCTGGTCGTGGGCCTTCTCTATCTCGACGAATATCGCGCCACCTTGGTCGAACAGACCCTGGCCTCGCTGCACACCCAAGGCCAGATGTTCGCCGCCGCCCTGGCCGAGGGCGCCGTCTATGAAGAGTCCAGCGAGGACGACCCCGAAGGCGCGACGCCAATCGATTTGTCGATCGCCCGCAACATGGTGCGAAGGCTGGCCGAACCGGCCGAGCTGCGGGCGCGCCTGTTTTCGCTGGAGGGCGCGCTGCTGGCCGACAGCCGCACGCTGTACGGCCCTTCCGGCGAAATCGAAGTCGAGGAATTGGCGCCGCCGCACCGCGAGAAGGGATTGTCGAGTCTGACCGACAAATTGCGCGCCTGGCTGATGCGCCCCGTCGCCAACGAGGCGGCCTTGCCACGCTACCGCGAAAGCCACCCGCAGAAGGCCAAGGATTATGTCGAAGTGCTGTCCGCCCTGGATGGCGACATGTCGGAAATGATCCGCTCGAACGCCGAGGGTGGCGTCTTTCTCAGCATCGCCGTGCCTGTGCAGCGCTTCAAGCAGGTGGTCGGCGCGCTTATGCTGATGCAAGACAGCCGCGAAATTGAACAGCGCCTCTTGCAAGTGCGCCTCAACATCCTGGAAATGACGGCCCTGGCCCTGGGCGTTACGGTTCTGTTGTCGCTTTATCTGGCGGGCACCATCGCAAGGCCGGTGCGCAGGTTAGCACTTGCCGCCGAACGGGTGCGCCGGGGCCATGGCAGGCGGCCCGACATTCCCCGCTTTCCGGGCCGACATGATGAAATTTCGGAACTGGCCCATGCCCTGGCCGACATGACCGAGGCTTTGTGGGCGCGCATGGACGCCATCGAATCCTTCGCGGCCGACGTGGCGCACGAAATTAAGAACCCGCTGACCAGCTTAAGAAGCGCCGTGGAAACCATCTCGTTGGTGGCAGATCCCGACCAGAAGGCCCGCCTAATGGCGATCATCGTCGATGACGTGGGACGTCTGGACCGTTTGATCACCGACATTTCCGACGCCTCGCGCCTGGATGCCGAATTGTCGCGCGCCGAGGCCCAGCCGGTCCCCCTGGCCTCGCTGCTGCAAACCCTGGCCGATATCCATGGCGCCACCAAGAAGCCGGGCGCCCCCAGCCTTGAGCTTGCGCTTCCCGACGACGATTCTCTAAGCGTGCCCGGCATTGAAAGCCGCTTGGCCCAGGTCATGCGCAACCTGATCGCCAACGCCGTTTCCTTCAGCCCTATGGGCGGAACCATTCGCGTGCGGGCCCTGCGGTCAGATGGATTGGTCCGCATCGACGTGGAAGACGAAGGGCCTGGCATTCCCGACGGCAAGACCGAGGCCATCTTCGACCGCTTCTACAGCGAGCGGCCGGCGGGCGAGAAATTCGGCACCCATTCCGGCCTGGGTCTGGCGATTTCACGCCAGATCGTCACCGCCCATCAAGGAAGCATCCAGGCGGAAAACCGCGTCGGCCCGGACGGCTCGGTCCTGGGGGCCAGATTCACCGTCTTGTTGCCCGCGAAGGACGATTGACAGAAGCCCCGCCTGCGGCCAACCTTCGGCCATGGCGCTCGTTCATGCCACATCGGTCGCTCTTGACGGGCAGGGCCTTTTGCTTCTCGGTCCATCGGGCAGCGGAAAAAGCGACCTGGCCTTGCGCCTGATCGACCGGGGCGCCGTTCTGATATCCGACGATCAAGTCGAAATCGCCCTTGAAGCCGGTCGTCTGACGGCCTCGCCGCCGCCCCCCATCGCCGGACTGATCGAAGCCAGGGGCATCGGCCTGCTGCGCCTGCCCTATCTGACCAAGGCCCCCCTGGTTCTGGCGGTCGAGCTGGTCGCCAGGGCGCTGGTCGAGCGCCTGCCCGATCCCGCCGCCTGGACGTGCGATCTTGGCCAATTGCCTCTATTGCGGCTGGACCCCTTCGCGGACTCGACGCCCGCCAAGCTGCGCCTTGCCCTCATGGGTGGGGATGAGGCTATAATGCGCCCGCAATGACCGACGCTCCGGCCAGCCAGAACAAAATGTCCCAGGCGCCCGCCCAAACGGCGTCCGCCCGCGTGGTTATCGTGACCGGCATGTCGGGGGCTGGCCGCACTTCGGCCCTGAAGGCGCTTGAGGACCTGGGCTATGAAGCGGTCGACAATTTGCCGCTGTCTCTGTTTGCCCAGTTGGTGCGCCCCGATGCGGTCCTGGAACGCCCGCTGGCGGTCGGCATCGACATCCGCACGCGCGACTTTGGCGTCAACGACATCGACGCCGCCATCGCGCGCATGATCCATGAAACGCCGGTCGATGTGAAACTTTTGTTTCTGGACGCCGACGACGATGCGCTGGCCAGACGCTTCACCGAGACGCGCCGCCGACATCCCCTGGCCACCGACCGCCCCCTGATCGACGGCATTCAGCATGAGCGCGCCTTGCTGGCTCCCTTGAAATTGCGCGCCGATCTGGTCATCGATTCCTCGCGCCTGGCCATCGGCGAGTTCCGCCATTTGATGGAGACGCAATACGGCCTGGATAGCCGCCACCGGCTGGTGGTGTTCGTCACCTCGTTTTCCTATCGTCAGGGCCTGCCGCGCGAAGCCGATCTGGTTTTCGACGCCCGCTTTCTGATCAATCCCCATTACGTGCCGGACCTGAGGCCGCTGACCGGGCGCGATGCGAAGGTGGCCGCCTATGTCGCGGCAGACCCCAGCTTCGACGATTATTTTTCGCGCCTGACCGGCCTTCTGGCGCCCTTGCTGCCCCGCTTCGCCGCCGAGGGAAAAAGCTATCTGACCATCGCCATCGGCTGCACCGGCGGACGGCATCGCTCTGTCTTCGTGGCGGAGCGATTGGCCGACTGGCTTTCCTTGCAGGGCCAAGCCGTCGAATTGCGCCACCGCGAGCTGTCGTCTCTCACATGATCACTCAATTGACCGGAATCTCTTCATGATCGGACTTGTCCTTGTTACCCACGGCCGCCTGGCGGTCGAACTGGTTGCGGCGCTTGAGCATGTCGTCGGCAAGCAACCCGCCGTCGAGCTGGTCTGCATTCAGCCCGATGACGACATGGAGGTGCGCCGCCAGGAAATTCTGGACAAGGTCGCCAAGGTGGATGCGGGAGCGGGCGTCGTCGTGCTGACCGACATGTTTGGCGGCACGCCCTCCAATCTGGCCATTTCGATCATGGACAAGGCGCATATCGAAGTGATCGCCGGCGTCAATCTGCCCATGCTGATCAAGCTGGCCAGCGTGCGCAATTCCGAACCCCTGGGCATGGCGGTTTCAAGCGCCCAGGAAGCGGGGCGCAAATATATCAACGTGGCCTCGCGCCTGTTGGCGCAGTAGGGGGCGAGCATGCCTGAAGCCCTTAGCCGCACCGTCACCATCGTCAATCGCCTGGGTTTGCACGCCAGGGCCGCCGCGAAATTCGTCAAGACGGCGGGGCAGTTCAGCGCCCAAACCTTCGTCAGCCGCAAGGGACAGGAAGTTTCCGGCGTCTCGATCATGGGTCTGATGATGCTGGCCGCCGCCCCCGGCACGCAAATCGAAATCCGCACTCTGGGCGACGACGCCGAAGCGGCATTGACTGCCTTGACCGATCTTGTGGAGCGCAAATTCGATGAAGACTAGCCAGCCCGTATCGGGCAAGGAGCGCATCTTAGAAGGTCTGGCCGCAGCTCCCGGCATTGCGGTTGGCGTCGCGCATCGCCACGAGCACGGCCAAGTGCATGTGCCCGAATACCGCATTCCCGCTTCTCGCATTGACGACGAACTGGCGCGCTTTCAGCAGGCGGCCAGCCAGGCCGGACGACAGGTCGACGACTTGCTGCACAAGGCCAAGAAATTGCCTTCGGCGGCGGCCGAGGAAATGGGTTACCTTTTGGAAGCCTATCTTCAAATGCTGAAGGGGTCGCGCTTGGTGCGCGGCGTTGAATCGCGCATCAAGCAAGAACGTATCAATGCCGAATCCGCCGTCATGCGCGAGATCGGCGAGATCGTCGAGGGGCTGGCGGCGGTCGATGATTCCTATCTGGCGGCCAGGGCCGCCGACATCAGCGAAGTGGGATCGCGCCTGATCCGCGCCCTCAACAAATCCGCCTGGCGGCCCTTCGAGCAATTGAACAAGAATTCAGCCGTGCTGGCCGATGAATTGTCGCCCGCCGACACCGCCCTTCTCGATCCCAAGCTGGTTGTTGGATTGGCGACGGAAGCGGGCGGCATGGAAAGCCACACCGCCATCATGGCCCGTTCCTTGGGCATTCCATCGGTGTTGGGCGTTTCCGGCTTGCTCGATGGGTTGCGCGGCGGCGAGACCGTCATCATCGACGGCGGGCTTGGCCAGGTCATCATCAATCCTTCCGCTGCGACTTTGTCGGCTTACCGCGCTCTGCGCGCCCAGCATCTGCGCATCCGCCGCCAGCTTGAAGGCCTGTCGAGCCTGCCTGCCGTGACCAAGGACGGCGAGACGATTTCCCTGATGGCCAATATCGAACTGCCCGGAGAAGTCGACGGCGTTTTGAACGCGGGCGCCATGGGGGTTGGCCTGCTGCGCAGCGAGTTCTTGTTCATGAACCGCAGCGACTTGCCCAACGAGGACGAGCAGTATCAAGCGCTTTCGGGCATCGTCAAGGCGATGAAGGGCCGACCCGTCACCATCAGAACCCTGGACGCGGGCAGCGAGAAACTGCCCGATCTCGATTCGCCGGGCCTCAACCCCGCCTTGGGCTTGCGCGCCATTCGCCTGTCGCTCAAGCATCCGGAACTGCTGGAACCCCAACTGGCGGCTTGCCTTCGCGCCGGGGCGCATGGACCGATCCGCATTCTGTTGCCCATGGTCATGACCGTGGCCGAAGTGACCTGCGTGCGCGAGGCGATGACGCGCATCGCCAAGAAATTGAAGCGCAAGCGGGTGCCGATCGCTGACCCGCTGCCGCCGCTGGGCATCATGATCGAAATTCCGGGCGCCGCCATCACCGCCGACGCCCTGGCCACGCATGCCGATTTTTTCGCCATCGGCACCAACGACCTGACCATGTACACGCTGGCCATCGACCGTTCGGACGAGCAGGTGGCCAGTCTTTACAATCCGCTGCACCCCGCCGTGTTGCGCATGATTCAATTCGCCACCGAGGCGGCTTTGCGGGCGCGCATTCCCGTGTCGGTCTGCGGCGAAATGGCGGGCGAGGCCCGCTTGACCGGGCTGCTGCTGGGATTGGGTATCCGCGAATTGTCGATGGCCCCCATCCATCTGGGCCGCGTCAAGCAGCGCATCCGCGCCATGAATCTGAGCGGCGCCATCCGCAGGGCGCGCAGCATCATGGATCAGGTGGATTCGGCACGCATATCGGCCCTGATTGACAGTTTCAACGACGAGGCGGATGCTTCTTAATGCTGCCCCTCAGGCGCCGGGCGCGCCCCTTGGGCGCTTGGCTCTCGGCGGGGTGGAACCCGCCGCGCGGGCCTTGCCCGCGTGATGCCGTCCCTCAGACGCCGGGCGCGCCCCTTGGGCGCTTGGCTCTCGGCGGGGTGGAACCCGCCGCGCGGGCCTTGCCCGCGTGATGCCGACCCTCGGCGCCGGGCGCGCAGACGGCTGATAGCTGACAGCTACTTTTTTTCCCACGCCATATAGGTGCAGCCGACGCCCTTCTCGAGCGCCTTTTGCTCATAGCGGGACGGCGGCCAATCGCTGGGCCGCAGGCTTGTCTGCAAGACCGGCTTGAAATCATCGCGCAAGGACATCTGTTCTTGCGTCCAGTCGATATAGACCGGATGGTCGCTGGCGACGCGCAATTCTTTGCCAGGGGCCAGCAGGCGCGACAATTGGTCCAGATTGTCCTGTCCGATGAAGCGGCGCACTGCATGGCGCTTTTTGGGCCAAGGATCGGGGAAGAGAACGAAGACGCGCCCCAGGCAAGCATCGGGCAGGGAGGGCAGAAGTTTGCGCACATCCTCGGGATAGATGCGGATGTTGGCCAAATCCAAGGCCGCAATATGTTTCAACAGTCCGCCCAGCCCGTTCAGGAATACTTCCGACGCGATCAACCCGACATGCGGATTGGCGCTGGCCTGGGCCGCCGTGTGTTCACCCGCCCCGAATCCCACTTCCAGCCACAACTCGCTTGGCGGGGGTGAGAACAAAGCAAAGGGATCGATGGTCTCGCCCGCAGCGGGCGTGGAAATCGCCAAGCCGGGCAGCAGATTTTGAATCAGTTCCTGCTTGCCCTGGCGCAGCGGCTTTCCCTTGCGCCGACCATAGAAACGGGGAGGGCGGCAGGATTGACCTGCCGCCCCGTCGCATCGTTCCTTATCGGGCTGATCAGGCGCCAAAGGCTTTCTTGAGCTGATCGACCAGATCGGTCTTTTCCCACGAGAAGCCGCCGTCGGCATCGGGGTTGCGCCCGAAATGGCCGTAAGAGGCGGTGCGGGCATAGATGGGCTTGTTCAGGCCCAGATGCTCGCGAATGCCGCGCGGGCTTAAGTTCACCAGATCTTGCAGAACGTTGGACAGCTTGTCCTCGTCCACTTTTCCGGTGCCGAAAGTGTCGATGTAAACCGACAGGGGCTTCGAAACGCCGATGGCGTAAGACAGCTGGATCACGCAGCGGTCGGCCAGACCGGCGGCCACCACGTTCTTGGCCAGATAGCGCGACGCATAGGCGGCCGAGCGGTCGACCTTGGTCGGGTCCTTGCCCGAGAAAGCGCCGCCGCCATGCGGGGCCGCGCCGCCGTAAGTATCGACGATGATCTTGCGACCGGTCAGGCCGGCGTCGCCGTCGGGACCGCCAATAACGAAACGACCGGTGGGATTGACGTAGAAATGCGGCTCGTCGCACATCCAGCCCTTGGGCAGAACGTTCAGCACGTGCGGGCGCACGATCTCGCGCACTTCTTCCTGGTTGACGTCTTCGGTGTGCTGGGTCGAGACCACGACCGACGTGGCGCGCACCGGCTTGCCGTTCACATATTGCAGCGTCACTTGGCTCTTGGCGTCGGGACCCAGCTTGGTGGTGGCCCCCGAATGGCGCGCTTCGGCCAGCGAACGCAGAATTTCATGCGCGTAATAAATGGGGGCAGGCATCAGAACCGGCGTTTCGGTGCAGGCATAGCCGAACATGATGCCCTGGTCGCCAGCGCCCTCGTCCTTGTTGCCCGCAGCGTCGACGCCGACCGCGATGTCCGCCGATTGCGAGTGCAGCAGAATCTCGACCTTGGCGTTCTTCCAATGGAAGCCGTCCTGCTCGTAGCCGATGTCGCGGATGGCTTGGCGCGTCGTGTCTTCGATCAGCTGCGTCGTGATCGAGGCGGGTCCGCGCACTTCGCCGGCCAGGACAACCCGGTTGGTGGTGCACAGCGTCTCGCAGGCGACTCGGGCGTACGGGTCGGCGCTCAGAAAGATGTCGACGACGGCGTCCGAAATGCGGTCACAGACCTTGTCGGGATGGCCTTCGGAAACGGATTCGCTGGTGAACAGAAAGTCGGCCTTGGACACGCTTGGCTCCTTCGGCATCAAGGAAAGGGAATCGCCATGCCGCAAGGCTTGGCGCGGAGTGCGTTTTCCCAGGGAATCAGCCAACCGTCAAGGTTTTTCCGACAAAGACTTGGCCAGTTTCAAGATCGAGCGGCGGATGCCAGCGTCCGGAATGGTGCTGAACAGGCGCATCAGTTCTTGCGCCTCAGGATCAAGCGGCGACGGCCCGGCTTGGGCGGCCCCATCGAAGAAGTCGGCTACTTTTACGTTCATCGCCTGCAGAAGCGCATAGAGCAGGCTGGCTTCGAGACGCGCCTGGCCTTCTTCGATCCTCTTCAGCCTGCCGCCCGTGATTCCTACGCATTTTGCCAGTTGCGCGCGTTCGAACCCGCTGGCTTGGCGCAGATTTTCAAGTCGTTGTCCAAGCTGGGCAAGAAAATCCTGGGAGGGGGCGGGCGAAGATGAATCGTAGGGCTGAGGACGCGACAAGGTAAAACTCCATGCTAACACTTTACAAGTGTTACACATGGAGTTTTTGGCGTCTAGCAGTTGTTACGCGTACCGCGAAAAATAATACGCGATTACTTCACGCAATGGTTGCCGTCAGTCTTCGCTGACTTCTTCTTCGCTTTCGACATTGGCCAGCGACTTGGCCAATTCGAACAGGCGACGGCGCACGGCGGGATTGGTCACGCGGTAATAGGCGCGCACCAGTTCCAGCGTTTCGCGCTTGGTCATAGGGTCGTGCTCGAAATCGGCGGCCGGATCTTCGGACATGCCGAGAATCTGGCGCGGGCTTGAGCGGGTGACTTCGTCAGGCATGTCGTCAAAGAAATACGACACCGGCACATCCAGAACCTGCGACAGGTCGTACAGGCGCGATGCGCCGACGCGGTTGGCGCCGCGCTCGTACTTCTGCACCTGTTGGAAGGTCAGCCCGATCGCTTCGCCGAGCTTCTCCTGGCTCATGCCCAGCAACGTCCGACGCAGGCGAACGCGGTTGCCGACATGCACGTCGATGGGGTTCGGCTTGCCCGTCGCCGTCCGGCCGCGGCTGGACTTACGGGAAACGGGACCCTTATTCCGAGTGGGACTTTTAGCCATTTTATTATGTTCTTTCGTGTTGATCCGCAAGGTTAGCCGATCTGTCCCAACGCTAGTTGTCGTCGGCTTTCCGAAAGTAAGACATACGCAAATATGTAAGTCAACCGCTTCACGAGTATCGTATTGAGGAAAATCCCGTGTGACAAACCATGAATTTCAAGACAATAAGTAAAAGAATAAGAACTCCAATGCTGGGCACGTCTCCTGTCCGGGCGTAAATCGTTGCCTCATTCAATGGCTTGGGAAGGCGGCTATCCAAGATGCCTTCTTGCCCAAGTCCCAATTCGGCCACTACGCGGCCATAGGGGTCGATGACGCCCGAGATGCCGCTGTTTGCAACTCGAACGAGCGGCAGCCCCTCTTCGACCGCGCGCATGCGGGCGGTTGCAAAATGCTGGTGAGGACCGGTGCTTATCCCGTACCAGCTGTCATTGGTGAGATTGAGCAGCCAATCTGGGCGTTTGCCGGGTTCGGCCACCGCATGGGGGAAGATGACCTCGTAGCAGATCAAAGGCCCGACGGGAGGCAGACCCGGCAGGGCGATGGTCAGCGGGCCGGGGCCGGGCGAAAAATCGGTGGCGCCCTCGGTGATTTTCTTCAAGGGCAGGATCGATTTCAGCGGCATGTATTCGCCAAAGGGCACCAGATGGAATTTGTCGAAGACGCCCCGGATCAGGCCGGATTCGTCAATCGCCAGCAGGCTGTTCCATATCTGGTAGGGTTCCAAACCCGGCTCGGTGGTGCGCACCGCGCCGGTAATCACCAAGCCATTCGCGGGAACCGCCTTGGCCACCGCCAGCCTAGCCTGCACATCGTGATCCAATATATAGGGCACGGCGGTTTCCGCCCAGATCACATGCGTGGGCGGCTCGTCGCTGGCTACTTGGCTCATCTCGATCAGCTTCAAGAGATGCGCGAAGCGCAGCTCGTTCTTCCATTTCAGGGTTTGGGGAATATTGGGCTGCACGAGGCGCAGGCGCACATCGTCGGTCATGACGATGTCGCCGCCCTGAAGGCGCATCAAGCCGCCCATTCCCAGCAGCAACAAAATCAGAAATGGCAGGCCCGCCAGCAAGCGATGGCGCGCCGATCTATCACGAAAAATCAGAGGCCAGACGATGGCGGCCCAAAGTGTCAGGAAACCCAGCCCATAGGGACCAATCCAGGCTTCGGATTGCAGCACCGGCAAGACCGGCACCCAGATGCTGGCGATCAGATTCCAGGGAAATCCGGTGAAAACGAAGCTGCGCAGCCATTCCAGCAAGACCCAGGCGGCGGCCAGGGCCAGCGCGCCGCCCACGCCCTTGCGGCAAATCCGCCAAGACAGAAGCGTGGCCAAGCCGCAAAAGATCGCCAGCACGCCCGACAGGCCGAAAAGGGAGAAGGGAATGAACCAGGCAAAACGGGCGGCATCGACCAGCAGGGCGTTGGAAATCCAGTACAGTCCGGCGGTAAAAAAGCCCAGCCCGAACCACCAGCCGGTAGCGAAGGCGCTTTTGCGGCTGGCCGCCCCGCTTAACAGCAAGGCAAGACCCGCAAAGGACAAGCCAAGGACAGGCAAAAAATAGATGGGTGGCAAGGCCAGCGCGGCAAACCCGCCCAAAGCGGCAAGAAAGCCGCGACGACGCCAACCCGACAAGGCTTCCAATTTGGCGAGGAACGGGGTCACGAAACCTCGGCCTGCGGCGCGTCCGCGTCGGCTGTCGGCCTTCGGATGCGCAGGCGACGCACGCGCCTGGGATCGGCTTCCAGCACTTCGAATTCCATGCCCGACTGGTGGCGGATCAATTCGCCGCGTGCGGGCACATGACCCGCCAGCGCCACCACCAGGCCGCCCAACGTGTCGATCTCGTCGCGCTCTTCCTGGCTTAGAAGGGGGCCGACCAATTCTTCCAACTCTTCCACAGTGGCCCTTGCGTCGGCATCCAGATGGCCGTCGGGCCTGCGCACGATGTCGGGCGCGTTCATTTCGTCATGCTCGTCCTCGATCTCGCCCACGATCTGCTCGACCAAGTCTTCGATGGTGATCAGCCCGTCGATGCCGCCATATTCATCGACCACCAGGGCCAGATGCATGCGCTTGATGCGCATTTCCAGCAGTAGGTCGAGGACGCGCATCGAGGGGGCCACGAACAGTACGCGACGGATGATGCGGCCCAGTTGAAAGGGCTGGCCCGAAATTTCGGCGGCCAGAACGTCCTTGATGTGAACCATGCCGACCGCATCGTCCATGGTGCCGCGATAGACCGGCATGCGCGAATGACCCTCGCGGGTGAAAACTTCCAGCAGTTCGGGAAGGGTCAGCGTCGAGGGCACGCCCACGATGTCGGCCCTGGGGACCATCACGTCATAGGCGGTCACGTCGCGCAGGCGCAGCACATTGCCCAGCAAGCGGCGTTCGTGCGCGTCCAACGGCTCTTCGTTTTCCTCGCGCTCCTCGATCAGTTCTTCCAGAGTCTCAAGCCCGGTCGATGATTCGCCTTGCTTTCCCTTCTGGAACTCCTTCAGCCAGCGTCCGAAAAAGCCGAAGAACCGACTACTGCCATCGTCCATCTTTTTTTATCCCTCAAGGTAGGGGTCAGGATAACCCAAAGACGTCATGACGTCTTGCTCCAATCCCTCCATCTGGCGAGCCTGCTCGCCGTCCAGATGGTCATAGCCCAGCAGATGCAGAACACCGTGAACCGTCAGGTGAACGACATGAGCCTCGAAACTTTTGCCTTGCTGAAGGGCCTCGCGCTCGATGGTCTCCAGCGCCAAAACCAGATCGCCCAGAAAAACCGGGCCGCCCGGCGGCGACGATTCCGCAAGCGCTGGAAAGGAGAGAACATTGGTGGGCTTGGCCTTGCCCCGCCATTGCTTGTTCAGCGCCTTGACCTCGTCGTCGCATGACAGCAGGGCCGCGATCTCCACCTTGCCCGACAGATCCTTGGCCCCCATCAGCACGGCTTTCTTCGCGGCGGCGCCCAGCAATTTGGCGGGCGCCTTCAATTTCTTCTTCCAGCCAGCGTCTTCGACGCGCAAGGAAAGGACAAGGCTAGCCATGTCTGGCTCTCTCCCGCTTTTTCTCTTTGGCTTCGTAGGCTTTCACGATGCGCGTCACCAAATCGTGGCGCACCACGTCTTCGGCGCCGAAGCGCACGACGCCCACGCCCGTCACCCCTTTCAGCGTCTCCAGGGCGTCCAACAGGCCGGAGGCCTGGCCCGCAGGCAGATCGATCTGGCTGGGATCGCCCGTCACCGCCATGCGCGATCCTTCGCCCAAACGGGTCAGAAACATCTTCATCTGCATGGGCGAGGTGTTTTGCGCCTCATCCAGAATGACGAAGGCGTTGGCCAGCGTGCGCCCGCGCATGAAGGCCAGGGGAGCCACTTCGATCTCGCCCGATTCCAGTTTCTTCTTCACTTGGTCGGCGGGCAGCATGTCGTAGAGCGCGTCGTAAAGCGGGCGCAGATAGGGGTCGACCTTTTCGCGCAGGTCTCCAGGCAGGAAGCCCAGCCGTTCGCCCGCCTCGACCGCCGGGCGCGACAGCACGATGCGCTCGACATCGCCGCGGATCAGCTGCGCCACCGCCTTGGCGACGGCCAGATAGGTTTTGCCTGTCCCCGCCGGTCCCAGCCCGAAAGCCAGGTCGCAACTTTTCAAGGCCTGCACATAGGCGGCCTGATTGGGGCTGCGCGGATGGATGACGCGCTTTTTGGTGCGGATGATCAGGCCCGACACATCGCCCGCCCCGCCTTCGGACAGACGCAGGGCGGCATCGACGTCGGCGGTTTCCAGAACGCCGTCCTGGCCCGCGCGTTCCCACAGGCTCAGCAACGCCGCCTCGACCTCGGCCAAACTGTCGGCGGGTCCCTTCAGCGTGATCTTGTTGCCGCGGCTGGTGGCCTGAATGCCCGCCCGCCTAGCCAATCGTTCCAGATTCAGATTGTGCGGCCCCAGCATGACGCGCAGCCGGCCATTGTCGGCGAAGGTCAGTTCCTGCGTCTTCATGCCGCCACCAGCATGCCCGCCAAACTGTTGGCGTGGCTTTCCAGAATGCGCACCTTGGCCAGCCCGCCCATCAGACTTTCCGGCGCCTTCACATGCACCGGCTGCATGAAGGGACTGCGGCCCAGCAACTGACCCTTGTGGCGTCCGACGCGGTCGAACAAAACATCCATGTCGCGGCCCACCATGGTTTGGTACCAATTGGCCTGGATGGCTTCCAGCTTGGTTTGCAGGCGGGCCAAGCGTTCGGTCTTCACCTCTTCGGGCACCTGCCCATCCATGACGGCGGCCCCGGTGCCGGGACGCGGGCTGAATTTGAAGGAGTAGGCCAGCACGAAGCCCACTTCGTCGATCAAGTCCAGCGTGGCCTGGAAATCGGCTTCGCTTTCGCCGGGAAAACCCACGATGAAATCGGACGACAAGGCCAAGTCGGACCTTGCGCTTTTCAGGCGATGGGCCAGCAGCCGGTAATCATCGGCATCGTGGCCGCGATTCATCGCCTTCAGAATCTTGTCCGACCCCGATTGCACCGGCAGATGCAGATAAGGCATCAGCTTGGCTTCGTTCGCATGGGCCTCGATCAGTTCCTCATCGACATGGGCCGGATGCGAGGTGGTGTAGCGCACGCGCTCGATGCCGGGTATGGCCGCCACTTGGCGGATCAGGCGGCCCAGCCCCAGCCCGCCTTGCTGCCAAGCATTCACATTCTGCCCCAGCAGCGTCAGTTCCCGCGTGCCGCTGGCGGCCAGATGCCCGGCTTCGGCCAGAATGTCGGCGGCGGGCCTGCAATATTCGGCGCCCCTGGTATAGGGCACCACGCAGTAGGTGCAAAAACGGTCGCAGCCTTCCTGGATGGCGATGAAGGCGGCGGGACCCCTGGCCCCGCTTTCGGGCAATTGATCGAATTTCGGCTCGGGCAGAATGTCGATGTCCAGCACACCTTGGCCGCGCTGGCGCTCGGCTCTGGCCACCAGTTCGGGCAGGCGGTGATAGCTTTGCGGACCAAAAACCAGATCGACCTGCGGCGCACGCTTCAAGATATGGTCGCCCTCGGCCTGGGCGACGCAGCCGCCAACGGCCAAGATCATCGGCTGGCCATCCGCTTTCAAACGCTTTAAGCGGCCCAGTTCCGAAAACACCTTTTCGGCGGCTTTTTCGCGGATGTGGCAGGTGTTCAAGATCACCATGTCCGCCCCATCGGGCGTGTCGGTCGGCTCGTAGCCCAAGGGAGCCAGCACGTCGTACATGCGCGCCGAATCATAGGCGTTCATCTGGCAGCCATAGGTCTTGATGTGCAATTTCTTAGCCATGGGCGTCGACTGTAGCTGATTGCGGGGCTTTTGTGCGAACGGGTTCGTCTCTGCGTCCGGAAAGGCCGCGCGACAGGCCGTGTCTGACCGCGCGGTGGCAATGCAAAGCCAAGCCTTTGCGCGTGGCGTAATCGGTCAGACGCACCGGCGGATGGAATTCCACTTCGACCTGGGCCTGGCCCAGACCCAGCACTTTCCATAGATGTGGCGCCAAACTCATGTCGCCATACCAGGCGTAGAGGGGGCGCAGCACCCGGCCCATCGGCATGCCATTCAGGCGCGTATAGGTGATGGTCAGAGGCTGCACCAAGACCGGTTGGCCGTTGATCTCGATTTCAGCCGCAGAAAACAGCGTGCTTTTGAACGGCATCAGCCGGTTGCCGTCAGTGCTGGTTCCTTCAGGAAACACGATCAACGAGTCGCCTTTAAGAAGTCGTCTGGCCAGTTGGCCGGTTTGCTTGGCGGCGCGCACGGGCCGCCGCTCGACGAAAATGGTGCGCCCCAATCTGGCGATGATGTTGATCCCCGGCCAACCGGCGACCTCGCTTTTGGCCACGAAACTGGCCCGGATCAAACCGCCCAGCACCAGAATGTCCAGATAGGAAACGTGATTCGAAACGAACAGCGCCGGGCGCTCAGTGGTCATCTGTCCGAAAACGGCGACATTCAACCCGGTGATGCGGCAAACGATCCGCCAGTAGAACAGGCAAAGCCCGCCCTCGGCCCTTAGGATCATCAAAAGCAAATAGGGAACAAGGCACAGCAATGTCCAGGCGATGAACAAGGAGAGGCGGATGGCGGCGCTTGCGGTGGAAACCATGGCGGGTGGGTCAAGCCTCTCCCGATCCGGCCGTGCGTTCGTAATGCTTGTAGTATTTCTCGGCCACCATGTCGGTCTTGACGATCACCGCCACATCGGTGGTGTTGAACTGGTGATCGATCACCGCGCCGTCGCCCACGAAACCGCCCAGGCGCAGATAGCCCTTGATCAGAGGCGGCAGTTCGGCCAGGGCGGATTTTTCGTCGATGGCGTCCTTGGGCAGCAGGTTCATGTTGGTATACAGGGCGGGCAAAGCCCTGGGGCACAGAGCTTGCGGCGCTTGGCAGAAATGATGCAGGTAGGACAGTGGCACCGACAGCGCCTTGGGATCGGTGCCGTGCAGGCTGGCGCAGCCGAACATGACGTCGATGCCGTGCTTGAAGACATAGGCGGCGATGCCCGCCCACAAAAGCTGCATGGTGCTGGCCCGCGTGCGATAGGCGGCATCGACGCAAGAGCGTCCCAATTCCATGATCGGCTTGGGATGGGCCAGGATGGAGGTGATGTCATATTCGCCCGACGAATAGAAACGCCCCGCCTTCAGGGCGTGCTCGCGGCGCATCAGACGGTAGGTGCCGACCACCTGGATTGCCGCCCCTTCTTCCTTGCCGTGATCAAGAACCAGCAGATGGTCGCACACCTCGTCGAAGGCGTCGAAATCGCGGGCCTTGGCGGCCATGTCCGGGGAAGGCTTGGCCCCCATTTCGTCATAGAAGACACGGTAACGCAGGGCCTGCGAGGCGTCGATCTCGGCCAAGGATTCGGCCAAGCGCACTTCCAAGCGGCCGGCGCGGATGGCGGGTGATGCTTGTGTCGGCATGAAACCTCGACCTTCTTTGGCGGCCACGCTTAGGCGTCGCCGTCCTTGATGGGAACGCCAAACAGTTCCAGCCGATGTCCGGTCAGCTTGAAACCCAGACGCTTGGCGATCTCGCGTTGCAAAGACTCGATCTCGCCGCTTTGGAATTCGATCACCCGTCCCGTGCTGGTATCGATCAGGTGGTCGTGATGCTGGGTGGGGTGACGCTCGTAGCGGGCGCGGCCGTCGCCAAAATCGTGACGCTCCAGAATGCCGGATTCCTCGAACAGGCGGACGGTGCGGTAGACGGTGGCGATGCTGATCTTGGGGTCGATGCCGCTGGCCCGTCGATACACTTCCTCGACATCGGGATGGTCTTCGGCATCCGACAGCACACGGGCGATCACGCGGCGTTGGCCGGTCATCTTCAAACCCTGTTCGATACAACGTTCCTCGAGACGCGAGGCCATGTTTCCTTCGTCAATAAACGCAAACGGTCGAAGACTATAACCGAGAACCGGCCAGAAGCAAAAGGGCGCCCGCAAGGCGCCCTTCGCTCGTCATGAAACGTTAACTTCAGTCGTGGCGGCGCGAGCGCTTGCGAGGCTTGGTGCCCAGGCCGATCTTCTTGGCAAGGCTCGAGCGATGCTCGGCGTAATTGGGGGCCACCATCGGATAGTCGGGCGTCAGGCCCCAACGTTCGCGATACTGTTCGGGCGACATGCCGTAAGCCGTTTTCAGGTGGCGCTTCAGCATCTTAAGTTTTTTGCCGTCTTCCAGGCAGATGATGTAGTCCGGGGTGACCGACTTCTTGACCGGCACGGCGGGCTGGGGGCGTTCCGGGGCCGGCGCGGCGGCGCCAACATTCGTCAAGGCGCGATAGACATCGTGAATGAGACCCGTCAGGTCGTTAAGCGCCACTGTATTGTTGGAGACATGGGCCGCCACGATGCGCGCCGTCAGCGAGAGCATTTCGTTTGATTCGTTCAGACCGGACATTATAATGGCCCCTGATAATGTAGACCTAACCTCCCTACATCTTTTTTGATTTCTTGGCAACTGCAAAAGTTAGTGTTCCGGGAAAGTTTATGTCTGAAACCGCCAATGCTGATTACTTCATCGATATCACGGGCGAAGTATGCCCTATGACCTTTGTCAAAACGAAACTGAAAATAGAGCGGATGAGGCCTGGCGAAGTTTTGGAAGTTCGTCTTTGTGGTCAAGAACCACTGACGAATGTTCCACGTTCCCTCAAGGGACTGGGCCATGAAATCTTGTCTTTTCTTCCAGAGTCTTCTGAATCGCCCTTGGGCATTCACCGCCTGCTGGTCAGGAAGGCCTGATTTCCATAAGCAGCGGACCATCGGTCCACAACAGGAACGTGCGGACGGCCAGATCAGGCCAGAGCAGCCGCGCCGCAGCCCGGTACAGCGCCATCTGGCGCAGATAGGCGCCTGGAATTTCCGAAACATCGGCGGGCACGGGGCGGTTGGTTTTAAAATCGGCCACCCAGATTTCGTCCCCCACTCTGGCCAGACGGTCCACCTGTCCTGAAAGAACCCGCCCATCGACCAGCCCCACCAGCGGCGCTTCGGCCCGCGATCCGGCCCCGAACAGCGGGGATAGCGCTGTGTCCTGAAGAACCATGAGCACTTCGCTGATCAGGGCTAGGCGGGCCTCTTCGGACCAATGGGCGGCGGCATGGGCCAGATAGCGGCTGGCGGCGTTGATCCGTAGGGACTGGTCCAGATCGGGCAGGGTTTGCAGCAGGCGGTGGATCAAGCGGCCCCGCTCGAAGCGCTGGGCGTTTTGGGGATCGAGCGGCGACAAGGCCAGCGGCTCGACATAATCGGGCGCCGAAGGGATCAAGGGGCGCAGCGGCAAAGGTTCGCTGGCCACGGGCAGCAACGCCCAGTCCGGCAGCCGGCTTTTCTTTTGCCCTGTCGCCTTCTTTTCTTTGGAAATTCCCGCTTCTTCTTGCGGACATGACAGACGCCATAGTTTCTGGCCGGGCGAATCGGCATCCTGGGCAAGCCAGGCGTCGTCGGTCTCGGGGGCCTGCACGCGCAGAAAGCCCTGCTTGATCAGCGGATACCAAGCGTCGGCGGGCGCGGTTTGCGATGTTTGCCAGCCAGCGATGGTCAGCCGGTCCTCGGCCCTGGTCATCGCCACATACAGCAAGCGATGCGATTCCTGGCGACGCCGCTGCACGGCCTCTTCAGCGGCAATTGTCACGGCTTGGCACCGGTCAGCGACGCTGGGCGCCCATAGGGGCAGGCCTTCCGCGCCCTTGGCCGTCCAAACCAGGAAATCGCGCCCCTTCGAGGCCGACAGCGTATCGGGCAAAAAAACCACCGGCGCTTGCAGCCCCTTGGCGCCATGAACGGTCATGACGCGCACGAAACCGCCCGAACCCGGCTCGGGATCGCGCTTGATCTCGACTTTTCCTGCTTCCAGCCAGGATAGAAAGCCGGTCAGGGAGGGCGCATGGCTGCGCTCGTAATCCAGGGCCAGCGTCATGAATTCGTCCACCGCGTCCAGGGCCTCCTGGCCCAGGCGAGCCAACAGCGCCTTGCGCCCGCCCAGCGGCCCCAAGAGATGCGCGAAGAAATCATGCGGCGCCAAACGGGCCGCCAGGGGCAGCAGATCGCCTAGCCAAGCATGAGCGCCCTTGTCCTTTTCGGCCAGCGCCGCCCACAGGCTGGCCTTGCGCTGATGACAGGCCTGGAACAAGCGTTCCTCGTCAAAGCCCAGGAAGGGGCCTTTCAGGACGCAGGCCAGATTCAGGTCGTCCTCGGGCAGCAGGGCAAAGCGGGCCAGCGCCATCAGGTCGGCCACCGCCAGTTGGTCGGTCACCACCAACCGATCGACGCCCGCCACCGGAACGCCCAGGGATTTAAGCGCTCGCACCAGATCGGCCATGAAGCCGCCGCGCCTTTGCACCAGCACCAGAATGTCGCCGGGTTCGATAAGCCGGTCTTGCGATTCCAACCGTTCGCCGCCCACCATGGCCTGGATGCGCCTAGCCAGCAGGCGGGCCATGCGGGTCGATGGCGCATCGCCGCGCAGTCGCTCGACCGGCGGATTCCAAGGTTCCGGTTCGTCAAGCGCCCGAGGTTCCAGAGGCGGCCATAAATCCACCACCCCGCCCGCCTTCGCCCGATGCGCAAGATGGCGCTTATAGCCGCGCCCCAGATCGACCCCCGCCAGGGCCTCGCCTTCGGCGAAAACGGCGTCCACCGCTTCCAGCACAGCACGTGTTGAACGAAAGCTGACCACCAGATCGACCGGCTCCCAGCGCCCGCCGCCTTCCGGCACCTGCCTGGACAGCCTGTCTCGCATGATCTCGAAGGATGACGGGTCGGCGCCTTGAAAACTGTAGATCGACTGCTTGACGTCGCCCACCGCGAACACGGTGCGCGGCTGCACCCCGGCCCCTTCGCCCGCGAAGAATTCGTCGCACAGGCTGGTCACGATGTCCCACTGATCCGGGCTGGTGTCTTGCGCCTCGTCGATCAGCACATGGTCGATGCCGCCGTCCAGCTTGTAAAGAACCCACGAGGTTCCCTGGCGGATCAACCGCCTTGCCGCCTGGATCAGATCGTCGTAATCCAGCCTGCCCCGGCGCTCCTTGAGCCTGGCGTAACCGTCGAGAACGGCGTCGGCCAAAGTCAGCAAGGCCCCCGTCGACAAGGCCACCTTATGCGCGCGCAGTTTCTCGTAAACCGCCAGCAGGCGCGCCTGTTCGGTTAGCAGAATCTCGTCGATGCCGGGCAGGATTTCGGCGGCGGCCTTGGTCGCCATTTTCTGGCGCGGTCCCATATCCTGTTTCAAATAAGCCTGGGCGTAAGCATCGAAACCCGCCGCCCGATCCTGATGGCTTGCCGCCATCCAAATCGCCATCAGCTCGCCGCGCGCCATGTCGGTTTTCGATCCTTGCTGCAAGGCGCTTAAGGCGGCTTTCAGACCAGCTTGGTCGAAGGCGGTTTCGCGGCAGGCCGCCAACAGCGCCGTTTCAAGCGTTTCGCCCGCATCATGAAGGCCCAGATGAACGCGCACGTCTCGCATGACGCCCGAAACGCCGCCCTTGGCCGCCAGCAGGCGGGCCAGTCTGGCCCTTGCGCTGGACAATTCCTTCATCAAATCGGCAAAGCGCGTCTCGTGAATGCGCGCCGTCACTTGTTCCAGCGCCAAGGCCAAAGGTTCGTCCAGCCCCAGGCGCGCCTGGTTCAGCACGTCTTGCAGCGCTTCGTCGAGCAGCTGCGCTTGGTCGCGCTCGTCCATCACCGTGAAATGCGGCGCAATCCCCGCTTCCAGCGGAAAGCGGGCCAGCAGCGATTGGGCGAAGGAATGCAGGGTCTGGATATGCAGCCCCCCCGGCGCATCCAGCACCTGGGCGAACAAGCGTCGCGCCCTGGTCAATTGATCGGCTTGGGGCGGTTGGCCCAGCAACTCTTCAAGGCTTTTGGTCAAGTCGGCTTCGGGCAGCGTGACCCAAGACGACAACATGGACGACAGGCGGTTGGCCATTTCCGCCGCCGCCGCCTTGGTATAGGTCAGGCACAGCAGGCGGTGCGGCTTGGCGCCCGCCAGCAGCAGAGTCAGCAAGCGGTCAACCAGCACCTTGGTCTTGCCCGAACCCGCCGAGGCCGAGACCCAGGCCGAAGCCTTTGCATCGGCGGCCCTGCGCTGCTCGCGCGCCGCTTCCAAGGACAGGCCGCTCATGACGCGTCCTCTTCGCTTTGCCATTCGGGCCTGCGTTCCAGATGCGCATAATCCGACCAGCCGGGCGCTTGGCCGGGGGTTGGGCAGGCGTGATAGGGGGTTTCGGGTCTGCGATAGGCCGCCAGCAGGCCCTTAAGGCCCTTAAGGGCTTCTTGCGCCAGCGTCTCGACATCTTCCTTGAAGACCGACTGGCCGCCCCCCTTCTGCCCGCCCGACAAATGCCAGAAGGCCAGTTCCTCCACCTTGCCCTTGGGCACGTCCTTGAAGGCGCCCGCCATCAGCATCGCCGCTTCCAACGGCAATTGCGGCGCGAAACCCGCCTTCACCTGTTTCCAAGACGGCGGGGCACCCGTCTTGTAATCGATCAGCGACAGACCGCCGCCGGTCAGCAGATCGATGCGGTCGGCCTTGGCGGTCAGCGTGAAATCGTCGATCTCAAGGCTTCCCTTGCATTCGGCGAAACGCCGGCGCGCCGATGAACCGCGCTCTTGCTCAAGCCCCGCCACGAAAGCCGCCACGCTTTTGAAGCGCGGCCACCAAAAGGCCCAGATGCCGGGCCGATCCAATGTCGCCCTGAAGCAATCCTCGCCCAGGCGCAGCAACTCGCCCAGGCAATCAGCGGGCGGCGATTGCGGCCATTTCTGGACGTAAAGCTCCAGCACCTTATGGATCAGGGTGCCATAATCGGCGGCCCCCGGATCGGCATCGATGGGATCGAGCGCCTCGAGCCTTAATATCTTTTGCGCGTAAAGCGCATAGGGATCGCGCATCCAGGTTTCGATGCGGGTGACCGACAAGCTGTTTGGTCTGGCCTTTAACGGCGGGCAAGGGGCGGGCGGGCCGACGGCCAACTGACGCATGGCGTGATCAAGCGCTTCGCCCCAGGCCAGCGGCTCTTCCAATCGCCAGGCCTCGCCGCCAGCCGGACCCAAAAGGCCGGTGGCGTTCATCACCGCTTCCAGACGGCGGATGAAGCGGGACGGTTGGGTGGGCGCCCCTCCCGACCTGGCCGAACGGGTCAGGATGACTTCCGGCGCGCACAGGCCCTGGGCCGCGTCATGGGCGGCCAGGCCGATGCGCCGCTCGGGCGACAGCAACCCCAGTTTTTCGCGCATGGGACGGCTAAGCCAAGGATCGGCGGGCGGCAGGGCGGGCCACACACCTTCATTCATGCCGCCCAGAATCAGCAGATCGGCTTGTTGCAGGCGCGCTTCCAATGGCCCCCAGATATGCAGGCGCGGATGCATGCCGAAGGCGGGGCGTATCGTCACCTCCTCGAGTAGCGCATCGAACAGGGCCGGATAGGCCGCCCCCGGAATGTCAGCGCTGTCCTTTGCCGACGCCATCAGGCGGGTGATGAAATCCAGCGCCGCTTCGCCCGCCTCGCCTGCCCACAGACGCGCCGCCCCGGTCTCGCCGTCGCTGGCCGACAATCGCTCGGCCAGCAAGGCATGCGCCGCAACCAGCTCGGACAAGGGCGCCGACGGCATCTTAAGCAGGGCCATTAGCGGCTGTGCCGCCTGATCCAAGGCGGCAAGCCAATCATGGGCGGGCAGCAACGCCGCCAAGCCGGGTGCTGGGCGCGGACCTCTCAGGCTTTCGATCTCGAGCCTGCGCGCGAGGCTCCCCAGCCGGGCCGGGCTCAATCCCAGGCCAGCCAGCGGAGATTTCAGCAACGCCAGCAATGGCACGGGCGCGAAGTCTTCCGTCAGCGCCGCCAGCGAAAGGCGCAAGAACAGGCCGGGGCCGGTGGATGACAAGGGACTGCCCGCCGAATCATTGATGGCGATGTTCCAACGTTCCAGCTCGCCCTTGACCCGTCGGGCCAGATCGCGGTCAGGCGTGACCAGGGCCGCCGTCTGGCTTTTGTTTTCCGCCGCCTTGCGCAGCAAAAGGGCGATGGCCAGGGCCTCGCTTCTGGCGTCGGGCGCTTCAAGATAGAAAAGACCCTCCAGCGCTTGGGCGGGGAGTGGCGGCAGCGAGCGCCAGGCGTCGCTGGCGGCGGCGGGGCGAAAGGCCTCGCTGACCAGTTTCAGCCGGGCTGGGAAGGTGCGCGACGGCGCATCGTGCCAGGGGCGAACGGCGTCGCGCCCGATTCCCAACTCGTCTAGCAACTGCTTCATGCCGAATTGCGGATGGCTGGCGTCCAATTGTTTCCAGGCCGCCTCTTCAAGTTGCGCGTCCAAACCCGGCAGCACCACAGCACCCTTTTCAAGCGACGCCACCCGCTTCAAGAGGGCCGCGGTGGCGGGCAGACTGCCGGTGGAACCGGCTGCAATCACCGGACCGGCTGGCGGCTGGCGCTCCCAGTCCTCGGCCTGGGCCAGCAGCAGCCGGTTGCGCCGCTCTGCCGGATCGATGGCCTGTTCCTGGGCCAGCAGGCCCGGCCACAAATCGGACAACAGCCCCAGGAATTTCAGCACCTCGCCCCAGTGGGTGGCGAAATCCTCGGGCACCAGATCATTGAGACGCTCGAGCGCGATGCCCTGGGTTTGCATCTGATCCAGGAAACGTCCCAACTCGCCCGCCAGCCGGGCCGCGCGGTCCCAGGTCAGATTTTCCCTGGCCGCCATGATCAGCCGGGCCAGCAGCAGTTTTCTGCGCAGGGGATCAATGGCGGGCGGCAGGCCCGCTTCAAGGCTGGCCGAAAAGATCAGCTCGTCCTCGTCCAGATCGCCCAGCGTCATCAGGCGCGGCAACAGCAAGGCCCCGCCACCCTCCATCTCGCCCGCATGGCGCAAGAAGGCGTCCTTCAGGGCGCGGATCGAGCGGCGGGTCGGCAGCAAAACCGTGTAGTCCGACAGTTGAAGCGGATCGCGCCGGGCGCGTTCCAGCAGTCCAGCCGCCAGCACATCGACGAAGGCCAGGCCGGGCGAGATGGAATAGACGTTCATCGATTAGCCCAGCAGCTCTTGCGCCTGGGCCAATGCCTCGGGCGTTCCGATATGGTACCAGCCGCCATCATGGATCAGGCCGAACAGACGGCCCCTGGCCAGCGCCTTGTCATACAGAAGGTTAAGCGAGAAGGCGCCAGCGGGTGCCTCGTCGAACAGGTTCGGATGCAAGATTTGCACGCCCGCGAAAACAAAGGGCGCTTGCTGGCCGGGCTGCTTTCTGCGCAGGCGCTGATCCGCCTCTATGAAGAAATCGCCTGCACCTTCATAGCCGAAGGCCCCCGGCCTGGGGACAAGCAGCAGCAGCCCGTCCATCTTGTCTTCGTCCCAAGCGATGCGCAAACGTTCGAGGGCTTGGGGCGCTGCGGGCGCATCGGTCCATAAAATGTCGGCATTGGCGGCAATGAAGGCCTGTCCTTCAAAGAAGGACAGCGCTTTGGCGATGCCGCCGCCGGTTTCCAAAAGCTGACCGGTCTCGTCCGACAAAGTTATCTTGGGCTTGCGCCGCCCCGCCACATGCGAAGCGATCTTGTCGGCCAGATGATGCATGTTGACGACGCAGTCTTCGACGCCCAATGCCGCCATCTTGTCCAGCGCGTGATCAAGCAGCGTCTTGCCCGCCACGCTGACCAGCGGCTTGGGCGTCGTCAGCGTCAGCGGGCGCAGCCGCAGCCCAAGGCCAGCGGCAAGGGCGATGGCCCGCATCATGACGGAACGCCTCGCCGGTCGGCGGGCATGTGCTGGTCCAGCCAGTTTTTCAGCCCGCCCAGCGCCGGATGGGCAAGCGAGGAGTTCAGCAAACGCCACAGCCTGGGAATGTGCCCCAGATAAACCGGTTTGCCGTCGCGCTTATAGAGCCTTGTGAAAATGCCGATCACCTTGCAATGACGCTGGGCGGCCAGGATCGCCATTGATGCGTCGAAGGCTTGGCGGTCAAGCGCTGGAAAGGCCGCCAAATAACGTTGTTTCAGCCTTTCGGGCAGACCGGGGGCCAGATCGCGTCTGGCATCCTCGATCAGCGACATCAAATCGTAGGTGATGGGCCCCAGCACGGCATCTTGGAAATCGAGCAATCCGCAGGCGGCCGACTTCTGGCGGCCCTGCAGCTCCATCAGATTGTCGACATGGAAATCGCGCAGCACCAGCGTTTCCGGCACGCGCCTAGCTTGCTCGAACAAAGGCCGCCAGATGGATCGATAATCGTCGATTGCGTCCTTTGGCGTTTCGCAGCCCAGCATGGCGGGCATGTACCAATCGACCAGCAGGCAGGCTTCGGTCATCAGCCTGTCGTCGTCATAGGGGGGCACGTCGATCCTGGCCGCCGATGGATTGGCATGCAGGCCGATCAGCGTATCGACCGCCAGATCGTACAGGCGCGTCTCGCTTTCGCCCAAAGCCAACTGGCGGGTGAAGGTGGCGTCGCCCAGATCTTCGAGCAGCAGGAAACCCTTGTCGCAATCCTCGGCCAGAATCTTAGGCGCCGATAGGCCCAGCCCCGTCAGATGGCGGGCCACCAGAAGAAAGGGGCGCACGTCTTCCTTGGGCGGCGGGGCATCCATCAACATGGCCGCTTGGCCATTGCGATCAAGGCGGATGTAGTGGCGAAATGAGGCGTCGCCCGGCAGCGGGCGGCGCAGGGCCTCTGCCCAGCCCGCGCGCTTCAGAAAAGCCTCCATGTCCTGGCGGCGCGAGTCATCACTCATTGAAACCACCCCTCAGCCGCTCGTCCCAGCCGGTCAGCCTAGCCCGCCTGCAAGAAGGATCATCGGCGAATCCGATCTCGACCTGCAAGGCGCTGGCGGGCAGCAAGACGCCCAGGCGCTCGGGCCATTCGACCAGGCTGACCGCGTTGGCGAAAGCCTCTTCGATGTCCAACTCCCTGGCGTCTTCGGCCCGCTCCAGCCGATAAAGGTCGAAATGCCAGCATTCGCCGCGCGGACCCTCGTATATTTGCGCCAAGGTGAAGGTGGGGCTGGGCACGTCTTCATTGCTTCTGCCGGTATAGGCGCGCACGAAAGCCCGGGCCAGCGCCGTTTTTCCCGCCCCCAACCCGCCCCTTAGAGCCAGAACGTCGCCCGGCTTGGCCAGGGCGGCCAAGCGTTCTCCCAAGGTCGCGGTGGCGGTTTCGCCGTCCAGATCGATCACCAGCATGCCAAGGTTGTAGCCAAGCCCGCGGCGGCGGGCAAGCAGGTGATGAATTCTTGACGGAATGCGGCTAAACTTGATCCGTCATGCACCCATATAACGCCAAACTGCGCCGCGCCCAGAGATTTCGCTACCTTGCCATGGCGGCAGGCCTGATCTGGGTCCTTTTCATGGGCTGGAGCGAATTTTACGTGCCCAGCCATGAAGCCTATTTCGAGCAGCAGCGCTACAATCGCAAGATTGATGAATGCCGGGGCGAGCGTTCCAGCCAGCGCTACGACTGCCGCGAATCGCTGATCTTGTCGAAGCTGCGCGGCGAATTCTACGACTGGACCGAACGTTTCGTCATCGTTTTCGCCCCGCCCTTGCTGCTGATCTGGCTGGTCACCAAACTGGCCATGCCCAAGCGCCCGCCGCCCGGCGGCCTGTTTCGCAATAAGCCCGAACCGCAAAGACGCAAAACGGGCAGCGAGGAAGAGCCATGAGCGAAACCTTTCCGGGAGCCATCGTGGTTGGCGCTGGACCCGCAGGCCTGTTTGCCGCCTTCGCCCTGGGCATGGCGCGCATGAAGGCGCTGCTGGTCGATGCGTTGCCCGAGCCGGGCGGGCAATGCGCCGCACTCTATCCCGAAAAGCCGATCTATGACATTCCCGCCCAGCCGACGATCCTGGGCGGCGAACTGATCGACCGTCTGGTGTCGCAGGCGGAACCCTTCGACCCCGCCTATCACATGAACCAGCGCGCGGAGAGGCTGCTGGCCCATGAAGGCGGCTGGCGGATTGAGACCCAGACCGGCCTTGTCTTGTCCGCCCCCGCCGTGATCATCGCCTCGGGAGCCGGAGCCTTCGGCCCCAAGCGCCCGCCCCTGGAGGGCATCGAAAGGTTCGAGGGGATTTCCGTCCATTACATGGTGAAGCGGGCCGCCGATCTGGCGGGCAAGCGCATAGCCATCGCGGGCGGCGGCGATTCGGCGGTGGACTGGGCCATCTTGCTGGCCAAGACGGCGGCCAAGGTCTGGCTGATTCACCGCCGCCCGCAATTCAGGGCCGCCGGATCAAGCATCGATGCGCTGATGGCGCTGGTGGCCGAGGGCAAGATCGAACTGGTGGCTCCCGGCCAGTTGGCCGAATTGCGAGGCGAGTCAGGCCATCTGTCCGAAATCGTGATCGACGATCTGGCGGGCGGGCGCAGAAGCCTGGATGCGGACAGACTGCTATGTTTCTTCGGCTTGCTGGGCGACCCCGGCCCCGTGGCAAGTTGGGGGTTTGAAATGCAAAAGGGGCGCATCGTGACCGACCCCGCCACCATGGCCACCAGCCTGCCCGGCGTTTTCGCTATCGGCGACATCGCCAGCTATCCCGGCAAGCTGAAACTGATCCTGACCGGTTTCGCCGAGGCCGCCTTGGCGGCCAGAAGCGCCTACGGACATGTTTTTCCCGGCCAGTCCTTGCATGAAGTCCATTCCACCAGCCTGGGCCTTCCTGGTAAGACAGGCCCATGAACGGCCCCATGCTCGCCGCCCTCGATCTGGGCACCAACAATTGCCGCCTGCTGCTGGCCCGCGCCATGGGCGAGGGGCGCTTTAACGTGGTCGAGTCCTTTTCGCGCATCACGCGGCTGGGCGAAGGCCTGTCGGCCAACGGTTATCTGAGCGAGGCCGCCCAGGCGCGCACGCTTGAAGCGCTGGACCACTGCGCGCGCCTGATCGCCAAGCGCGGCGTTGAACTAACGCGCCTGGTGGCGACGGCGGCCTGCCGCCAGGCCAGCAACGGCCAGGCCTTCATCGGACGCGTGGCCCAAGAAACCGGGCTGAAGCTCGACATCATCAGCAGCGACGAGGAAGCCACGCTGGGAGCGCTCGGCTGCCGGTCGCTGCTGGACGCCAGGACGCGTTTCGCGCTGATCTTCGACATCGGCGGCGGCAGTACGGAAGTCACCTGGGTCGATCGCGAGAAAAGCGAAAATCACGGGGTCGTGGCTTGCGATTCCCTGCCCATCGGCGTGGTCACGCTGTCGGAGCGCGCAGAAGAAGCGCGCAACCAATCTCTGGCCGCCATGCGCTCGCGCCTGGAGAATTTCGAGCGTCGCCACCGCCTGCGCGATAGTTTGCTAAGTGGCGAGGCGGGCATGCTGGGCACGTCGGGCACCGTGACCACCATGGGGGCCGTTCACCTTGGCCTGGGCCGCTACGAGCGCAAGCGGGTCGATGGCTTGATGCTGACCCTAAGCGAGCTGCGGGCGGTCAGCGAACGGCTGACGGCCATGTCGCAACTTGAACGCGCCGCCCATCCTTGCATCGGACCCGAGCGCGCCGACTTGGTACCGTCGGGCATCGAGATATTCCGCATCCTGCATGACCAATGGCCTGCCCCCGTGCTGGGGATCGCTGATCGCGGTCTGCGCGAAGGCCTATTATGTCTTTTGGCTGATGGACTTACGGCATGAAGCAGAATCTAAAATCGAAGAAAAAGCGCACCTTGTCGCAACGCCAATGGCTGACCCGCCAGATCAACGACCCCTATGTCGAGGCGGCCAAGCGCCAGGGCTACCGTTCCAGGGCGGCCTTCAAGCTCGAACAATTGGACGACAAGTTTCACTTTCTTAAAAAGGGAGCGCGGGTGGCCGATCTGGGCGCCGCGCCGGGCGGCTGGACGCAGGTGGCGGTGGCGAGGGTCAAGGCCGGGGAGCCGGGCGGCGGCCTGGTGGCCGGTCTCGACATCCTGCCCATGGACCCGGTGCCGAACGCCGAAGTTCTGCTGGGCGACTTTTTGGCCGAGGGGGCCGAGGAGCGGCTGAAGGCGGCCCTGCACGGACCATGCGACGTGGTTCTGTCCGACATGGCCGCTCCCACCACCGGCCATGCGCCGACCGATCATCTGCGCATCATGCATCTGGCCGAGACGGCGCTTGAATTCGCCCTTGGCGTTCTGGCGCCGGGGGGCGCCTTCGTGGCCAAGCTGTTTCAGGGCGGGGCGGAAAAGATCCTGCTCGACCGCATGAAGACGAATTTCGCCACCGTGCGCCACGCCAAGCCGCAAGCCAGCCGCCAGGATTCCAAGGAAACCTATGTCGTGGCGATGGGTTTCAGGGGCGAGCCGAAGAAGGCTTGATCACTCCCAGCGCATCGCCATGACATTCATGCCGAACAGCAGCCAGTTGGCGGCCAGGACGATATCGAGCCAGACGCGCCAGTGACGGCTTTCAGCCAGACGCGCCAGAACCAGCAAGAGCGGGCCGACAAGGATCACCAGGCTTGGCAGATAGCCGGTGACCAACAAGAACAGCTTGATGGCGATTTCCCACCAGGAGCCGTCGAAGGCGAAGAGCACGGTGCTTGCCGTCCGGCTGGCGTATTTCAGCGGCGAATCGATCAGGATGCTGAAGAAGTACGAGATCTGCAGCTGGGTGACTTGCTGCCAGACGATCAACGCGTGCAGGGTCAGGATCGAGAGGCCGATGCCCCGCAGGATTTTTTCGATGCGTTCGCGACAGGGCTGATCGGTGTCGCCGTAAACCAGTCGCTCGAAGAGCAAGATGAATTGCCGCCGCATGCCGCCCCCCTCTTCCTTGCAAGCCGACAGCTTAGCAAAGGAACGGCTAATCGTCGATCCGGCACAGACGGTAACCAACGCCCGACACCGTCACCAACAGCCTGGGACGGGCGGGGTCGGCTTCGAGCTTCTGGCGCAGGCGGCCCACGAAAACCCGCAGGTAATGCGTATCGTTCAGATGCGCGGCCCCCCAGACCTCTTTCAAGATCATCTGATGGGTGATCACCTTGTCGGCATGTTGGGCCATATAGCGCAGCAGGGCGAATTCGCGCGGCGACAAATGGATCGTCTTGCCGTCGACGGTAACGACATGGCGAACCAGATCGATGCGAAGCGCGCCGCTTTTGAAGACGGGATCGCTTCCCTTGGCGACGATGCCCTGGCGCAGCGCCGCCCGGATGCGGGCCAGCAGCTCGCCCATGTCGAAGGGCTTGGCGAGATAGTCGTTGGCGCCCAGATCCAACAGATCGATCTTGTCCTGGGCGGCGCTTTTGCTGGACAGAACGATGATCGGCACCTGCGACCAGCCCCTGATTTCCCTGACCAGATCGGCGCCGTCGGCGTCGGGCAGCATGAGATCCAACAGCAGCACGTCGGCGGGCTGGGCGACCAGCATGGCCAACCCCTCGCGGCCGGTTTCCACGGCCGTCACCTCGAATCCATGCGCCTCCAGGCCGGTCTTAAGAAAGCGGCGCAGTTGCGGATCGTCCTCGATGACGGCGATTCTGCGCGGGTCAGTCATCCATCGTCTCCTCGCATGGGGCCTGCTCAGTCATCATGAATCGCAGGCGGATGGTCAAGCCCTGTCTTTGCGCGTCGTACTGGGCCGAAATCTCGCCCCCATGCGCGTGCATGAAGGCTCGACAGATCGACAGGCCCAGGCCAGACCCTTTTTGTTGGTCGGGCGACGGCCCGCGATAGTATGAATCGAACAGGCGTTCCAGGGCCAAGCCTTGCGGCAGTTCGGTTTCGTTGAAGACGCTGGCCGTCAGTTCCTGACCGGCGACGCTGGCCCTGACTTCGATCAGGCCGCCGGGCGGCGAATATTTGGCGGCGTTTTCGAACAGGTTAACGAAAATGCGTTCAACCAGCATGGCATCCAGCCACAGCAGCGGCAAGCCGGCATCCATTTTCAAGGCGACAGGCCGGCCCTGCAACACCGGCTCGGCGGCATCGAGCGCCACCGAAACCGTGTCGGCCAGATCGACCCAGTCGCAATTCAGCTGCAAGGCGCCCGCCTCGATGACCGTCGTGTCCAGCAAGTTGCGCACATAGCGGCTTAGGCGCCTGGATGCCTGCATGATGGTCGTCAGTTGATCGCGTCTGGCCTGTTCGTTGAATTCCGCCTCGCCCGACAGCAGGCTGGAAGCGGCCCCCATGATCGAGCCGATCGGCGTTCGAAGATCGTGCGAGATGGAATTCATCAGCGCGCGCCTTAAACGTTCGCCGTCGGCCAGCAGGCGCGTCTCGGCCATTTCTTCCGTGAGCGCTATGCGCTCCAGCGCCAGCCCCACCTGCTCGCCCACCGCCTCGTGCAGCAAGTTCTGGTCGAGCGCCTCGGATTCTTGCGGCGCATTCTCGAACACCAGCGCGCCCCAGATCTTGCGCGGCGTTTTCAAGATTACGCTGTGGCAGGCGGGCGGAATTTCGATCTCCTCGCCTTCGAGCATGCGAACGCGCTGGCCAAGCAGCCTGGAAATGTCCTGCTCCACCAAATCGACCAGCTCTTCGCGCCGCATGACCTTGGCCAGGGTTTGATTGACTTCGAACAAGGTGTACAGCGCCTTTGCGGTACGGTCGGCCAGTTCGCCGTGCCAGCGCTGACGCTCCTTTTCCTCGCGCAGCTTGGCCGCCAGCGTGCTGGTGGTCATCGCGACCAGGATGAAGACGAACAAGGTGATGGCGTCGCGCGTGGTGTCGAATCCGAAAGCCCCTTGCGGTTCGAAGAAAAAGAAGTTGCTGGCCAGCATGCCCGCCACGGCGGCGACGCCGCCCGCCAAATGGCCGAAGGTCAGGCCCGCCCAGACGACGACGATCAGGAACAGCATGGTCACGTCGCTGCCGGTCAGGTGATCGCCAAGAATACCAGCAGCCATGCCGGTTCCGGCCAAGGCCGCCAGGGCGGCGAGCACGCCGGTCAATCTGGCGCCATAGGATTGTTCCGGCGGCGAGACTTCTGGCAAGAGGGGAGGTGGCATCCGGGCGCGCCTTCAATGACCCAGCAGATGGGCAATCATCGACTTGGTCAATTTCAGATGCTTGAAGCCTGTCTTCAGTCGGTTCAGCTGCGAGCGTTTGAAACGCGTGGGATCGATTTTGGAGGAGGCTGGACGGCCTTCCGACAAGTCGAACAGTTGCTGATCGAGCAGGACGGACAAGAACAGCTCGTAGATGTCGCGGGTTTCCGCCGCATCGCTTTCCTCGATCTTGCCAAGCGAGGCCAGACCGGCCAGGCGCGCCGCCGTGCCGTTGGCGTCCACACCGGCTTTCAAGCTCATGACGCGCGCGGCGTTGACGATGGGCAGCAGGCCATGCAGCTTGACGGCAAGGCGTCCGTCTTCGAGATCAAAGCCGCCCAGAACGCCCAGGGGCGGTTCGGCCCGTTCGACCTCGTTGGCCAGCATGCGCAGGAAGAAAGGCGAAGCGCCGGCCGTGGCCAACGCATGCGCCTTCAGCGAAGCCGCCAGCGTCACGTCGCCGAAAGCGGGCGCGAAGTCGAAGAAGATGTCGACGTTCAGCATGGTTTCCGGCATGGCCTTGTCGACCCAGCGGGAAATCTCGATCTTCCAGTCGGCGAGCGGACGGCGCCAGAAGGCTTCGCTGGCCATCACCTTGCCTTGGCAGTAAGGGATGCCGGAATCGGCCAGCAGACGGCTGACGCGTTTGCCGAACTCGGCGAACCAGGCGTCGTGCTCTGGCCCGCCGTCGAAAATCAGGGCGGTGTCCTGATCGCCGCCCAACAGGGATTCGCCGCGCCCCACCGACCCCAGAGCCAGCAGGCAGAATTTGACCGGGGCCTGACCCCATCCGTCGTCGGCCAAGGACTGGACGGCCAGTTCGCTGGCGCGGGCCACGATTCCCTTCAAGGTCGAGGACATCACCGCCGCGATTTCCAACATTCCCAACCCTTCGGCCAGCAGATGGCGCGCCAGTTCAGGCAGCGCCATCTTGACGCGGTACAGATCGAAGGCGTTCTGCGCCGTGGCGACGCCGTCGGCCAGCAAGATGGTCTCGCGCGAGCGCAGTTGCAGCAGCGCGCGGCCCGTGACCATGCCGATGGCCTTGCCCTCGCAATCGACCGCCACCAAATGCCGAACGCCCAGCCGGGACATGCGCCCCAGGGCGACATGGACGAAATCCTTGTCGGCCACCGTTTGCACCGGGCGCGACATCACGTCGTGCACGATCAGGTCCAGCGCCGCCTTGCCCCGATGGGCGATGGCGTTCACCAGATCGCGCTCGGTCATCACGCCGATGGGGCGGTCCTCTCCGTCCACCACCACCAAGGCGCTGACGCGGGCCTTGGCGATCCGCTGGCAGGCCTCGCCCAGCGAGAGCGAGGCTGGGCCGGTCAGCAAGGGGCGGTTCATCACCTCCGCCACGCGGTGGCGATAGGGGAAACTGTCCAGTTTGGAAAGCGGCGCGGTGTCGATGAGCATGGCCGTAACCTAATGTCTTGCCGTTGAAATGAAAAGGGCCGGGCGACAAAGCCACCCGGCCCCCGCATCATGAGCGATCAGTCCTCAGTGGTAGCCATCGGCTCCCATCAAGGTGCGGTGCTCGACTTCCTTGAAGCCTTCCTCCGCCGACTTTTCAGGGGCAAGCAAGGAAACGATGGCTCCGATCAGAAAAGCCCCGGTCATGGTGACCAGACAGGGGTTCTTCAGCGGGAACAGCACGCTGGCCGGATCGTTCTTCAACAGATCGACCTGAATGGTCGGCCCCAGATAGATCAGCACCAAGGTGCCGATCGAGCCGAACAGGATGCTGGTGACCGCGCCTGCCGTGGTGAACTTCTTCCAGAAGATCGACATCACCAGGGCCGGGAAATTGGCCGATGCCGCGATCGAGAAGGTAAGGCCCACCATGTAGGCGACGTTCTGTCCCTCGAAGACGATGCCCAGAAGGATGGCGCAGATGCCCAGGATGATCGATGCGATCCTGGCCACTTTCAACTGCTCGCTTTCCGAGGCATGGCCGCCCTTGACGACGTTCACCCACAGATCGTGCGACAAGGCGGCGGCGCCCGAAAGCGTCAAACCGGCCACCACTGCCAGAATGGTGGCGAAGGCGACGGCGCAGATGAAGCCGAAGAAGGCGTCGCCGGCCAGCGCCTTGGCCAGCAGCGGAGCCGCCATGTTGCCGCCGCCGCCCGCCGCCTTGATGCCATCCATGCCCACCAGCACCATGGCGCCGAAGCCCAGGATGAAGGTGATCAGGTAGAACGAACCGATCCAGATGGTCGCCCATTTCACGGATACCCGCGCGTCCTTGGCCGACGGCACCGTGTAAAAGCGCATCAGAATGTGGGGCAGGCCAGCCGTGCCGAACATCAGGGCCAAGCCCAGCGATACGGCGTCCCAGGCGCCGGTCACCACCTTGGTGCCGGGTTCCAGCACTTTCTGGCCGTACATTTCGGAGGCCTTGGCGAACAGGTTCAGGGGATTGAAATCGAACTGGGCCAGAACCATGATCGCCATGGCGGTGGCGCCGCCCAGCAATAGGCAGGCCTTGATGATCTGCACCCAAGTGGTGGCGATCATGCCGCCGAACAGCACGTAGATCATCATCACCACGCCGACGATGGTGCAGGCCAGCTTGTAATCCAGGCCGAACAGCAGCTTGATCAGCGTGCCGGCGCCCACCATCTGAGCGATCAGATAGGTTAGCACCACCGACATCGTGCCGACGGCGGCGGCGATACGGACGGGTTTTTGCTTCAGGCGATAGGCCACCACGTCGGTGAAGGTGTATTTGCCCAGGTTGCGCAAAGGCTCGGCGATCAGGAACAGAATGATCGGCCAGCCGACCAGCCAGCCGGTGGAATAGATCAATCCGTCAAAGCCGTTCAGCGCCACCAGGCCCGCGATGCCCAGGAAGCTGGCGGCGCTCATATAGTCGCCCGCCAGGGCCAGGCCGTTCTGAAAGCCGGTGACCGAATGTCCGGCGGTATAGAAATGCTCGGCCGTTTTCGTGCGCTTGGCCGCCCAATAGGTGATGCCCATCGTCGCAGCGATGAAGAAGAAGAATAAGAGAATCGATTCCATGTCGGCTTACCCCTTGATCTTTGCGACGGCGCTGTCATAGGTGGTGTTGGCCCACCAGACGTAAATCGTCGTCAGCACCCAGGCGCCGACGATCACCGAAGCGCCCAGCAAAATGCCCAGCGACAAACCATCGGTCAGCAAGGTCGAAAGCAGCGGCTTGTCGAAAGCGACCAGCAAGATAAAACCGAAATAGATCGAAAGCATGGCGGCGCTAAGCAGTGTGGCTACGCGCCAACGCAACGCCGATATGGCGTGCATTTCCTTTTCTTTGTCGGACATAACGGACTCCCTTGGGTGTTGCGCCGACCCGGTTGTTGCGGTTGTTTGATCGGCATGAGCGGTGGTTCACCCTACCCAAAGGATTAATCAACGGTCCATTTCACAAGGCGAGGAAAGATATCAACGGCGCATCAACGAACGGTCAGGCGCCCATCAGATGCAAGACGATCTGGCGTCGATGCGGGTTTTTGCGGTGTTCGAACAAATACAAGCCCTGCCAGCTGCCCAGCGCCAGCCGCTTGTCCATGACGGGGATAGACAGCGACACATTCGTCAGCGCCGCCTTGATATGGGCGGGCATGTCGTCGGGTCCCTCAAGCGTGTGGCGCATCCAGCCCGCCCCTTCGGGTGCGGCGCGCGCGAACCATTCTTGCAGATCGCGGGCCACGTCGGGATCGGCGTTTTCCTGGATGGTCAGCGAGGCCGAGGTATGGCGGCAAAACAGCGTCAACAGGCCCGTTTGCAGGCCTGCCTTGGCGACAAAGGACGCCGCATCGGAGGTGAACTCGTAAAGCCCGGCCCCCTTGGTTTCAATGGTCAGAAGCGTTTGATGCTGGCGCATGCCCTATTTGGGTTCAAGGCGCACGCCGCCGTCAAGGCGCACCACCTCGCCGTTCAGCATCACATTGCCCGCCATCATCATGACCAGGGCCGCGAATTCCTCGGGCCTGCCCAGACGTTGCGGGAAAGGAGTCTTGCTGCCCAGGCTTTCCTGCACTTCGGGCGGCAGGCCGAACATCATCGGGGTGGCGAACAGGCCGGGGGCGATGCACAGCACGCGCACGCCGAATTTGGCCAACTCGCGGGCGGCGGGCAAGGTCAGCGCCGCCACGCCCGATTTCGACGAGGAATAGGCGCACTGGCCGATCTGTCCTTCGAAGGCGGCGATCGAGGAGGTGTTGACGATGAAGCCGCGTTCGCCGTCGGCCAGCGGCTCCAGCGTCGACATGTCCCAGGCGCACAGGCGCATGGCGTTGAAGGTGCCGACCAGATTGATCGCCACCGTGCGGGCGAAACCATCCAGCGAGGCCGGGCCGTCGCGATTGATCACGCGAGCGCCGGTGGCCACACCGGCGCAATTGACCAGGATGCGGGCCGGGCCGTGCGTCTCTCTGGCCGTTTTGATGGCGGCCTCGGTGGCCGGGCCGTCGGTGATGTCGCAGGCCAAGCCCAGCCCGCCGATCTCGCCAGCCACCTTAAGGGCGGCCTCGGCCTTCAGATCGATCACCGTGACCTTGGCCCCCGCCTTGGCCAGCGCCTTCGCCGTCGCCTCGCCCAAACCCGATGCGCCGCCTGTGACGATGGCGGCTTTTCCTTGAACATCCATGCTGCGCCTCCCTTTACGTAAACTGGAGTTCTTATAGCAGATCGCCGGGCAATGGACGAGAGGGGGCCGACTTTCTTTCCTGCAAGGTCAGGAACAAGGCAGCGGCGACGATGATGGCGATGCCCGCCCAGCTTTGCAGCGACGGCAATTCGCCGAAGAACAGAAGGCCCATGAGTCCGGCGAACAGCAGCTGGGTGAAGTCGATCGGCGTGATCGCCGAGGCTTCGCCAACCCGGTAGGCGCGGATCAGAAGATACTGGCCCAGCGTGCCGATGAAGCCCAGGGATGCCAGCAGACCCCATTGAGCGAAATCGGGGGTCACCCAGCTCATCGCGGCGAAGGGTGCGGCGCCCAGCGTCGAGAGCAGCGTGAACCAGACCAGCACGGCCAGCGGCTGCTCGCTCAAGGTCAGTTTCTTGATGACGATCATCACCAGCGCCACGCAGAAAGCCCCGGCCAAGCCGACGCCCAGAGACATGGGATCGGCGCCGTCTTGCGGATTCAGCATCGCCAGAACGCCCAGAAATCCGACCAGCGTCGCCAAGCCCCTGCCCAGGCGAAACCTCTCGCCCAGGAACAAGGCGGCCAGCAGGGGCATGAACAACGGCTTGGTGAAAAACAGCGAGGTGGCGGAGGCCAGCGGCAAATTGGCCACGCACCAGAAATTGGCCGACATGGCGGCCACGCCCAGAAGGGCGCGCAGCACATGCAGCCCCGGCCTGGAAACGACCAGCGCTTGTCTGGGATTGGCCAGAATGAAAGGCGACAGCGCCACTAGGCCAAAGAGACAGCGGAACAGCACGAGCTGCGAGGTTGGAATGTCGGAACCCAGCAGCTTGATCACGCCGTTCATGGCGGCGAAGGCCGCCGACGACCCCAACAGCCAAAGCGCTCCTCGCTGGTTGGGGGACAGGCGGGACAGATGGGCGATCATATCAGAGCCAGCAGACGCCCAGCCGCCAGAATGTCTTGCGCCAGCGCCCTTTGACGTTCCTGGGCCTCTTCGTCCTCGCCCCACAATTCCTGCTGATAGGTTTCGTCCAACTGGCTGGCCGCGATCACGCCTTGGGCGTCCAGATGCCCCTCGACCAAAGCCAAGGCCAACAGCAGCGAGCCGCTGGCCGAGGCCGCCACCGACAAAGCCGTAAAGCGCCAGTGATCGTAGCGTTCCAACTGCGCCGCGATGGCCTTCAGCGCCTGTTCGGGCTGTTCTATGGGCCTCAGCCCTTCCGTGATCCTAAGCGGAGCGTCCAGATGCAAGGCCACCCAATCTTGCACCGGTTGCCAAACTTCAGTCTGGCGCTTGACCAGATCGGCAGGGTGCGCAGCACGGTAGCAAAGCAGATCCGTTTCGCAATAGCGCATCAAACTCGCATGCATGGCGGCACGTTCGCTGCCCACGCGGTCGATGGCGGTGGCCGCCACCTGCATTTGCGGCATGGTTTCCGGCTCGATCTTCTCACCTTGCGCCGCCCATTCCTGGGCAATCGCCTCGGCCAAACCCAGCGTCGGCAGAATCAGCGGATGCCCCTTGGGGGTTTTGACCTGCCGCCCGTCCAGAAGAACGGCGAAGCCGCCGTCGGCTGAACCGGCGGCGGCTTCTTTGTAGAAACGCTTGCGAAGTGCCGTCATTAGCGCCCGAAGAGTCCCTTCAAGGCGCCGCCGACCGCACCGGCGGGACCGCTATCCTTGGCAGGCGCGGTTTGGGCGGCTGGCTTGGATCCCGCTGGCTCGCTCTTGGCGGGCGTGCCCTTACCCAGCGCCACTTGGCAGGGCGGCCCCGACGAGGCGGCGGTGGTCACGCCCGTCTTGTCGAGCAACGCGCCGCCCAACACCGACAGGCCGCCGGTCGCCACGGCGGCGCCGGTTTTCAGGGCCGTCTTGGCGGCCTCGGCGGCATCGACGCCCACCGAAGGACTGCCCATGGTCCCGGAAAGGCGGATCATGCTGGCCAGATTGCCGACGCCGACCCCCAGCCCTTCCTTGACGGTGGGCTTGATGCCGAAGTCGAGGCCCTCGGTCTTCAAATTAGCCGTGCCGTCGCCCACGATGTCGAGCTTGTCGGTCTCGACGGCGATGCCCTTGGGCGCGTTGGCCATGCCGTCGGTGACCTTGAAACGCACCACGCCGCAGGAAATCGGCGTGTGGTCTTCCTTCTTGGCCATCGGATTGGCGGCATTAAAGACCTGGGTCAGGATGTCGCCGCCGCCCCAGTTGATCAGCGTATTGTTGACGCGGCCCTGGCCCATCACGATCTGGATGTCGCCGTTCAGCCCCGCCATCAAGGAACGCACCGATCCGCCATTGCCGCGCAGGTCGATATTGATGTCGGTGGGGCCGCCGGTGAACATGTCGGATTGGCCCATTTCCTTGGCGATGGTGCCCGCCACCACCTGCTTGCCGACGACATTCAGATTAAGCGCCGCCGAATTGCCGGAGCTGGCGTCCAGCACCATGTTGGTGGCGATATTGCCGCCACCCAGGTTCAGCGAGAAGGGCTTGGTTTCCAAGCGCCCGTTGTTCAGCAAGATCTTGGCGTTGATGCCGTCGAAAGCCAGCTTGTTGGGCAAAATCAGCTTGCCGATCTTGATTTCGGCGTCGGCGTCGGCCGCCTTCAGGCCGGACAAGGGCAACGGATCGGCGGGGAAAACGCGCCCATCGGCCGATTTCTTGGCCGGTTCCGACTTCTTGTCGGAAACCGGGGTGATCTCCGACAGATCGATCAGGTCAGAAGACAGACGCACCGTGGCCCGGGGACGGTCGGCCATCGCCATCTTGGCCGTTCCCGAAAGCGTGCTTTTGCCAAGCACCAGCTTCAGATTGTCCATGGCGTAGCTTTTGTCGCCCATGGTCAGCGTTCCCGCCAGTTGAATGGGAACGGGCAGCAGGAAACCCGCCTTGGCGTTCAGGTCCATCGGCCAAGCCTTGGCGGCCAGCAGATCGGCCACCGGCCCGGTGGTGCCCTTCAACTCGAAAGCCTTGTCGTCCAGCGAACCGGCCAACTCGATCGACAAGGGGCTGGTCAGCGACTTGGCGCGCAGAACCAATTGTTCGATTGCCACCTTCATCGCCTCGCCCTTGACGCCGTCGCGATTGACGAACATCGCTTTTTCGATGCGCACTTCTTCGACGGCGATGTTGGGCAATGCTGCCTTGCCGCCCTCGGGCGGGGTTGCGGGCGCCGCTTGATCCGACTTGGCGGCGACGTCGCCCATTTCCCAATTACCTTTGCCGCGCTTGTCGGTCTCGATCAGGATGTCGGGCTCGACGATCACCAGCCGGTTGACCTGAATGGCGCCCGACAGCAAGGGAAGCAGCGACACTTGCGCTTCGAAGCGCTTGATCTTCGCCATCTCGGGACGCGAACCGCCCGCCATGTTGGAGAAGGTGACGTTCTCGACCACCACGGCGGGCGAGAGCGACACTTTCAGCGACACGTTGCCGCCGATCACCAGATCGCGACCGGTCGCCTTCTTGACCTCTTCCGAGATCATCGGCTTGTACTTGTTGACGTCGATCGTCGACAGATAGCCCAGCAGGCCGCCAATGGCCAACACGACCACGCCAACCACGATCCCTATGATTTTTGCCAGTTTCATATCATCACCCCTTTTTTCAAATTCATAAATCGGCGACGGCGCCGGGTAGTTCGGCAAAGGCGCTGAGTATCAGCTCGGCCCCCGCCTGTTTCAATTCGCTGACGTCATGATAGCCCCAATCGACGCCGATTGCTCGCGTTCCCGCATTGGCCGCCATCTGCATGTCGAACCAGGTATCGCCCACCATGTAGGTCCGCAAGGACAGGACCCCGGTTTCTTGCATGGCGTTCAGCAACATGCCCGGATTTGGCTTGCCGGGCGCGTCGTCGGCCGTTTGCACGGTCACGAAGCGGTGCCCAAAGCCATGGCGTTCGAAAACAGCGTCCAGGCCCCGGCGCGACTTGCCGGTGGCGATGCCCAACAGGCAGCCGCAGGCTTCCAGCCGGTCCATCGCTTCCAGAACGCCGGGATAGAGCGGCTCGGCATAGTCGGCGCGCTTTCTGTTGGCGGCGAAGGCCTGTTTGTACAGTTCGGTTAGATGCAGATGGAAATCGCGCTCGGCCTCGGGGATCAGAGCGGCGATGGCCTCTTCCAAGGGCAAGCCGATATTGCGCCGCACTTGCCAGGGGGCGGGAACGTCAAGCCCCTCCGCCCGCCAGGCGTCCGCCACGGCGTTCACGATATTGTGCTGACTGTCGATCAGCGTGCCGTCGACATCGAAGACGACGAGACGCAAATCCTGGCTGCTGGCCATGCGGACCCTTGGTTGTTGGGCGATAATCTTAACCCCAGTCGGGCCGGTCTGCCAGTTTTCAGATATGACGAAATGTGATGGCAGAGACCCATAATCGCCGGTCAGGCGTTGCGGGTCGGCCAGGGCAGGGGAAGGATGTCGATGCCTTCCTCGAGCAAGGCCTTGGTCTCTTCTGGATCGGTCTGGCCGTAAATGCCCCGCGCCTCGGATTCCCCGTAGTGGATTCTCCGGGCTTCCTCGGCGAAGCGGCTGCCCACGTTTTCGCAGTGTTTTTCCACCACGTCCCGCAAAGCCGTCAGCAATTCGGGCGAGGCGGGCAGGGTTGCCTCCTGGGCGGGAACCGGCGGCGTGGGGATGGAGTCTTGCGGCGGCGCCAAAGGGGCCGCTTCCTCGTTGCGCGCCAGCCCTTTCGAGATGCGGGGCGCCATCGGGGCCTTGGAAATCTCGCTGCTTTCGCAGACCGGACAGGCGATCAGACGACGCTTGGCCTGGCGCTCATAGGCGGCGCCGTCCTTGAACCAGCCCTCGAACCGGTGGTCGGACGGGCATTTCAGCATGAACAGGATCATGATTTTCCTTTACCGCGCCCGGCGCTGATGGGCAATCTCCTTCCATGCGCTGCAAACATATTGTCACGCCCGGACCCGATGCCCCCTCAGCCTGGGTGGAACGCTTCGCGCCTTTGATTCCACCAGAGGGCGAGGTGCTGGACCTAGCGGCGGGCGCCGGGCGGCACAGCCGCCTGTTCTTGCGGCAAGGCAACAAGGTGACGGCTGTTGATCGCGACACCAGCCTGCTGACCCCGGCCCCGGGCTTCGAAATCGTCAAGGCCGATCTTGAGAATGGCGCGCCCTGGCCGCTCGAGGGCCGCAAATTCCAGGCCATCGTGGTCACCAATTACCTTTTTCGCCCGCTTTTTGCGCATCTGATCGACGCCTTGGCCGAAGACGGCGTTCTGATCTACGAAACCTTCGCCCATGGCAACGAAACCTATGCGCTGACCAGCCCGCGCAATCCAGCCCATCTGCTGCAACCCGACGAATTGCTGAACATCGTGCATGGCAAATTGTCGGTCATCGCCTTCGAACAGGGCGTCGTGACGCGCAGCAAAGGCCCCGCCGTCATCCAGCGCCTCTGCGCCGCCAAGACCTACGGGCCGCATCGGGTTTGAAATAGCTTTCAGCATTCAGCCATCAGCCTTTTTATCTGAAAGCTGACGGCTGACCGCTGAGGGCTTCCCTACAACAAATGCTGGCCGCCGGTCACGAAGACCTCGGTGCCCGTGACATAGGCGAAATCGTCCGAGCAAAGCCTGAAGGCCACGCCCGCCACGTCGTCGGTCGATCCCATGCGTTCCAGGGGAATGCGCGGAATGAAGGCCTCGTAGTCGGGCGAGATCATGCCGGTCTTGATTTCGCCCGGCGCCAGCGCATTGACGCGCACGCCAAGCTGGGCGAACTCGACCGCCATTTCGCGGGTCAATCCTGACAGCGCCGCTTTCGAGGTGGAATAGGCCGAGCCTGCGAAGGGATGCACGTAATGCCCGGCGATCGAGGTGATGTTGACGATCGCCCCCTTGCCGCGATTGAGCGCCGAAGCGAAGCCGCGAGCCAGTTTCAGTGGTGCGAAGAAATTAAGGTCGAACACGTCGCGCCAGCCCTGGATGGGGCCGTTCAAAATGCCCAAACGTTCCTTGTAGCTGGTCTTGGGCGAGACGCCCGCATTGTTGATCAAGGCGTGCAAGGGGCCGCCGTCCAGAATAGCGTTGGCGGCTTCGATGAAACGGGCGACGTCCTCGTCCTTGACCAGATCGGTCACGATATGGTGCGCCCAGTTGGGATTCATCTTGCAATGCGGGGGCACGTCCTGGCGCGAACAGGTGATGACGCGCCAATCTTCGAGCAAGAAGCGCGCCGCAATGGCGTGACCGATGCCTTGGCTGGCCCCGGTGACGATGACGGTTTTCTTAGTATCCATCCCGGCGCGTCAGTGGGCGAACAGCACGGGCACGGAGCAGTTGGCCACGACATGGCGCGTCACGCCGCCCATGATCAATTGGCGCAACCTGCTATGCGTATAGGCGCCCATAACCAGCATGTCGGCCTTGAACTGCTCCATTTCATGCAGCAGGCTTTCGCCGGTCTGCCCGCCATGGGCGGCGAACAGGCGAATCTCGCAAGCCACCCCGTGCCATGCCAGATATTCCTGAACCGAGCGGCCATAGGCGGCGCGCCCCTCTTCCTCGCCCACCAGCAGCGCCACCGAAACGCCGTCCCTTGTCAGGAAGGGCATGGCGGCGGCCAGCGCCCTGGCGGCTTCGGCGGAACCGTTCCAGGCGATGGCGATCCGCCTAGCGGCCTCGGACAGGGATTTGCCGGTCATCAGAACCGGACGGCCCGTTTCAAACAAGGCGGCATTCAAGGTGGTGGCGGCAGGCAGGTCGGTTTCGCCCTCGGGCCTGGTCAGTACGATCAGGTCGGCCAGGCGCCCCTTGCGGGCCACGATTTCCTCTTCCAGCCCGGCTTCCTCGTAAAAGGCGACCGACGCTTCAGACGGGGCGGGCGGCGTGGCGATCAGGGGGATTTTCGCCGCCGCCACGATCTCGTCGAACATGGCGCGTGCCAGCTTGGCTTTTTCGTTGGCCTCCTTTTCGGCCACCGACATCATTTCCTCAATCATGCCGCCCGACATGCCCTCGCCCAGCAAAGGCACGGCGTTGGAAGGGTCGGCCTTCACATGCAGGGCGGTGACATGGGCGGAAAAGGCGCGCCCGATGGCCAGCGCCGATTCCAGGGACGCTCGACTGTTCGCGTCTTCGATCACGGCGATCAGACTTTTGATGCTGCTCATCTCGTCCTCCCCAAGCGATCTTTCATCATGAACCGAAATGAACGAAAAAGAAAGCGCCGTCAGATTCTTAGCACCCGCCTAGCTAGGCGAAAGGACTCGTCCTTGCTCCCCGAAGTGTCGATTTTCGCCCAGTCCAGAGCGCTTAGGTCATAGCCGAATTGCATCTCAAGCACGGGTTCGGTGGCGTCCGAGGCGTTGCGCTTTCGCTCGGCCACGCGTTTTCGCAAAATCTCGGGCGGCGCGTCGGCCCAACCCGCCGTAAAGGGCACTTTCAGGCGCAAGGCCAAGTCTTGCGCCTGCTTGCGCTGTTCGGGCCTGGCGAAAACGGCGTCGCAGATCACCGAATGCCCGGCCTTCAGGGCCGCCTCGGCCTCTTGGAACAGCGTGTCGAAGGTGCGGATCGTCATCTCGGCGCCATAAGCCTCGGGGACCAGGCGTTCGAACATGGTCTTGCCCAGCAGGCGCTTGCGGATTACGTCCGAGCGCAGCACCAAAGCGCCGGGCGCAGCGCCCAGATAGCGGGCCAGATCGCGGGCCAGACGCGACTTGCCGCTGCCCGACAAGCCGCCGATGGCGCACAGGCGGGGCGGCGGCGGATCGAGATAATCGAGCGCCGCATCCAAATACATCGTGGCTTCCTTGAGGGCGCGCTCGGCTTCCGCCCCGCTCGCTTGCCGCGCCCTGGTCGCCAGCACATGGGCGCGGATGGCGGCCCGAAGCGACAAGAACAAGGGCAGCGCCTTCAACCCGCCCGCCTCGCCGCCCGCCCATTCGCCAGCAAAGGGCAGATAGTGGTTGAACAGAACCGACCCCAGCGAGCGATAGCCGCCGTGATCAAGGTCCATCAGCAGGAAGGCCAGATCGAACAAAGTATCGACGCAGGCGAAATCCTCGTTGAATTCGATGGCATCGAACAGCACCGGCTTGCCTTGGTGGCGAAACACGTTGCCCAGATGCAGATCGCCATGGACGCGGCGCACATAGCCTTGTTGGCGTCTGGCCTCCAGAATTTCGGCGCACTCGCTAAGGCGCTCCATCGAATGCTGGGTCAGGCGCAGCGTGCAGTCGCGCGGCAAATCGGTTTCGGCGAATGTGGAATCGTTGGTGCCGATCACATGGGCCAGACCGGCCACACCGCCATAGTCGGAACGATGCGGCGCCTTGACGTGAAAATCGGCCACCACTTCGGCCAGCTCCATCATGGCGTGGCGGTCAAGTTCGCCCATGGCCGACAGGCGATCCAGCCGCTCCTCCTGATCGAAGCGTTTCATCACCACCAGCCAGTCGGCGACCTCGCCCTCGCCGCCAAAACCGAGCGTTCCGTCGGCGCGCCTGACCAGCGGTTCGACCCCCAGATACAGATCGGGCGCCGTGCGCCGATTGACCGTCAACTCAGCGCGGCAAAATGTTTGGCGCGCTTCAAGCGTCGAGAAGTCGAGGAAAGGCAGCTTGACCGCCTTCTTCAGCTTGTAGGCCTTGTCGCCCGCCAGAAACACCGCCGAAATGTGCGTATCGATGCGCTCAATCTTCTCGCCCGCCGCCAATCCATAGCTGGCGGGATCGGCCAGAAAGGACAGCACCTCTTCCTGGCTCATTTGAAAACGTCCTTTTGGCGGCGCAGGTCGGCGAAGGCCGGGGCAGAGCCTGCGCGCAGGAACGGATTGGTCGCCAGATCCAGATCGAGGCGGAAGGGAACGGTGGACAGCCCCTTGTCGCGCATGGCCCGCGCCTCGTTCAGGCGCAAGAGAAGGGATTCGTTTTCCGGCTCGATGGTTTTGGCGAATCGTCCATTGGCCAGCGTATATTCGTGGGCGCAATAGACCAGCGTGTCGCCCGGCAACGCCTTAAGACGCGACAGCGAGGCCCACATGACCTCGGCCGGTTCCTCGAACAATCGCCCACATCCCATGGCGAACAGCGTGTCGCCCGGAAACAGAAGTTTATCCTCTTCGAACCAATAGGCCAGATGTCCCGACGTATGGCCGGGCACGAACAGCGCCTTGGCCCGATGTTCGCCCAGTTGCAACTCGTCTTGATCCTTAAGCCCCACATCGAGACCGGGCAGGCGGTGCGCATCGATAGCGGCGCCGAAAACCTTCAGCCCCAGCTTCGCCTTCAGTTCTTCCGTTCCGCCCGCATGATCGGCATGGTGATGGGTGGTCCAAATCTGCGTCAGCTTCCAACCATTCTGGCCAGCCGCCCGCAGCACCGGTTCGGCATCACCGGGATCGATCACCGCACCCTCGCCGCTGGCTTCGTCCAGCGCTACGTGGATGTAATTGTCGTTGAAGGCCAGCAGTTGATGGATGGCGAGCATCGAGTTGTCCTTTCTTGCAGGCTGGCATCGTATCACAAATCCCTCCCCGAAAAGAGAGCGCAGTCCCACCCGCCCCGGGTGTGCCGCGGCCAATTCCCTTGCGCTAACTGTGGTTCACCTGCAAAGGGGTGACGCCATGAATGAAATGTCGAAAGCCGAATGTCTGGTGCCCGACCTGCCCTGGCTGGAGCATCTGCCCGATCTTGCCCGCGCCTTGAAGAAATCGCCCAAGGTGATCTGGCCGACGTCACGCTCGCAATTGCTCGATATGGCGCTGGGCGGCACGGGCCAGGACCGATTCACCGTGGCCTATGACGTTCCCGGACAGGGAATGGTGACCGAAGCCGACATCGTGCGCTGCAAGAACGGCGTCGCCGCCAATTATCCAGAACCCTATATGCGCAGGCGCGATCCCGACACGATGGCGATTGGCGACGATCTGCCTACCGACAAGCCGCGCTTTGCCGAGCGCTTCGGCTATCCTTTCGCAAACCTGCGCGACGAGATGTTCGATTGGCTGGGAAGCCAGGAATTGATCTGCATTCCCTTCTCGGCAGGATCGGGGCGCATCGATCACGACGCCTTGTTCGTAGGCCCGGCCAACGCCGCCTTCTTCGCGGCGGCGCTGACCGACCTGCAAGGCATGGTCCGCGTCTGCGAGTTGCGCGACGGTTTCTCCCCCAAGGCCATCTTGTATCTGGCCCCGCCCTTTCGCCATACCCACTGCAAGGGCAAGCAAGTTGTGGTGCATAACCGCATGGACGCTTGCCACGAAGTGTTTGCGCTCAATCTTTACCCCGGTCCCAGCGCCAAGAAGGGCATTTACGGCGTGCTGCTCGATCTGGGCGAAAGCGAGGGCTGGGTGACGGCGCACGCTTCGGCGGTGCGGGTGGTGACACCCTATGATTGCCCGCTCACCATCATGCATGAGGGCGCTTCGGGCGGCGGCAAATCCGAGATGCTGGAATATCCCACCCGCGAAGAAGACGGGCGCTTGCCGCTGGGCACCAATGTAGTGACCGGCGAACAGCGCCGGGTTCCCTTGGGACAGAATTGCTCGTTGGAACCAGTCACCGACGATATGGCGCTATGCCACCCCGCCCATCAGGGCCTGCACAAGAAGCTGGTGGTCACCGACGCCGAGAATGCTTGGTTCGTGCGGGTCGACGGCATCGGCCGCTACGGCGCCAATCCCGAGATCGAGCGCATGTGCATGCACCCTGAGCAGCCGTTGGTGTTCTTGAATGTCGAGGGCGTGCCGGGAGCGACCTGCCTGCCCTGGGATCATATCGAGGATGCGCCCGGCAAGCGCTGCTCGAATCCGCGTGTGATCTTGCCGCGCAGCATCATTCACCGCATCGTCAACGAGCCGGTGGAAGTCGATGTGCGCAGTTTCGGCGTGCGCTGCCCGCCTTGCACCAAGGAAGCTCCCAGCTACGGCATCATCGGCCTGTTGCATTTGCTGCCGCCCGCCATCGCCTGGTTGTGGCGTCTGGTCGCCCCCAGAGGCCACGGCAATCCGTCGATCATCGCCGCCGCCGACGGGCTGGTCAGCGAGGGCGTCGGCTCGTTCTGGCCCTTCGCCACCGGGCGCAAGGTGGATTACGCCAATCTGCTGCTTGATCAAATTCGCGATTGCGAGGCCACCCGCCATGTTCTGATTCCCAACCAGCATATCGGGGCCTGGAAAGTGGGCTTCAACGGCCAGATGATCGCCCGCGAATATCTGGCCCGCCGAGGCGGCGCAAAATTCAGGGCCGATCAAATCGTGCCCGCCCGTTCGCCCCTGCTGGGCTATGCGCTGAATTCCATGCTGGTCGAGGGCTACCAGATCCCCACCTGGTTCTTGCGCACCGAAAACCAACTTGAAATGGGCATCGAGGCCTATGACGCCGGGGCCGCCATGCTGGAAGCCTTCTTCAAGCAAGAGATCGTCGGCTATTTAAGCGAATCCACGCTTGATCCCCTGGGTGCCAAGATCATCAAAGCCTGTCTGGATGGCGCACAGGTCAAGGATTACGACTCCTACCTGGGTGGGGTTCTTTAGAACTTTTTTTCTTGTTCACCCTACCCGACCTACCCATGTTAGAACGGATGCAAGCCGTTCAACATGGGAGACGAGGATCATGGGAGAAGCGGGCCTTCTGGGCGGAACCACGATGAATGCCAGGCTGCTGGCCTGGATCGACGAGGCCGCCAGACTGTGCCGCCCCGACAAGATCCATATCTGTGACGGCAGTCAGGGCGAATATGACCAGCTTTGCGCCCAGATGATCGAACAGGGCGCCATGATCCGCCTGAACGACGCCAAGCGCCCCAACAGCTATCTGGTCCGTTCCGACCCCAAGGATGTCGCCAGGGTCGAAGACCGCACCTTCATCTGTTCGCACAACCGTGGCGATGCGGGTCCCACCAACAATTGGATGGACCCCAAGGAGATGAAGGCCCTGATGACGGGTCTTTACGATGGCTGCATGCGAGGGCGCACCATGTATGTGGTGCCCTTCTCGATGGGGCCGCTGGGGTCCGACATCGCCCATATTGGCGTCGAGATCACCGATTCACCCTATGTCTGCGTGAACATGCGCATCATGACCCGCATGGGCCAAGCGGTGCTGAACGTGCTGGGCAAGGACGGCGATTTCGTGCCCTGCCTGCATTCGGTGGGCATGCCGCTGTCGGCGGGCCAAGCCGACGTGCCTTGGCCTTGCAATCCTGACAGCATCTACATCTCGCATTTCCCTGAAGAACGCGCCATCTGGTCTTACGGTTCGGGCTATGGCGGCAACGCTTTGCTGGGCAAAAAATGTTTCGCGCTGCGCATCGCCAGTTCGATGGGCCGCGACCAGGGTTGGCTGGCCGAACATATGCTGATCGTGGGCGTCGAATCGCCCCAGGGCGAGAAAACCTATGTCGCCGCCGCCTTTCCCTCGGCTTGCGGCAAGACCAATTTCGCCATGCTGGTGCCGCCTAAAGGATTCGAAGGCTGGAAGATTCACACCATCGGCGACGACATCGCCTGGATCAAGCCCGGTGCCGACGGACGCTTCTACGCCATCAATCCCGAGGCCGGATTTTTCGGCGTGGCGCCGGGCACCGGTGCCGCCACCAATCCCAACGCCATGGCGTCCTGCTCGGCCAACAGCATCTTCACCAATGTGGCGCTGACAGATGACGGCGACGTGTGGTGGGAGGGCATGACCGACCAGCCGCCCGCCCATCTGACCGATTGGCTGGGACAGGACTGGACCCCCGACTGCGGGCGTCTGGCCGCCCACCCCAATGCCCGCTTCACTGCCCCCTTGCAGCAATGTCCCTCGACCGATCCCGGCTGGGATGATCCCCAGGGCGTGCCGATCTCGGCCTTCATCGTTGGCGGACGCCTCAGCAAGAACGCGCCTTTGGTGCTGCAGGCCTTCAACTGGACGCATGGCGTCTATCTGGGGGCGACCATGGGATCGGAAGCCACCGCCGCCGCCGTCGGCCAGGCCGCCATCCGGCGCGACCCTTTCGCCATGCTGCCCTTCTGCGGCTACAACATGGCCGATTACTTCAATCACTGGCTGGATATGGGCCGCAAGGTGAATTACCCGCCGCCGATTTTCCGCGTCAACTGGTTTCGGAAGGACGAGCGGGGCAAGTTCATGTGGCCGGGCTTCGGCGAGAATATGCGCGTGCTGAAATGGATCGTCGAGCGCGTGCATGGCCGTGCCAAGGCGGTGGAAAGCCCCCTTGGCTTCGTGCCCCAATATGACGATCTGGAATGGTCGGGCCTCGATTATCCAAAGGACAAGTTCCAAGAATTGATGCGGGTCGATCAAGGGGCGGGTGTGGCCGACGCGCAAAGCCAGGAAGAATTGTTCGACCGCTTCTTCGACAGGGCGCCCAAGGAAATGCTGTATGAACGCATGCTGTTGAAGTCGCGCTTGTGGCGAGCGCCCGCCGTGTGGGAGCTGGATGGCAAATAGCGGCGCCAAATCCGGCCCTCTTAGCGGCTGCCTTGGCCTGGCCGCGGTGCCCTTGGCGGGCAGTCTGCTGTTTTTGTTGTGGCTGATCGGACTGGCGATTTTCGGATGAACGAACCAAATTGCAACTGCCCGTTCGAGAGCAAGAAGCCGCCGGGGAAATGGCGCATCCTGGCCACCTTCGCCCTGCTGGCGCTGTTCTTCGCCGTGCTGATCTGGCTGGGCAGGCTATAAAAAAGGCCGGGCATTCACCCGGCCTTTTCGCAATTCAATGCCGCCTAAATCTAGTTCAGCTTGACGCCCACTTCCTTGATGGCGGCGTCGATCAGCGACGAAGCGGCCTGGGCGGGCAATTGTTCGCGGATCACCTTCTCGGCGGCTTGCGTGGCGATATCGACCACGATATCGCGCACTTCCTTCACCGCCTTGGCTTCGGCCTGGGCGATGCGCTCCATAGCTTGCTGCTCGCGCCGCTTGAGCGTTTCTTCCAGATCCTTGGCCGCCTGCTTTGACAAGCGTTCGGCTTCGGCCTGCGCATGGGCGACGATTTCCTCGGCTTCCTTCAGCGCCTGGGCTTGGCGGCGCTGATAGCGGGCCAGCATTTCCTGGGCGTCTTCGCGCAGCTTCTGCGCGTCGTCGAGCCGGGCCTTGATCTTTTCGGCCCGAAGATCGAGCGCCGAAGCTAAGGCGCGCGACACCGGCTTTAGAGCCAAGCCGATCATCACGAAGAAGGCCAGCATCACGAAGAATTCGGGCGCCTGCCAGAAAGGAGCGGCGGCGGCGTGCCCGGCGTCGGCGGCAAAGGCTTGGGAAATGAACATCAGCGGCTCCCCATCACGCTATCGACCGCGGTCGAGGCCTTGGCCCCATCCACCGCGCCAGCGGTCAGGCGCGAAGCCAGATCGCCCGCCACTTCGGCGGCCAATCCGCGCACGCCCTGAATGGCCGCTTCCTTGGCTGCCGCCACGCGAGCTTCGCCCGCCTTGATTTCAGCCGCCAGCTTTTCACTTAACGAACGCGAACGCGTCTCGGCTTCGGCCTGCATGGCCGCCGTCTTTTCGCGCAAGGTTTCCTGGGCTTTCGATCTGGCCTCGGCCAGCGCCTTCTCATAGACGGCGATGGCGGTTTCGGCCTCGGCCTTCAATTCGGTCGCCCGCTCGAGATTGTCGTCGATGCGGCGCTGGCGTTCATCAAGCACCGAGCCAAGGCGCGGCACGATCACGTAGCTGACCATCAGGTACAGCGCCACGAAGCAGACAGCCAGCCAGAAAAGCTGGGTGGGAAACATGGCGATATTCAGCTGAGGCATGGCACGTCCTCTAATCCGCCCGGAGCCGCCAGCATGTGGCGGTCCGGGCCGGAAGATACGGAGCTAATTAAAAAGCGTACAGGATCAGGAACGCGATCACGAGCGCGTACAGAGCCACCGCTTCCACCAGCGCGAAGCCGATGAAGGCCAAGCCCTGAACCTGCGGCTTGGCGGCCGGATTGCGGGCCACCGACGAGACCAGGGTCGCGAAGATCTGGCCGATACCGGCACCCACGCCACCCAGGCCAATCACGGCCAAACCGGCGCCAATCAATTTTGCGGCTGCAACTTCCATCGTCTAAGTTCCTTACAGTTAACGTTGGGCAGAAATGTTCTTAGCCTTCAGTGCAGATGCACGGCGTCGTGCAGATAAAGGCAGGTAAGCACGGTAAAGATGTAAGCCTGAATGATGGCGATGCCGAACTCGAAGCCGGTCAGCACCACGTCAATGGCGAAAGGCGCGATGCCGAACACGCCCAGCGGCAGGATGAAGCTGGCGAACACCTTCATCATCGTGTGGCCCGCCATCATGTTGGCGAACAGACGAACCGACAGGCTGACCGGGCGCGAGAGGTACGAGACGATCTCGATCGGGATCAAGAGCGGCAGCAACACCGGCGACACGCCCGAAGGCACGAACAGCGAGAAGAAATGCAGCCCATGGCGCATGATGCCGACCAGCGTCACGCCGATGAAGGCGGTGAAGGCCAGCGCGAAAGTGACGACGATGTGGCTGGTTACGGTGAAGGAATAGGGCAGCAGGCCCAGCAAATTGCAAAACAGGATGAAGCAGAACAGCGAGAGCACGGCGGGAAAATATTTGCGCCCTTCCTGCCCCACATTCTCGCGCACCATGCCGGCCACGAATTCATAGGTCAGCTCGGCCAGCGACTGCCAGCGGCCCGGCACCAGAGCGCGGCCCTTCGATCCGTAAATGAAGAACAAGGCGGCGGCGCCCACGGCGGCCACCATGAAGGCCGAGGAATTGGTGAAGGACAGATCGACGCCCCCGATATGGATGGGGATCAAGGGCGTCACTTCGAACTGATGCAGCGGACTGGCCACAGTTTGCGATCCTTATCTTCTCGTCCTCAACCGCGCCAACCGACGGCTAGCGCTTCGCATTGTCCTTCTTGTCGTCGCCCCCTGTTTGATCCCGGTAACCGGCCGTAAAGCCCTGCCCCGAAACCACCCGCCAGACATTCATGATTCCGGCGGCGGAACCTACGAAGAAAAACACCAACATCAACCAGGGCTTGGTATCGAAGAGGTAATCAAGCCCGAAGCCGATCCCCACTCCGACCATCAGCGCCGAAACCAATTCGACGCCGATGCGCATCGCAACCCCCAGTCCCGCCGTCATCGACGATGGGTCCGGGCCGTTCTTGTCCGAAGAAGCGCCTTGCTGTCCGCCCTCGGCATGCAACTTTCGCAGCCGGGCCTCGATTTCCTTTGGGGTCGGGGAAGAAGCGTCGTCGCCCATGGCCGCCACCCTCAAGAAACGCAAGCCGCTTTTCGGGCCGCGAAGCCGCCCCGAAAGCGGGTCGCACAATAGCGTCCTACCCCTTTGGGTGTCAAGCGCCAAAACCCCTTTTCGCTGCGCCGCACTATTTGCCAAAAAGCCCACGTAGAAAGGCTTCTACAACACCGCGTCGCGCAGTCTTTCGGCAGTGCGAAGATCGACCGAGACCAGTCGCGAGATGCCCCTTTCGGACATGGTGACGCCGAACAGGCGGTCCATGCGGGCCATGGTCATGCGGTGATGGGTGACCACCATGAAGCGCGTCTTCGAGCTTTCGGTGATCTGCGACAAAAGCGAACAAAAGCGGTCCACGTTGGCGTCGTCCAAGGGGGCGTCCACTTCGTCCAGCACGCAGATGGGGGCGGGATTGGTGAGGAACACGGCGAACAACAGGGCCAGAGCGGTCAGGGCCTGCTCGCCGCCCGAAAGCAGGCTGAGCACCTGCATCTTCTTGCCGGGCGGGCTGGCCATGATTTCCAGGCCCGAATCCAACGGGTCTTCGGCCTCGGTCAGGGTCAGATGGGCGCGCCCGCCGCCGAACAGGCGCACGAACAGCTCGCGGAAATGCTGGTCCACCGCCTTGAACGAGGCCAGCAGGCGCTCGCGCCCTTCACGGTTAAGTTCCGAAATACCCTGGCGCAGCCTTGCGATGGCGTTGATCAGGTCTTCGCGCTCGGTCTTCAGCGAATTGATTTGCAGCCCCAGCTCTTCCGATTCGGTTTCGGCGCGCAGATTGACCGGCCCCATGCCGTCGCGCTCGCGCACCAGTCGCTCCAGCTTGCGATCCAGTTCGTCGGGTTCGGGCAGTTTTTCGTCGGGCGCGATGTCGGCCACTTCGGCAATCTGCTCGGGACGGCATTCCAGACGCTCGGCGATCCGCTCGGCCACCGTGCGGCAGGTCTGCTTGCCTTGCTCGATGGCGGCTTCCTTGCGCACGCGCTCTTCTCGCACGCGGGCCAATTCCGACTCGGCGGTCTTCAGGGCCTTGTCGGCTTCGCGCAAGGCCGTCTCGGCCACGGTCAGCGCATCGGCCGCCTCGCGCCGGACGGTTTCCGCCGTTTGCTTTTCGGTCAGCAAACGCTCGCGCTTTTCGGCAATCTCGCCGGGCAGCGCGGCCAGCCTAGCTTCCTCACCAGCCGCTTCGGCCTGACGAACGTCGAGGGCCTGACGGTGGCCCAAAGCCTCGGCCTCGCGGCTTTTCCAAGATTCGATGTCCAGATTGACGCTTTCCAGACGGCGCTGACGCTCGCCCGCTTCGCGCATCAAACGGTCATGCGCCGCCCTGGCTTCCAGCAAGGCGGACCGCTCGGCCCCCAAACGGTCGCGCAGACTGGCCGCTTCCTGGCGTCCGGTCGAGGGATCGGGCAATTCCGCCACCTGCTTGGTCGCCTCGTCCAGTTGGCTTTCGGCTTCGGCCACATCGCCCTCGATCTGGCTTGCCTGCGCCTTCAGGCCAGCCAGCTTGCTGGCCCTGGCCTGGGCGCGTTCCATCAACTGGGCCTGCGCCCTGGTCGCGTTTTGTTGTTCGGCTTCGGCGTGGCGCACCCGCTCGCGAGCCAGCCGGGCCGCGTCCTGGGCGGCCTGCGCCGCGTCCTGAGCACTTTTGTCCTCGCTTTGCGCGCTGGCCAGCGCGGCCTGGGCGGACTGCATCAGCCCATCCACCTCGGCCAAACGATTGCGCGTTTGCAGCCTTGTGGCGGCGGCGCTGGGCGCACCCGCCGCGATCACGAAACCGTCCCAGCGCCAAAGCGCCCCCTCGGCACTGACCAAGCGTTGACCGGGCTTGAGCGAAGCCGCCAGATGCGCGCCGTTTTCGGTCAGGCCGGTCTGGCTTAGGCGCCTAGCCAATTCGGGCGGAGCTTTGACCAGTTCGGACAAAGGCCGGACGCCGACAGGCAAGGGCTGCGGTTCGGCGTAAGGATCAAGGCGGCTCCAGCGATGGGGCGAGCTGTCATCGGCGGGCGCTTCCAAATCCTCGCCCAGCGCGGCGCCCAGGGCAGCTTCATAGCCCGGCGCCACGGAAACGGCGTCAAGGATGGGCGTGCCTTCGCGCTTGCCCGCCGACAGCAAAGCCTTCAAGCCCTCGGCCTCGGCCTTCAGGCGGCTCATCTGGGCTTCTTCGTCCTGCAGGCGGGTTCTGGCCTGACTGCGCGCTTGGCTGGTTTGTTCCAGCAGCTTCTCGCTGCCTTCCAACTGGCCACGCGCCTCGTCGAGCGCGCCTGCCGCCGCAGCAATGCGCGCTTCGGCGGCGATCACTTCCGAATCTTGCGCCGCCTCAGCTTCCGAGGCGGCAATCTGGCGGCCCAATTCCTCGGCCCTGGCCTTCAGACGGGCCAAACGTTCCGAGATTTCGCTCTTGCGGCGTTCCAGGGCGGCGCGTCTGGCTTCCTGGGCGGCGACCCGTTCGGTCAGTTGCGACAATTCCGACTCGGTGGCGTTCACGACCTGGGCCGCCTGGGACAATTGCTCCTTGGCCTTGGCCTGGGCCTGTTCCTCGCCCTCGCCTGCCTGAATCAGGTTTTGCCGCTCGCCCGACAAGCGCTCCAGCGCGCTGGCGGCGTCTTGCGTTCTGGCCTCTTCGCGCGCCCGGTCTTCGGCAATCTGCAACAGTCGCCTTGAAATTTCCGCCCTGGCTTCGGCAACGCGCTTTTCCTCGGCGTCCAATTGTTCGCCCGCCACCAGCAGGCGCTGGAAACGCGCCGAAGCCTCGGCCTCGGTCTGACGAAGCTGGGGCAGAGAGGCGGCGGCTTCGGCCTGACGGGTGGCGGCCTGGGCGGCCTCGCCGGTGCGCGCGCCCACCTCGACCTCGATGTCGCGCATGCCCGCCTCGGCGGCGTCGAGCGAGTCGATCGCCTGCTGCCAGCGCAGATGCAAGAGCCTGGCTTCCACCGAGCGGATTTGGTCGTTGATGGTGCGGTAGCGCGACGCTTGCTTGGCCTGTTTGGACAGGCTTTGCATCTGCGCTTCCAAAGTGACCAGCACGTCGTCCAGGCGCGACAGATTGGCTTCGGCGGCCTTTAAGCGGATTTCCGCTTCGTGCCTGCGCGTATGCAGGCCCGAAATGCCCGCCGCCTCTTCCAGAAGCGAGCGGCGGTCGGCGGGCTTGGCGTTGATGATGGCGCCGATGCGCCCCTGGCTGACCATGGCCGTCGAGCGGGCGCCTGTGGCGGCGTCGGCGAACAAAAGCGCCACGTCGCGGGCGCGCACTTCGCGCCCATTGACCTTGTAATGCGACCCCTGGCCACGCTCGATGCGGCGCAGGACTTCCAGCCGGTCATGCTCATTGAACATGGCGGGCGCCACGCGGGCGCGATTGTCGAGCGTGATCAGCACTTCCGCGATGTTGCGCGCCGGTCGCGACTGGGTGCCGCCGAAAATCACGTCGTCCATGTCGGCGCCGCGCATCTGCTTGGCCGATGTCTCGCCCATCGCCCAGCGCAACGCCTCGACCAAATTCGATTTGCCGCATCCGTTGGGGCCGACCACGCCGGTCAGTCCCGGCTCGATCACAAGCTCGGACGGATCGACAAAGGACTTGAAGCCCGTGAGCCGGATGCTCTCGAACTGGATCATCCGATCACTGCCCCTTAAGCACTTTGTCGAATTGCTCGAATGTCATGCTGCCACTATAGAGCTTGCCGTTGACGACGAAGCTGGGGGTCGATCTGATGCCGTATTTCTTCTGAGCATCAAGCTGGCTTTGCAAAATGTCGTTTTCCAGCTTCTTGTCTAGAACGCAAGATTCGATCCTCTCCTTGCTCATCCCGGCCAGCCGCGCCGAAGCGCCCAGCGACTGGATCGGATCCTTGCTGATTGCCCAGCTCTGCTGACCCTTCATCAGAAGGGAGACGAAGCGTGCGTAGGTTTCAGCGCCCTTGTCGGCCGCCAGACAACGGCCCAGCTGCGCCGCGAGCAGCGCCACTTGATCAAGCGGGAAATCCCTGAAAACGAAGCGCGCCTTGCCGGTATCGATCCAGGCCTTGCGCAGCTCGGGCAGGGTTTCGATTTCGAAAGTGGCGCAATGCGAACAGGTCATCGAAAAATATTCGATGATGGTGATCTTGGCGTCGGGCTTGCCCAACGCAATCTCATCCATGGGATTGGCGGCCCTGGCGGGCGCCCCCAGAAAACCGAAAAGCGCCAGCAGCGCCGCGAATGCAAGCTGATATCGACGGATCACGCGCAAAATCCCTCTATCCGATGGGGGACGGAGTGTAGAGCGCCACTCCCCTGGCGTCCAGGGGGGCGGGTTGTGGATAACGGGGAAAAACCCGGCTTTTTTAAGCTATTTTGCCGTTCCGGCCTTCAGGGGCGGCACTTCGAACTTGCCGGAACGGATGCCGTCGACCCTTTCCTTGAGCGCCGCGGTCAGACCGGGCAGGCCTTGCCGCTGCAAAAGAGAGCGGTAATCGGACTGCATGGTGATCCGCATGCTCACCCCTTCGACGACGATATCGACGCCCTTGTAGCTGCCGCCTTCGGGGCGCACCCGCCAAGTCACATTCACCGGCGGCTTGCCAGCCGGATCGACCAGTCGGCTGTCCACCGAGACTTCGCCCGACTCATCTGGCGGCATGGCGCTGCCGATCGTCAGGGTCTGGCCGCCATAATCCTTGAAGCGCTTGGTCCAGGTGTAAACCTGATAGTCGAGAAAAACCTGCTCGAACTCCTTGCGGGCGGCCTCGGTGGCGGCGGCGCCCACGCGCCCGGTCACGAAACGGGAGATCCAGGGAATGTCGAAACTGTCTTGCATCAGGGCGCGCACGCGGTTGGCGCGCTCTTCCTCGCTGACTTGCGCCTTGCCGATCTGATTGACCGCGCGGTCGGACAGTTGGGCGACGAATGTTTTCGCGCCATTGGCCAGTTCCGAAGAGCTGGCGGGCAAGCCCACAAAGCAGGAAGCCGCCAGGGCGAAAGCCAACGAGGCGTTAAGCAGAAGCTTGTTCATGATGCGTCAATTCCACCCGAGTTGCATGACCGGTTCATTTACAGGGCACGGCGCGCCCGCAAAAGCGCGGACGTCCGTCTGCCCTCACCACTCTCCCCCGAGATGGATCGAGGCCTCAGTTGCCAGCTTGGCCAGACTTGCTTTCATAGGCAAGACCGGGAGCAGGCATCATCGGACCCTTCTTGCCGTTGAGGATGTCATCGGCCCGCTTCTGGCGATAAAGGCTGCGCAGAGAAGCGTAGTAATCAAGCGACGTGCGCTGAATCTCGTTCAGAGGATCGATGTATTTCTCGCGCTTGTCGACCGCCTCTACCGTGCCCTTGCCGACCGAAGCGACCAGCGGCATCGACGGCATCACCCAGCTGATTGGGTCTAAGAAGCGATCAACGACGAAGCCCGTGGCGTCGCGCGGATTCGAGGGTCCCAGGATCGGCAGGACCATATAAGGCCCTTCGCCGACGCCCCAAACGGCCAACGTCTGGCCGAAGTCTTCGCTGTGATGCTCCATGCCGCCGCCGCCGGCGACATCGCCCATGCCCAGGAAGCCGAAAGTGCTGTTCACGCAGAAGCGGCCGACTGCCGAAGCGGCGCGCAGGAATTCGCCCTGCAGCAGGTCGTTCACCGCCGTCACCGGCTCGCCCAGATTGGTCAGCACGTTGCGAATATTGGTGCGGAAGTTGCCCGGCACATATTCGCGATATCCCTCGGCCATCGGCTTCAAAGCGTTGTCGTCAACGCCCTTGTTGAAACCATGAATGTTGCGGTTGGTCGGCTCGGCGGGATCGTTGATCTGCTTCCACTCGGCCTGAGCTTCCTTGTCGCCAGCCTCAGGGGCGGCGGCGCAACCGGCCAGAAGAGCCAGCGCGAAGAGTGAAACGGCGGAGCTGGAGGCGAATGTCTTCGTTTTATTGCTCTTCATAGGTCCCCTGCTTTCGATCGACACATTGGAGGCCATCCGCGCGGCAGCGCTTGAAGCCAGACTATAACACGACTTTCCCTCAACGGCGTTAAAACTCCGTTGCTCGTTCAGACAGGGATCAGACACCCACGTCCCGCATTCTTAGCGTTTCGATTAGCATAACCCGCAACGGCTTTCCAGAACCACCTAGGGGGTCTGAAGCCTCTCTGCATCACTGTTGCCATCGTGCCACAGCCAGAAGCCCTTGATTACGAGTCGTTGAGTGATTCGACTTGCCCATTACATAAAGACATGTTTATATGTACATAATGACTGACCACAAATTAGGCCGTTCTGCCGGACCAGCCAGCCTTGCAGACTTGCTAGCCGCCTTGAAGGCGGCGGCGGACCCGACTCGACTGCGCCTGTTGTCGCTGTGCGAAGGCGAGGCCTTGTCGGTCGGCGAACTGGTCGAGATCTTGGGGCAAAGCCAGCCAAGGGTGTCGCGCCACCTGAAATTGCTGGCCGAATCGGGCTTGCTGGTGCGCAATCGCGACGGCGCTTCCGTCTTCTACCGCTTGACCCCCTCCAGCCCCCTGGCCGAGCGCTTGGCGGCCCTTTTGCCCCAGCAGGATCCAGAATTGGCAAGTGACCGGGGGCGCCTTAAGGACTTGCGCCAACGCCGCGCGCAAAAGGCCAGCGCCTATTTTGCGGCCAATGCCAGACGCTGGGACGCGCTGCGCTCGCTGCATGTCGATGACGCGGTGATCGAACGCACCCTGTTGGACGCGCTGTTGGGGCACCAGCCAAAGCGTCTGGCCGATATCGGCACCGGCACGGGACGCATGCTGGAACTGTTCGCGCCGCATGTCGTTCAGGCGGCAGGCATCGACGGCTCGCGCGAGATGTTGGACGTCGCGCGCCTGAAACTCGAGGCGCGAGGCATCCGGAACGTCGATCTCAGACATGCCGATCTGACTCACCTGCCCCTTAAAAGCACCAGTTTCGATCTGGCGCTGATTCATCAGGTTCTGCATTTCGCCCCCCATCCCGAGCAGCTGCTGGCTGAAGCGGCGCGCATCCTAGCGCCCGGCGGAAGGCTGGCCGTCATCGACCTTGCCCCGCACGATCTGGAGGTCTTGCGCCTTGAGCATCAGCACCGCCGCCTGGGATTCGCCGCCGCCGAGTTGGAAGAGGCCTTGCGCGAAGCCGGTCTGATCCCTTACGACACCCGGACCTTGCCTGGACGCCCGCTTGCCGTCACCATCTGGCTGGCGGCCAAACCGCAGCCCGCCGAAGCAACCGACAAAGGACCCAATTCGTGACCGTTTCCGAACGCATCTTGCCGCTTTCAGTTTCCGTTTCGTTCGAGTTCTTCCCGCCCAAGACCGAGAAGATGCAAGAACAGTTGTGGGAGAGCGTGGCGCGTCTGGCCCCCTTGCAGCCGGGTTTCGTGTCGGTCACCTATGGCGCCGGCGGCTCGACGCGGGAACGCACCCACGACACGGTTCTGCGCTTGAAGCGCGAGAAGGGCCTGGCCCCGGCGGCGCATTTGACTTGCGTTGCCGCAAGCCAAGCCGAAGTGGACGACGTGGCGCGCCTTTACTGGCAGGAGGGCGTTCGCCACATCGTGGCGCTTCGGGGCGATCCGCCCGACGGCGGCAAGTACCAACCCCACCCGGACGGCTACGCCTATGCCGTCGATCTGGTGAAGGGTTTGAAGCGCATCGCCGATTTCGAAATCAGTGTTGCCGCCTATCCGGAAACCCATCCCGAGGCGGCTAGCGCCGAGGCCGATCTCGACAATCTGAAGCGCAAGATCGATGCCGGGGCGACCCGCGCCATCACCCAGTATTTCTTCGAGACATCGACTTATCTGAGATTCCTGGAACGCGCCCGCAAGGCGGGCATCCAAGTGCCCATCGTACCCGGCATTCTGCCGGTGACCAATTTCGCCCAGGTGCAGAAATTCTCGGCGGCCTGCGGCACCAACGTGCCCGCCTGGATGGCCGATCTGTTCAAGGGACTGGACGACGACCCCGACACCAGAAGGCTGGTCGCCGCCACCGTCACCGCCGAACTATGCCGCGCCCTGGCTGGCGAAGGCGTCGAACATTTCCATTTCTACACACTGAACCGCGCCGACTTGGTTTTCGCCATCTGCCATATCCTGGGCGTTCGCCCGAAGGAGCAATGATCATGTCCGACATTCTCGAAGCCCTGAAAAGCAAGGTCTTGCTGTGCGACGGCGCCATGGGCACGCAGGTCCAGGCCCGGCATCTGACCCTGGAGGATTACGACGGCCACGAGAATTGCACCGACATTCTCACCCGCACGCGTCCCGACGTGGTGCGCGCCATCCACCAAGCCTATTTCGAGGCTGGCGCCGACATGGTGGAAACCAACACCTTCGGCGCGTCGCCAACGACCTTGTCCGAATTCGGCCTTGAAGCCGAAGCCTTCGAGCTGAACAAGCGCTCGGCCGAACTGGCCCGTGAGGCGATGGACAAATTCAAGGGCGATGGGCGCAAACGCTATGTGCTGGGATCAATCGGCCCCGGCACCAAGCTGCCCACGCTGGCGCATATCGATTACGCGCGACTGGAAGCCTCGTATGTCACGCAGATGGAAGGTCTGATCGCGGGCCTGGCCGATGCGGTGCTGATCGAGACCTGTCAGGACCCTTTGCAGATCAAAGCCGCCGTCAATGCCGCCAAGATCGCCAGAGAGAAGGCGCAGGCAAGGCTGGCCATCTTCGTGCAGGTGACGGTGGAGACCACCGGCACCATGCTGGTGGGGTCCGACATCGCGGCGGCAGCAACCTTGATGCAAGCCCTGGGCGTCGATTCGATGGGCATGAATTGCGCCACAGGACCGCAGGAGATGGGCGAGAATATCGGCTGGCTGGCCGCCAACTGGCCAGGCTTCCTTTCGGTGCAGCCCAATGCCGGACTGCCCGAAGTGGTGGATGGCAAGGCGGTCTATCCGTTGGGGCCGGAAACCTTCGCCCATTGGCACAAGCGTTTCGTGTTGGAGGACGGCGTCAATATCGTGGGCGGCTGCTGCGGCACCTCGCCCGCCCATATCGCCGCAACGCATCAGATGCTGGTTTCGCTCGATCCCAAGCGCCCGCAGCCCAAGACGCGCTCGCATCATTGGGCACCCTCGCTGGCCTCGTTGTATGGCCAAGTTCCCATGGTGCAGGAGAACGCCTTCCTGTCGATCGGCGAGCGGCTGAACGCCAACGGCTCGAAACAGTTCCGCGAGCTTCAGGCGGCCGCCAACTGGGATGGCATCACCGCCATGGCCAAGGAGCAAGTGAAGGAAGGCTCGCATACGCTGGACGTCTGCACCGCTTTCGTGGGCCAAGACGAAAAGGCGGCGATGTGCGAGGTGGTCAGCCGTTTGCGCGGCGCCGTCACCGCCCCCCTGGTCATCGATTCGACCGAGTTTCCGGTGCTGGAAGCGGCGCTGGAGCTTTATGGCGGCAAGGCGGTCATCAATTCGATCAATTTCGAGAATGGCGAGGGCGACGCCGCCAAGCGCTTGCAATTAGCCAAGAAGCACGGCTCGGCAGTGGTGGCGCTGACCATCGACGAAGAGGGCATGGCCAAGGATGCCGACGCCAAGCTGAGGATCGCGCACCGCCTGTTCGACTATGCCGTCAACAAGCATGGCTTGCAGGCCAGCGACCTGTTGTTCGATCCGCTCACCTTCACCATTTGCACTGGCAACGAAAGCGACCGCAAGCTGGCGATCGAGACGCTGGAGGCCATCCGGCGCATTCGCGCCGAATTGCCCGAATGCGGCGTCGTGCTGGGCTTGTCGAACATCTCGTTCGGCTTGAAACCCGCCGCCCGCCAAGTGCTGAATTCAGTTTTCCTGGATCATGCCATGCAGGCGGGCATGACGGCGGCCATTGTGCATACCTCGAAAATTCTGCCTTTGCACAAAATCCCCGCAGAAGAGGTGGCGGCGGCGGAAGCGCTGATCTTCGATCGTTCCCCCGAGGCGCTGAAGGATTTCATCGCCTTCTTCGAGGATCGCCAGACGGTGTCGGTCAAGAAGGAGCGCCCGGAATCGGTCGAGGAGCGTTTGAAGCTGCGCATCATCGACGGCGACCGCACGGGCCTGGGCGACGATCTTGCCGAAGCCATGAAGACATGGAAGCCCCTGGACATCGTCAACCAGCTGCTGCTGGAAGGCATGAAGGTGGTGGGCGAGCTGTTCGGTTCGGGCAAGATGCAACTGCCTTTCGTGCTGCAGTCGGCCGAGACCATGAAAGCAGCCGTCGCCTATCTTGAACCCTTCATGGAAAAGAAGGATGGCGAGGCCAAGGCCACGATGGTGCTGGCGACCGTAAAGGGCGACGTGCACGACATCGGCAAGAATCTGGTCGACATCATCCTATCCAACAACGGCTATAAGGTGGTCAATCTTGGCATCAAGCAGCCGGTGAACGCCATCATCGAGGCGGTGCGCGCCCACAAGCCCGACGCCGTGGGCATGTCGGGCCTGTTGGTCAAATCCACCGTCATCATGAAAGAGAATCTGGAGGCGATGAAGGATGCAGGCATCGATCTGCCCGTGCTGTTGGGCGGGGCCGCGCTGACCCGCAACTTCGTGGAAAGTGATTGCCGCAGTGCCTATGTGCAGGGCCGCGTCGCCTATGCCCGCGACGCCTTCGACGGATTGGAGCTGATGGCCCGCGTGGCGGGCGGCAGTTTCGACGACTTCGTGACCAGCCATGCGCCCAGGCGAACGCCTGCCAAGGACGCGCCCGCCAAGGCCCCTGCCCAGGTCGCCGATGCAAGCGCAGTGGCCAAACATCGGGCCGAACTGGCGGCGTTGGCCGAAGCGCCCAAGCCCCCCTTCTTCGGCGCCAGGCTGATTGAGCGCGTCGAACCCAAGGCCTTGCTGCCTTACCTCAACCGCACCATGCTTTATCAGTTTCACTGGGGCTTCAAGAAGGCAGGGCGCACGCTCGAGCAATGGAAGGCCGAGGTCGAGAAGGAAGCCGGGCCAACTTTGGATCGCCTGCTGCGCATTTGCGAGGACGAAAAAATTCTTCTGCCGCAGGCCGCCTATGGCTATTTCCGCGCCAAATCCGAGGGCGACGCCATTCTGCTTTTGTCGGAATCGGGCGCGCAGCTGGCGCGCTTCGATCTGCCCCGCCAGCCCGGCCCGGATGGTCAGTGCATCGCCGATTTCGTGCGTGAGGACGGACAGGACGTCATCGCCCTGCAAGTGGTGACGATTGGCCAGAAGCTGACCGACGTCGGCCATGACTGGTTCGAGACCGACCGCTACCGCGACTATCACGCCCTGCACGGGCTGGGCGTCGAGATGGCCGAGGCCTTGGCCGAATATGTCCATAAGCGCATCCGCGACGAACTGGGCTTCGGACACGAGGACGCCCGCGACATCGACGAGATGGTCAAGCAGAATTATCGCGGCTCGCGTTATTCCTTCGGCTATCCGGCCTGCCCCAATCTGGCCGATCAGCGTCAGTTGCTGGCCTTGCTGGACGCCAAGCGCATCGGCGTGGCGCTGACCGACGAGGACCAGCTGACGCCCGAACAGTCCACCTCAGCCATCGTCTTGCATCATCCGAAGGCGAAGTACTTCAGAGTGTAGGTCTTTATGAACCATCAAGGCGCCAAGACACCAAGGAACGACCTTCTTCTTGGCGCCTTAGTGTCTTGGTGGTTCTGTTTATCTTTCTCAGCGCCTCAGGCGCTAGGCCAAACCGTCGAGCCGACCTCGCCACAACCGCCGCCGCGCGTCTCGCCGCCCGACACGGTGCCAAGCCCGCCCACAAGGTCGCGCTGGCCGGACGCCTTCGAATATATCCAGCTGAGCCGCTCGACAAAACCCTATTGGACGGCGGGCAAGGCCGATCAAGTACTGGATCAGGCTTGCCGTACCGGCCAGTTTATTCCGGTCAGCCCCTTGCGTCTGGCCGCCGTTTTCAATGGCAAGGAGGGGGCGGCCGTCCTGGGCGTGATTCCCAAGGGACGCCACGATTTGCTGATCGATCCGGGAAAGCTGGCCCGCGAGGGCGAAACCTATTTCTTCTACAGCGCCAACTGGGGCAACTGCCGGGTTTTCTATACCGGTCCGCTGGGGCCTAGAAAGAAGCCCACCGGCAAGAAAAAATAGGCGCGACCTCGCCCGGCGCCTCATGGCGCAAAAGCCAAGGCGCATGGAATGCGCCGCCCAGCGACTGAGGGTCATTCAAACAAGGAGCGCAGCGACTGGGCGCAACGCGCCCCGCGCCTCATGGCGCGAAAGCCAAGGCGCATGGAATGCGCCGCCCAGCGACTGAGGGTCATTCAAATAAGGAGCGCAGCGACTGGGCGCAACGCGCCCCGCGCCTCATGGCGCGAAAGCCAAGGCGCATGGAATGCGCCGCCCGGCGCTTGAGGGGCATTCAAACAAGAGTCGCGTCGCCGTCATAGCCGGTCAGGTACCAGCTGCCTTCCTGGGTCAAGTCAAATTTTGTGTTCAAGGTTTTGTAGTAGGCGGGCCAAGTCGGCAGCGGGCGTTCAAAAGCTCCGCCCAAGTTCAGTTGGGCGCGCAGATTCTTGGGTAGGCCGCTAATTTCCAACACATGGGCGCCGAGTTGCTGCGCCCGTCGGAAGGCCTCTGCGAGAAGCGCCCTGATGACCAGCGGATCGTCTTCTAGAACCAGAAGATCGGCCAAGCGCCAACGTTTAAGCCCTATGGCGGGCGCGTGGTCGGCCAGCAGCACACCATAGCCCCGCAACAAACCCTTGCGCCAAAGACCGAAGAACTGAGCGCCGCGCTCTTTGGGATAATGCCAGCGCAGGGCGGTGGCTGTACGCAAGGCCAACAAGCGCGGCGCTTCTTGAAGTTTCTCCCGCCAAAGCGCGTCAATTTCAGGGGCGGCGCCTTCTGGTTCGAAATCGTCGCTTGGCAAATCGCTGCGCAGGCGTCGCTTTAGCCAAGCCGCAAATGTCAGGGTCGGCGCCAGGAAGGCAGCCGGCCAGGGATTGCGGCCCTGTTTTCGTAGGACCGACGCTAGAAACCCTTTGGCATCGCCAATCCAGAAAGCGGTGCGATCGAGATCGTCTTGCGGCACCTTTATGCCGCCAAAGCGCTCAAAAATGCGCCCTGTCGGCTTGATGGCGGTCGTGACCAGCAAAAGATCGCTATGGTTTTGCGTGAAATAGCACTCTGCCAGTTGCGGCACATGAGAACGCCACTCCTTCGTTACCCCCCATTGACTGGCGCAGCCCACCGTCACATCGTTGCCCCCGAAACAGTAGGCCATGGGGATATTGGCGAAGAAGCCCTGCATGCGTCCGCTGTCGTCTTCCAACACCCAGCCCAGCGGCGGATGCGGCCCGGCCCCAGCCAGTGCGGGGTTGTTGATCCACATGCGCGACCAGTGCGTCTTTGCGCAACCGGGCATTGTCAGACCCAGCTTTCGCAACAGATCGGTTGCTTCTTGGGCGTCGTCTGGAACGGCCAGGCGAACGATTCCCGGCATCATGCCCCCAGAAAATAGCGCAGTTGATGATCCCCCGACTTGGCCAGCAGATGATCGCGCAGCAAGAAGAAGGGATCGCCGCCCTGCCCCATGCGGCCGCGGTGGCTGGTGGCGAAGGACGCATAGCCCGCATCTCTGGTCAATCTTGGGTCGCGCAAGCGGTCGAAATGATTTCCGGCGATACCGAAAGGCACGCAGAAATGGCGGCATGCGATTCCCAGATTCGTCTCGATGTCCGCCCGCGACGAAGCCAGTTCGGCCCTGACCCCGCCAGCTTCCAGCAGGGCCAGACAGGCATGCTTTTGGGTGTGCGACCCCACCTCATGGCCCGCCGCCAGCCAGGCTTTGGCGTCGGACCAGTCCATGAATTCGACCAGCAACTGGCCGTGATCGTAAAAGCCCCTGAGCTTGGCGGGATCGCTTTCCCCCACATAACCGGTCGCCAGATAGACCATCGCCTTGGCGCCGACCGCGTCCAAGATGGGCGCGCCGTTGGACAGCACGTTCTTGAAGCCGTCGTCGAAGGACAGGCAAAAATACCGTCCGTCGATCTTGTCGCCCGACGCCAGCAAGGCCACGGCCTGATCAAAGCCGATGAAGTCGCCATGGCGCTTCATCCAGCGCAATTGCCGCTCGAAGTCCGCCCGCTCGTCGTCGAACACGTGATGCCAAAAGGGAAAGCGGATGCCGCCAGCGGCTCGGTCCGGCTTTCTGGCCAGCGACAGGGCGCGGATAGCCAAATCGCGCGCCAGCGAACGCAGGCGCGTCTTGGCGTCCTCATGCGCCGAGAACTGGGCGAAGGTGCGGACGGGTTGGGTCAAAGCCCGGCCAACAACTGCTTTGCCTGCTCCATGTGATCGCGGTCGCCCACGCGTTCGAGCAATTGCGCCGCATGTTCGGCCGCCTTGCGGGCGGCTTGCGAATCGTGGCCGTATTCCAAGCGGGCCAAGGCCAGCAGCACCAGGGCCTCGCCCTTCAGATCGCCCGCCGCCGCGAACAGATGGGCCGCCTTCTGATAGCCTTCGACAGCCTGAACCCGTTCGCCCACGTCGCGGGCCAAGGTGGCCAGCTCGGCCATGGCGGCCGCCTCGTCCAGCACGTCGCCCGAGCTTTTGAACAGAGCCAGCGCTTGCGAAATGGCCTGATGGGCCAGATCCAGGCGGTTGAGCTTGCGTTCGATGTCGGCCAGCGCCATCAGCGCCTGCCCGCCCGCCTGATCGTCGCCCGCCTGACGGGCCAGTTGCTCGGCCTTTTTGAAAGCGTCGAGCGCCTTGTCTTCGCGCCCCTCCGAGGAAGCCACCCAGCCCAGGCGCAGCCAGGCTTGCGTCTCGCCGCCCAAATCGCCGCCGCCATGATATAATTCTCGTGCCGATTCAAGAGCCTGACGCGCAGCAGTCTGATTGTTTTCGCTGCGTTCCAACTCGCCCAGCAAGATCAGCACGTCGGCCTGGGCCAGGGGATCGGCCTCGCCGGTCAGCAGCGTGCGCGCCTCGACATACAGCTCGCGGGCCGCCTTCATATGTCCCTGGCGATGCTCAAGCTCGCCCAGCCGGGTCAGGGTGCCGGATTCGCCGCCCCTGTCCCCCGCCTCGTGAAAATGCAGCCTAGCGCGCCGGAAGGCTTCCCTGGCGGCGGCCATATCGCCATCCGTCCAATGCTGTTCGGCCTGGCTGAGCGCCTCTTCGGCCTTCGATTTTTGCATCTCTCTCTCCTTGGCTTCTGGTTTCCATTTTAACCTCCAATTCTGCCTTTGCCAAATGCCCTTCGGTTGACTACATCTTGTTTCATGAGATCTTTTTGGCTTCTGCCCTTGCTTTTGATCGGCCTGCCCGCTTTGGCGCAGACAAACAGCTGCGCAGAACCGGCGGCGCCCGGCGTCGACTGGCGGCGCTGCTATCACGATGGGCGCGACTTGGCGAAAAGTGACCTGAAAGAGGCCAATCTGCGCGACGCCACCTTTCAGCGCAGCGATTTGTCGGGCAGTGATTTTACCGGCGCCAACGCTTATCGGGCCAAATTCATCAGCGCCGGCCTAAAGGACACAGTTTTCGACCAAGCCGACGCCACCGAGGCGGATTTCACCAAGGCCGACCTGACCAAGGCCAGCTTCAAAGGCGCCGACCTGAGACGAGCGCGTTTTTACAGGGCGGCGCTGAAGGGCGCCAACCTGACCGGCGCCCGCCTGCTGGGGGCCGATTTCCTCTATGCCGACCTGACGGGCGCCATCTGGACCGACGGTAAGCATATTTGCGCTGAAGGCTCGCTGGGCCAGTGTAATTAGCGGGCAAGGCCCGCTCGCGAGCATCCCTGTGAGCGGGAGCCAAGCGCCCGCAGGGCGCACCCGGCGCTTGAGGTCGTGTAAATACACATATTGAATTCCCGGCCCCGAGAGAGTAGTTTTTCCGCCCTTTACGTTAACGACAGATGCAAGGACCAGGACAATGGGTTATCGGGTTGCCGTGATCGGCGCCACCGGCAATGTGGGCCGCGAGATGTTGCAGACGCTGGCCGAGCGCGATTTTCCCTGCGACGAGGTGATTGCGCTGGCGAGCGAACGTTCGGCCGGGCGCGAAGTGTCGTTCGGCGAGGACGAAGTGCTGAAAATTCAGGACCTCGCCAAGTTCGACTTCAAGGGCATCGACATCGCGCTGTCTTCGCCCGGCGCCAAGGTTTCGGCTGTGCACAGCCCCAGGGCCGCCGCCGCTGGCTGCGTGGTGATCGACAACACCTCGCATTTCCGCATGGAGCACGACATTCCCCTGGTGGTGCCCGAGGTCAATCCCGAAGCCATCGCCAAGTACAAGAAGCGCGGCATCATCGCCAATCCCAATTGCTCGACCATCCAGATGGTGGTGGCCTTAAAGCCCCTGCACGACCTGGCCAAGATCAAGCGCGTCGTGGTCTCGACCTATCAGTCGACCTCGGGCGCCGGCAAGGACGCCATGGATGAGCTGTTCAACCAGACCAGGGCCATCTACGTCAACGATCCGGTCGAGCCGCACAAATTCACCAAGCAGATCGCCTTCAACGTGATTCCGCACATCGACGTCTTCATGGAAGACGGCTCGACCAAGGAAGAATGGAAGATGGTGGTCGAGACCAAGAAGATCATGGACCCCGACATTCAGGTGAACGCCACCTGCGTGCGCGTGCCCGTGTTCATCGGCCACGCCGAATCGATCAATATCGAGTTCGAGCGCCCGATCACCGTCGATCAAGCCAGAAGGGCGCTTGCGAAGGCGCCGGGCGTGGTGGTGGTCGATCACCGCGAGCCGGGCGGCTATGTGACACCCGCCGAATGCGCGGGCGAAGACGCAACCTATGTCAGCCGCATCCGCAAGGACCCCACGGTGCCCAACGGGCTGTCCATGTGGGTGGTGGCCGACAATCTCAGGAAGGGCGCAGCCCTCAACGCCGTGCAGATCGCCGAAGTGCTGATCAAAGATTATCTGAAGAAATAGGACGAACTAGGCCATGGACCAGAAAGAGATCAATACCTTTCTGGTCCTGGCCGACATCTCGGGCTACACCGATTTCATGTCTTTCAACAGGCAGGAAATCACCCATGCCCAGCATGTCGTCAGCGCGCTGATCGAGGCCGTGCTCGACGCCGCTCCCGACAATCTGATCGCCAACAAGCTGGAAGGCGACGCCATCTTCCTGCACGCTCCCGAGGCCGAGGGGGCAGGGCAGCAGGTCGCCAAGGCGGCGCTGAATTTCTTCGAAGCCTTCGACGACAAGCGCCGCCAGATGGTGTTGACCAACGCCTGCCCTTGCCGGGCCTGTGCGCGCATTCGCCATCTTGATCTGAAGGTGCTGGTGCATTTCGGGCGCGCTTTGCTCTATCGCCTGAAGCGGTTCGAGGAATTGTCGGGCTTCGACGTCGTTCTGGCGCACCGCTTGCTTAAGAACGGCGTCAACGCCAAGCGCTATTTTCTGGCCTCGCGCCCGGCATGGGACAGATTCCAGCAAGCCGCCCCGCTGGGCGCCCAATCGCACAACGAACATTACGAAGGCGTCGGCGAGGTGGAAACCATGGTGGTGCGGATTCCCGCCGATCCCGCCCTGTTGCCCGACGCCGTCGCCCCGGCAAAAGGCTGGGCGCGCATGAAGGACATTGCCGTCAAGCATGCGGCGGAATTCCTGTTTCCGCTGGGCTTGAAGAAGCCGCCCAATTGGGGCGACCTTAGACTGTAAAGTCTTCCTGTCTTAGGGCTTGGCCCATGTAGGGCTTGGCAGGCCCTTGAAAGTGCAGCGCCAACAAACGCGTTTCGAGGCCGGTTTCCCGATTCTTGGCGAAGGCTTGGCCTTGGCGAAAGCTGACCTGCTTGATCTCGCCCGCCATGCAAAAACCTTCCGACAGGCGCATGTTCATGTCTACCCGGCAACCGGTCTCGATTTGCGACAGATCCGCCCAGCGCCGCGTCTTCAGAAAGTGCGGCAGCAGCAGCATGTCGCTGACTTGACAGCCGATGGATGGCGCTCCGTTCGCATAGGCATCCATGAAGAAGCCGCACAAATCCGAGAGGCCCTGGCTGGTCAGCAGCGCCAGATGCGGCCCCATCTCGCCGGTGAAGGCCAGATCCAGCCCTTTCATCCTGGGAACCAGCTCGCGCTCGACGTCGCAATAAAGCAGCAGGTCGGAATCGACCGCCGCCAGTCGCTCCACGCCAGCGACGCAAGACCAGTCTTGCAAGAAGAACCAGCGCATCAGGCAGAAAGCCTCATAGACGAAATCGTTTTCGCTGGCGTGACGATAGCGCTCCAGGAACGCCCAGGCCGAGGCCGCCCGGCGCGAGAGCGGCATATGCTGGCAGGGCGAGAATGCATTGGTTGAATCGCCCAGAATCACGAGGGGCGTGGACGGGCTGGCGGCCAGGGCCGAGCCGATGCTTTGGCTGAAATAGGCGGGCGCGTCCCAATGAACCCAGACCAGGGGCGTTGCCGACGGGCTTTCATGCTTGTGGCGATTCAGCCCGGCGGCGACCCTGGCCTGGCATAGCGTCTCTTCTTCCAGCGGGCGCGGCTCGGGTTCAGGAAACATGCGCGCTTCCAAGGATTTCTTCAAATAGATGCGCGCCTCGTCTTCTTGGCGCAGCAGCCAGCAAACATCGGCGGTCAGTTGCCAGCTGCGCGCATCCGGCTGCGGACTGGCGGCCAGGAATTCAAGCGCTTCCTCGGGCCGGCCCATGGCGACAAGCAGGCGCGCGCCCAGTTCGTCGGTGCGAATTCTGGGATCGATCTGGCGCGCATCCTGGATCGATCTTAGGGAATCGTCCAATTCCCGCTGATCCATCACGCCAGCCAACAGATTGGGCCGCGCCGCCGGGTCTTTCAGATTCTGGCGCGTCCAATCGCGCCAGCGTCGACCTGCTTGGCTTTTTCGGTAGGCCAGCAATCCCCTAAGGGCATGCGTTTCCGCATCCTTGCCGTTCAGCGCCAAGGCGCGGGCAATGGCCTTGGCAGCTCCCTCGTGATCATGCAAATTGAGGCGGGTCGCGCACAGGGCGCGCCAGGCGACGGCGTTGCCCCCGGCGCTTTGCGCCACCTGTTTGAAGCAGTTTTCCGCCTCGCTTGTCCTGGTCTGGTTGAACAGGGCGTAACCCAGTCCCATTCTGGCCTCGTCGTCCGCCGGAAATTTGTCCAGGGCGCGGCGAAAGGCCGCCTCGGCCTCGCGATGGCGATCCTGGCTGAAATAGGCGCCGCCCAATTCCTTCCAGGCATCGGCGATCGGGCCGACGGGTTCGGGACCTTCCAGCGCCGCCAGCGAATCGCGGGCCGCGTCCAGACGCCCGGCCTGGATCAGATATTGGGTAAAACCGATTTCGGCCTTCAGCCAGGCTTCATTGCTCATGGTTTGATGTTATATCATAGGTGAAGCGATAGAGGAGACGTCGATGAGCGGTTTGAAGGCTGTGCATTTGAAGCAACGCTCTTTCCTTGAACTGGCGGGCGAGGACAGGCGCGCCTTTTTGCAAGGTCTGGTTTCAGCCGACGTGATGCGCCTGACGCCAAGCCAGGCCCTGTTCGGCGCCATGTTGACCGCGCAGGGCAAGTTCATGTTCGACTTCTTCCTGATCGAGCAAGGCGACGTCTTTCTGCTTGAGGTCGAGGCCGAACGCGCTGAAGCCATGCTGAAGAAGCTGTCGATGTACAAGCTGCGCTCGAAGGTCTCCCTGCGCCTGGCCCCCGAATGGACGGCGCTGGCGGCTTTCGGAGACGGCGTCTTGAAGGCCCTGGGGCTGGGCGGGCAAACGGCGGGCGAAGCTGTTTCCTTCGCAAACGGCGTCGCCTATGCCGATCCCAGGCTTTTGGAAGCAGGGGCGCGCTTGGCCCTGCCCGCCGACGTCGGATTGGCCGCCCTGGAGGCGGTTGGCTTTTCGCCGGCCCCCTTCGAAGCCTGGGACCGCCACCGGTTGGCCCTGGCCTTGCCCGATGGGGCTGGCGATCTGACGCCCGAGAAGGATTTGCTGCTGGAAGCGGGCTATGACGAGTTGGGCGGCGTCGATTGGAAGAAAGGATGCTATTTGGGCCAGGAATTGACGGCGCGCACGAAATATCGCGGGCTGATCAAGAAGCGCCTGCTGCCGGTGCGCTATGAAGGCGAAGCCCCGCCGCCCGGCTCGCCGATCATGCAAGGCGAGATGGAGGCGGGCGAGATGCGCTCGGGCATGAACGGGTTGGGCGTGGCGAAAATCCGTCTCGAGGCCTTGGGTCGGCGCGAGTTGATGACCGTTGCAGGCAAAGTGCTGACACCTGAAATCTGCGCCTGGATGAAACTGCCCGAACCGGATGTCGCCGGTTAATCCTCGATCGCTTCCTTGATCTTTTCGGCGATGGCGGCGATCTCGTCCTTGTTGCCCGACTTCAAGCCCCAATTCATGCGCAGATCGTCATCGCGCTCGCGCGGGATGATGTGCAGATGCAGATGGAAAACCGACTGCGCCGCTCCCGGTCCGTTGGCCTGCAACAGATTAAGGCCATAGGGGTTCAGCGCCTTTTGAACCGCCCTGGAAATTTTGCGCACGACGGCCATGGTGCGAGCCAGATCGGCGTCGTCGCTTTCGAACAGATTGGGCGCGTGGTTCTTGGGCACCACCAGACAGTGGCCGGGATTGACCGGGTTGATGTCCATGAAGGCCAGCGTGTGCTCGTCTTCGTAAATCTTGAAGCAGGGAATGACTCCCGCCACGATTTTGCAAAAAATGCAGTCCTTGTGCATAACAACCTGCCTTCAAAAACGCGGGCAAGGCCCGCGCGCGCGGTGGCGCGGAATCCGGGTGCGCCGCAGGCGCACCCGGGAATTAACTTACGCCGTGCGGTCTTCGTGCGAACCCAGGGCGGCCTGCGCTGCGGCCAGGCGCGCGATGGGCACGCGGTAAGGCGAGCAGGACACGTAATCCAGCCCCACCTTCTGGCAGAACTGGATCGAGGCCGGATCGCCGCCATGTTCGCCGCAGATTCCCAGCTTGATGTCGGCGCGAGTGGCGCGACCGCGCTCCTTGGCGATCTTGATCAGCTCGCCGACGCCATCGACGTCAAGCGACGCGAAGGGGTCTTGCTCATAGATGCCCTTGGCGCGATAGACTTCCAGGAACGGTCCCGAATCGTCACGCGACATGCCCAGCGTGGTCTGGGTCAGATCGTTGGTGCCGAAGCTGAAGAACTCGGCCGTCTCGGCGATCTTGCCCGCCTGCAGGGCGGCCCTGGGCAGTTCGATCATGGTGCCGACGTGATAGACCAGCTTCTTGCCAGCCTTGGCGAAGACTTCCGCCGCCATCTTGTCGACCGAGGCCTTCATCAGATCAAGCTCCTTCTTGGTGCTGACCAAGGGAATCATGATCTCGGGCACCACCGGCTCGCCAGACTTCGAAACTTCGACCGCGGCTTCGAAAATGGCCTGGGCCTGCATCTCGTAGATTTCGGGATAGGTGACGCCCAGGCGGCAGCCGCGATGGCCCAGCATGGGATTGGCTTCGTGCAAGGCGGCTGAACGCGCCCTGACGGTGGCGATGTCGACGCCCGCTTCCTTGGCGACGTCGGCTGCCTCGGCCTCGCCCTGGGGCAGGAATTCATGCAGCGGCGGATCCAGAAGGCGGATGGTCACCGGCAGGCCGCGCATGATGGTGAAGAGATCAATGAAATCCTGGCGCTGGAAGGGAATCAGCTTGGCCAGCGCCGTGCGCCGTCCCGCCTCGTTGTCGGCCAGGATCATTTCGCGCATGGCGATGATGCGCTTGGGATCGAAGAACATATGCTCGGTGCGGCACAGTCCGATGCCCTCGGCCCCGAACTTGCGGGCCGTGCTGGCATCCAGCGGCGTCTCGGCATTGGCGCGCACCTTCAGCTTGCGCACGGCGTCGGCCCATTCCATCAGGCGACCGAAGTCGCCGGTCAGTTCCGGCTGGATGGTCGGCACTTCGCCCATCATCACTTCGCCCGACGAGCCGTCGATGGTGATGACGTCGCCTTCCTTAACGATGCGGGCACCCGCCTTGAAGGTTTTGGCGGCGTAATCAACGCGCAATTCGCCGCAACCGGCGACGCAAGGACGGCCCATGCCGCGGGCCACCACGGCGGCGTGGCTGGTCATGCCGCCGCGCGTGGTCAGGATGCCTTGCGCCACATGCATGCCGCCGATGTCTTCGGGGCTGGTTTCGACGCGCACCAGCATGACCTTCTCGCCCTTCTGGGCCCAGGCTTCGGCCTCGTCGGCGGTGAACACGACACGGCCCGACGCAGCGCCCGGCGAGGCGGGCAGGCCCTTGCCCAGCACGTCGCGCTTGGCCTTGGGGTCCAGCGTGGGATGCAAGAGCTGATCAAGCGCCTGCGGCTCGACGCGCTTGATCGCCTCTTCCTTGGTGATCAGGCCCTCGTTCGCCATCTCGACGGCGACCCGCAGCGCCGCCTTGGCGGTGCGCTTGCCGTTGCGGGTCTGGAGCATCCACAACTTGCCCTTCTGGATGGTGAACTCCATGTCCTGCATGTCGCGGTAATGTTTTTCCAGCTTCAATCGCACGTCGTTCAATTCCTTGAACATGACGGGCATCACTTCTTCCATGGCCGGAAGATCGCTTTTCTGGGCGTTCTTGCCCGCCAGGGTGATCTGCTGCGGCGTGCGGATGCCCGCCACCACGTCTTCGCCCTGGGCGTTGATCAGGAATTCGCCGTAGAACAGATTCTCGCCGGTCGAGGGATTGCGGGTAAAGCAAACGCCAGTCGCCGAATCGTCGCCCATGTTGCCGAACACCATGGCCTGAACATTGACCGCCGTGCCCCAGGATTCGGGGATGTCATGCAAGCGGCGATAGGTGCAGGCGCGCTGGTTCATCCACGAGCCGAACACGGCGCCCACGGCGCCCCGCAGCTGTTCCTTGGGGTCCTGCGGGAAGGGCTTGCCCAGCTTGTCTTGCACCTTCTTCTTGTAAAGCTCGACCACTTTCTTCCAGTCGTCGGCCTTCAGGTCGGTGTCCAGATGATAGCCTTTGTCTTCCTTAACGCCTTCCAGAATTTCCTCGAAATTGTGCGAGGGAATTTCAAGAACCACGTTGCAATACATCTGGATGAAGCGCCGGTAGCTGTCGAAGGCGAAGCGTTCGTCGCCGGCCCGCTTGGCCAGACCCGCCACGGTGGCGTCGTTGAGGCCAAGATTGAGCACGGTGTCCATCATGCCGGGCATCGAGGCCCTGGCGCCAGAGCGCACCGAAACCAGCAGCGGATTGGCCGTGTCGCCGAACTTGGCGTCGACGATCTTTTCGATGTGGGCCAAGCCAGCCTCGATCTGGGCGTCAAGGTCGGACGGATAGGTTTCCTTGTTGGCGTAATAGTAGGTGCAGACTTCGGTGGTGATGGTGAAGCCGGGGGGAACGGGCAGACCCAGTCCGGCCATTTCGGCCAGATTGGCACCCTTGCCGCCCAGAAGGTTCTTCATGTCGGCGCGTCCTTCGGAACTGCCGCCACCGAACGTGTAGACCCATTTCGTCATGACTTTACCCCTCGATCTTTGAGAAATCCGCTACCTGATCCACGGCCGATCGGATGCCGGCCAGAAGCCTGAGCCGGTTGGCCCGAAGTTCTTGTTCTTCCGAATTGACCGTGACTTGGTCGAAAAAGGCGTCCACTGGCTGGCGCAGGCCAGCCATCACACCCATCGCCCCCATGAAGTCCTCGGCCCGCAGGCTTTCGCCGATCAGCCCCTGGGCTTTCCCAAGAGCATCGGCCAAGGCCCGTTCCGGGGCTTCTTGAAGCCTGTCCAGAAGAACGGCTTCACTATAGCCCTTTTTGTCTTTCTTTTCCTCAATTTTCAAGATATTGGCCGCCCGCTTGTAGCCGGTCAGCAGATTGGCCCCGTCGGCGCTGGCCAGAAAAGCCTGAAGGGCCGCGACTCGAGCCAGCAGGCGGACCAGATCGTCCTCGCCGCCCAGGGCGAAGACCGCGTCCACCAGATCGTGGCGCGTTTTCTGCTCCTTCAGATGCACTTTCAAACGGTCGGCGAAGAAGCCGGGCAGGTCGGCATAGGCGGCTTTCAGCCCGCTTTCGTCCAGAAGCTCGCCATATTGGTTGCCCGCCATCATGAAGGCGGCGCTTAGGGGCAGGCGCAGCTTGTTTTCGATGATCAGGCGGATGACGCCGAGGGCGGCGCGCCTGAGCGCGAACGGATCCTTGGACCCCGTGGGCTTTTCGCCGATGGCGAAGAAACCGACCAACGTGTCCAGCTTGTCGGCCAGCGCCACGGCCACCGACACGGGCGCTGTGGGGCAGCGGTCGGAAGGCCCCTGGGGCGCGTAATGGTCGGCCACCGCCTGGGCGACATCGGCTTGCTCGCCGTCGTTCTGGGCGTAATAGCGGCCCATCACGCCCTGCAGTTCGGGGAATTCGCCAACCATGCCGGTGGACAGGTCGGCCTTGGCCAGTTTCGCGGCTCTGGCGGCCAGCCCAGCATCGCAGCCGGGCACGAAAGCAGCCAGCCCCTCGGCCAGCTTCTCCAAGCGCCTTGCCTTGTCTTGCATGGTGCCCAGGCCCTTGTAGAAGACGCGCTGGTCCAGCTTGGGCAGGCGCGATTCCAGACTGTGCTTCCTGTCCTGGTCCCAGAAGAATTTGGCGTCCGACAAACGGGCGCGCAACACGCGCTCATTGCCCGCCACGATGGCCTTGCCTTTGTCCTCGGTCACCATGTTGGAGACCAGGGCGAAGCGCGGTGCCAACGAACCGTCGGCATTGAGCAACGAGAAATATTTCTGATGGCTGCGCATCGAGGTGATCAGCACTTCGGGCGGCACATCCATGAATTTGTCGTCGATGCGCCCCATCAGCACCACCGGCCATTCGACCAGTCCCGCCACTTCATCGAGCAGGCCCTTGTCGTCGCGCAGTTTAAGCCCGGCATCCTCGCACATATTGCCAAGCTGCGTGGCGATGATGCGCTTCCTTTCGTCGCCGTCCAGAACCACGTAAACCGATTTCAGGCGGCCCAGGTAATCCTTGACGTCCCGCACGGCGAACGGGTCGGGCGCCATGAAACGGTGCCCGCAGGTTTTGTCGTTGGCGGCCAGCACGGCGCTTTTGGCGGCCTGGATTTCGGCCCAGGCCCCCGGTTGTTCGTAGGTGCTGGGATCGTAGGGCTTGTTCTCGCCCTTGCGCTCGATGAGCAGCGGAATGGGCTGGCCGTCGAACAGGGCCAGAATGTTGTGAAGCGGACGCACCCAGCGGAAATTATAGTCCGACCAGCGCATCGATTTCGGCCAGGCGAAACCGCAGATCACCGTTTTCAGGATATCGACCAAAACATATTTGGTGCGACGCCCCTTCTTTTCGATATTGGCGATCCAGAATTCGCCCTTGCCGGTATCTTGCTTTTCGCACTGGTCCAGCGACGCAAGACCCGCCGACTTCAAGAAGCCGTCGATGGCCTGCTGGGGGGCGCCGACGCGCGGTCCCTTGCGCTCTTCCTTCACGTCGGGCTGCAGCTCGGGCAGATTGTGCACGATCAGGACCAGTCGGCGCGGCGTGGCGAAGAATTCGATGTCGTGATCGCCGACGCCAAGGCCATTGGCGTTCAGCCCGGACATCACGCCGTGGGCCAGCGCCCTGGCCGCCTCGTCTTGCATGCGGGCGGGAATTTCTTCCGAGAAAAGTTCAAGCAGAAGCTCGGGCATGGCCTACAGCTCCCCTTGGCTTTTGAGCCAGCCTTCGCAGCAGGCCTTGGCCAACTGGCGAACGCGCCCGATATAGGCCTGGCGCTCGGCCACGCTGATCACGCCCCTGGCGTCCAGCAGATTGAAGCGATGGCTGGCCTTGATGCATTGGTCATAGGCGGGCAGGGCCAGATTCTGGCCCAGCAGCGCCTTGCATTCGGCTTCGGCGTCTTCGAAATGGCGCAGCAGCATGTCGGTGCCCGCATGTTCGAAATTATGGGCCGAATATTCCACCTCGGCCTGATGGAAGACGTCGCCGTATTTGACGCCCTGGCCGTTGAAATCGAGGTCGAAGACATTCTCGACGCCTTGGATGTACATGGCCAAGCGCTCAAGCCCATAGGTCAGCTCGGCCGAGACCGGGTCGCATTCGATGCCGCCCACTTGCTGGAAATAGGTGAACTGCGTCACTTCCATGCCGTCGCACCACACTTCCCAGCCCAAGCCCCAGGCCCCCAAGGTGGGGCTTTCCCAATCGTCTTCCACGAAGCGAATGTCGTGCTTCATGGGATCGATGCCCAGTTCCTTCAGGCTTTGCAGATACAAATCCTGCGCATTGGCCGGGCTGGGCTTCAAGATGACCTGGAATTGGTAATAATGCTGCAGCCGGTTGGGATTCTCGCCATAGCGCCCGTCGGCCGGGCGGCGCGAGGGCTGCACATAGGCCGCCTTCCAGGGTTTCTTGCCCAAGGCCCGCAAGGTGGTGGCGGGATGGAAGGTGCCAGCCCCCACTTCCATGTCGTAGGGCTGCAAAATCACACAGCCCTGCCTGGCCCAGAAGGCCTGCAGGGTCAGGATCAGATCCTGGAAACTGGGTTTCTTGTTGTGCATGACACCAAATTGGTTGGGCGGGCGGCGCCAAGCTACCCAAGGGGGGTGGCTCAGGTCAACCGGGATATGGGCAGTCGGGACGTCCGCAGCTTTTCATTTGTCCGGGAACGCCATAGGTATTGCAGACCGGGCAGGGGGCAAGATCGTCGATTCCCGTGTCCGGCACGGGCGAGGGAGGGGGCGAAGACGGCCTGGAAAACTGCGCGGCTTCGTCCATTTGTCTTTGAAATTCCTTACGAAAATTGTTTTGCCAGCGCCAGAACTTAAAGCCGTACCAAATGGCGGCGGCCAGCAAAAGCAGTAAGAAAACTTTCATCGGTGTCAGCATCGCGCCATCTTGCACGCAAGGATGGCTTCGGCAAGGCTTTCTTGCCCCTGGCCCAACAACTGGGGCAGAATGGGAAGGTCTAGTTTATTCAAGCAAGGAACGCCCGTGTCATCCCAACATCCCCACCGCGAGCTGGTCGGCATCATCGCCGACAAGTCCAAATTCGAATCTTGCGTCGAGGCCCTGCTGAAGGCGGGTTTCGAGCCTTCCGATCTGTCCGTCCTGGCCTCGCACAGCTCCTTGGACGCCGCAAGGCCCGAGGCGGCCAGCCTGAAGGAGCGCCTGACTGGACTGGTGGGCGAGATGAAATACGAAGGGCCGCTGGTGGCCGCCGGTCTGATCGCCCTGGCCGCCGGGCCGGTGGGCGCCGCCTTGGCGGGCGTCGTGGCGGCAAGCGTCGGCGCCTTTGCGCTGAGCGAATTCCTGGGCGACGTGACCGCCACCCCTGACTCCAAGGAGTTCGAGCGCGCCATCGAGGCCGGTTCGATCATCTTGTGGGTAGCGGCGCAGGACGATTTGCGCGAGGGCCGGGCCAGGGGTGTTTTGCAAAGTCACGGGGCGGCCAATCTGCACATCGTGGAGCGCAAGGGGGCGTAAGGTCATGACCAGCGAATTCTCCAGCCTGGATCGCGAAGCCCTGCTGATGCATGCCCAGGGCAAGCCGGGCAAGCTGGAGATCGCGCCCACCAAACCCTTGAACACCCAGCGCGACCTGTCGCTGGCCTATTCGCCGGGGGTTGCCGCTCCTTGCCTGATGATCGCCAAGGATCCCGAACTGGCCTATGACTACACGGCCAAGGGCAATCTGGTCGCCATCATCTCGAACGGCACGGCGGTGCTGGGCCTGGGCGATCTGGGGGCGCTGGCGGGCAAGCCGGTGATGGAAGGCAAGGCGGTTCTGTTCAAGCGCTTCGCCGATATCGACGGCATCGATCTTGAAGTCGACACAAGGGACGTCGACGAATTCGTCAATTGCGTGCGCTTCCTGGGCCCCACCTTCGGCGGCATCAATCTGGAAGACATCAAGGCCCCCGAATGTTTCATCATCGAAAGCCGCTTGCGCGAGCTGATGGACATTCCGGTCTTTCACGACGACCAGCACGGCACCGCCATCATCGCCGCCGCCGGCCTTTTGAACGCGCTTGACCTCACGGGCCGCGACATCAAGAAGGTGAAGATGGTGGTGAATGGCGCGGGTGCCGCTGGCATCGCCTGTCTGGAACTGGTGAAAGCCCTGGGTCTTCCCCACGAAAACGCGCTTTTGTGCGACACCAAGGGCGTGGTCTATCAGGGCCGCACCGAAGGCATGAACCAATGGAAAAGTGCCCATGCCGTGCCCACCAAGGCCCGCACGCTTGAGCAGGCGATGGAGGGGGCCGACATTTTCCTGGGCCTGTCGGTCAAGGGTTGCGTGACACAGGCCATGGTCAAAAGCATGGCCCCCAAGCCGATCCTGTTCGCCATGGCCAATCCCGATCCTGAAATCACGCCCGAGGAGGCCAGGGCCGCTGTCCCCGACGCCATCGTGGCGACCGGACGCAGCGACTATCCCAACCAGATCAACAATGTGCTGGGCTTTCCCTATATCTTCCGGGGCGCTTTGGACGTGCGCGCCAGAACCATCAATGAAGAGATGAAGGTCGCCGCCGCCCACGCCATCGCCTCCCTGGCCCGCCAGGACGTGCCCGACGAGGTGGACGCCGCCTATGCCGGACGCCATCTTCGCTACGGACCCGATTACATCATTCCCGTTCCCTTCGATCCACGCCTGATCGCCTCGGTGCCGCTGGCCGTCGCCAAGGCCGCCATGGATTCCGGCGTGGCGCGACGTCCGATCGCCGATCTTGACGCCTATGTCAAAAAGCTGTCGGCCCGCCTGGACCCCACCGCCTCGACGCTGGAGGCCATCGCCGAAAAGGTGCGCGCCAATCCCAAGCGCATCGCCTTCGCCGAGGGCGAGGAGGAAAAAAGCATCCGCGCCGCCCTGGCCTTCTTGCATGCAGGCTACGGCACGCCGGTGCTGATCGGCAGGGAAGAGCGCATCCAGAAAACCATTCGCGATCTTGGCCTGCAGGGCGCCGAGGAGCTTGAGGTGCTCAACGCCCGCCTGTCCGACCGCAACGCCCTTTACGCCGAACGCCTGTATGCCCGCATGCAGCGCCAAGGCCTATTGAAGCGCGACGCCATGCGCATGGTCAATCTGGAGCGCAACATCTTCGCCGCCCTGATGGTGGAGGCGGGCGACGCCGACGCCATGGTGACCGGCCTGACGCGCAGCTATTCGGCGGCCTTCGACGAGATCACCCGCGTCATCGACCCCCATCCCGGCGAACTGGTTTTCGGCCATTCGATCCTGATTGCCAGCGGACGCACGGTTTTCATCGCCGATACCGCCGTGCATGAAACGCCCGACCCCGAAACCATCGCCCATATCGCGAGGCAAATGGCGGCCAAGGCCCGGCGCTGGGGGCATGAACCTAGGCTTGCCTTGCTCTCTTACTCCAATTTCGGCAATCCGCCGTCGCTTCAGGCCGAGCGCGTGCGCGACGCCGTGGCGCTGCTGGACAAGCAAAAGGTCGATTTCGAATATGACGGCGAAATGGCCGCCGACGTGGCGCTCGATCCCGAGATGATGAAACATTATCCCTTCTGCCGCCTGTCGGGACCGGCCAATGTGCTGATCATGCCGGGCCTGTACAGCGCCGCGATTTCATCGAAGCTGATCCAGAAGCTGGGCAAGGCGTCGGTGATCGGACCCGTGCTGATGGGCTTGTCCAAACCCGCGCAGATCGTGCCCATGGACGCCACGGTGACCGATATCTTGCATATGGCGCTGCTGGCCGCCCACGACGCGTTGGATTGATGCCGCGTCCCCCAGCCATTCAGCCAGCCCGCTATCTGCCCGCCGCGCTGGCCGTGGCGACGCCCGCCATTCTGGTCATGTTCGTCCTGGCCTTTCTGCGCCTGATGCCCTTCTGGGCCTTTTTCGCGGCCAGCGCCCTGGTCTTCGCAGCCACCGCCCTGCTCATTCACCGCCATCTGACCGACTTGCTGGCCGCCGAGGCGCTGGTCCGCTCTCTCGACGACGCCAATCAAAAGACATATTACCGGCCCGAGCGCGGCTGGGCCGCCGGGCTGATCGCGCAGCTTTTCCGCCTGCGCGAGAATTGGAGCCGCGAGCTGCGCCGCCAATACGCCATCGCGGGCACTTACGAAACCGTGCTGGACAGCCTGCCCGACCCGCTGCTGCTGCTTGACGATAAGCGGCGCGTGGTCCGCGCCAATCTGACGGCGCGCAAATTGTTCGGTCGCGACCTGCGCGAGCGCGACTTGGCCCAGTTCCTGCGCGATCCCGACGTGCTGGAAGCGGTGGACGCCGTTCTGGCGGGAACCAGCGGCCAGGAAGTGCCTTTCGAATCGGCGGGCACGGTGGCGCGCATTTTCCTGGCGCGCATCGAACCTTTGCCGGTCAAGGCGCTCGACAACGCGGTGGCGCTGCTGACCTTCCACGACATCACCGCGCTTAAGCGCACCGAGCAGATGCGCGCTGACTTCGTGGCCAACGCCAGCCACGAATTGCGCACGCCGCTGGCCACGCTTTCGGGTTTCATCGAAACCCTGCAAGGCCCCGCCAAGGACGATGCCGAGGCGCATGAAAAATTCCTGGCCATCATGTTCGACCAAACGTCTCGCATGTCGCGTCTGGTGCAAGATCTGCTAAGCCTGTCCAGGGTCGAGCTGAACGAACTGACCCCGCCCACCGAAAGCGTTGATCTGGGCAAGCTGCTGTCATCCGTCACTGACGGTTTGGCGATCAACGCCAAGGCCAAGGAGGCGACGCTGTCCTTGTCGCTGCCGCCGGACCTGCCGCTGGTAACCGGCGCCGCCGACGAGCTGACGCAGATTTTTCAAAACCTGATCGACAACGCCATCAAGTACGGCAAGCGCGGCGGCAATGTCGGCGTCGAGGTCCGGCGCGTCGATAGGGGTCCGATGACCATGGGACCCGAAGCGCGGCAAGATTGCGTGGCGATCACTGTCAGCGACGAAGGCGAGGGCATCGCAAAGGAGCATCTGCCGCGCCTGACCGAGCGGTTTTATCGCGTCGATACGGCCAGATCGCGCGCCATGGGCGGCACCGGCCTGGGCCTGGCCATCGTCAAACATATGGTGAACCGCCATCGCGGCGCGCTGCAAATCGAAAGCACGCTGGGCGTCGGGTCGCGCTTTACGGTCTTCCTGCCGCGTTATCAGGAAACCGGCAACAACGCCTGATAGATTTGCGTGGCTGAGGGATCGAAGGTAACGAAGACCACGCGCTCCAGCATCTCGCATGTCGCCAGACCGGCCGTGACGGTAGCGACGGCGATGCGAGCGGCGCGCTCCGGGGGATAGCCATAGACGCCGGTGGCAATGCAGGGAAAGGCCAGCGAGGCGACTTTCAGCCGACCCGCCTCTTCCATGCAGCGGCGATAACAAGACGCCAGCAGCGCATCTTCGCCTTGCGAACCATCTTGCCAGACCGGCCCCACCGTATGGATGATCCACTTGGCGGGCAGGCCGTAGCCCTTGGTGACCTTCGCCTCGCCGGTGGCGCAGCCGCCCAGGGTTTTGCATTCTTCCAGTAGGCCGGGACCAGCGGCAAGATGGATGGCGCCATCGACGCCGCCCCCGCCCAATAGCGATTCATTGGCGGCGTTCACGATGGCGTCCACCTGCAAACGGGTGATGTCGCCTTCGTGAACGTAAAGGCGGGACATGGAGCTATTTCGCTTCTTTCGCCCGCTCGATGCCCTGGCGGATCAGATCCAGCGCTTCCTCAGGCTCGCCCCAACGCTTGACCTGCACCCATTTGCCCTTTTCCAGGTCTTTGTAATGGGCGAAGAAGTGGGCGATCTGTTCCAGCATGATGCCTTGCAGGTCGCGGTACGAGCCGACGTTGGAATGGAAAGGATGCAGCTTGTCGACGGGCACGCACAGAATTTTCTCGTCGATGCCGCCTTCGTCTTCCATCAGCAGAACGCCGATGGGGCGCGAGCGGATGACCACGCCGGGAATGACCGGAATGTTGCCCAGCACAGCGGCGTCGATGGGATCGCCATCCTGGCTTAGCGTGTGCGGAATGAATCCATAATTCATCGGATAGTACATCGCCGTGTGCAAGAAGCGGTCGACGAAGATGGCCCCCGATTCCTTGTCCATCTCGTATTTCACCGGGCTGCCGCCCATGGGAATTTCGATGATGACATTGACTTCGTAGGGCGGGTTGGACCCGATGGGGATTTTTTTGACGTCCATGGTTCTACCTACTGGTTTAGGGCTGCAAGCGCGGGAACATAAGCTATGCCAAGCGCCTTTGCCACAGCTTCGTGCGTAAGCATTCCATCATACACGTTCAGCCCCGCCAGCAGATGCGCATCCTGACGCAGGGCCTGCTTGACGCCGAGATCGGCCAGGGCCAGCACGAAAGGCAGGGTGGCGTTGTTGAGCGCCTGGGCCGAGGTGCGGGCCACCGCGCCCGGCATGTTGGCGACACAATAATGGACCACGCCATCCACCACATAGGTGGGATCGGCATGGGTGGTGGGGCGGCTGGTTTCGGCGCAGCCGCCCTGATCGATGGCGACATCGACCAGCACCGAGCCTGGACGCATGCGCCCGATCATCTTTCTGGTGATCAGCCGAGGAGCCGCGCCGCCCGGCAGCAGAACGGCGCCGATCACCAGATCGGCGGCCAGCACATGGCGCTCGACAGCGTCCAGCGTGGCGAAAATGGTGGTCAGCGAAGCTCCGAAATGGTCTTCCAACTCGGCCAAGCGCGCCAGGTTCCGATCCAGCAAGGTGACGCGAGCGCCCAGGCCGATCGCCATGCGCGCCGCGTTCGATCCCACCACGCCGCCGCCCAGCACCACGACATTGGCGGGTGCGACGCCCGGCACGCCGCCCAGCAGAATCCCCGCTCCGCCCTGTTCTTTTTCCAGATGATGGGCACCCGCCTGCACAGCCATGCGCCCGGCTACCTCGCTCATCGGGGCCAGCAGCGGCAATCGGCCCTTGGCGTCGGTCACGGTTTCATAGGCGATGGCCGTGGCCTTGCTGTCTTGCAGCCCCTTGGCCTGCTTGGGATCGGGGGCCAAGTGCAAATAGGTGAACAGGGTCTGGCCCGCCCGCAGCAAGGCGATTTCCTGTGGCTGCGGCTCCTTGACCTTGACGATCAGCTGGGCCTGGGCGAAGACCTCGTGCGCCGTTCCCAGAATGCGCGCGCCGACATCGACAAAGGCTTGGTCCTCGTGACCGGCCCCCAGGCCAGCGCCGGTCTGCACCAGCACGTCATGGCCGTGATGCACCAGTTCGCGCACCGAGCCGGGCACCAACCCCACCCGATATTCGTGCGTCTTGATCTCCTTGGGCACGCCGACGATCATGATACGCCTCCGCGACGCTTGAATTCCTTGAGCGAGGCCGCTTTGAGCAGCAGCAGCAAGCTGGCATAGACGAGAATCGCCCCCCCGATGGCCAGGGCCAGCGACAGGGCCTGACCCAGCACATGGGCGCTGTCGCTCAGCGATCCAATGCCAAAGGCGCAAAGACCCGTGGCCATGGCGGCCAGCAGAATGCGGGGCAGGCGGAATTTCAAACGCTGATCGGCTTTGAACCAGCCATGTTTTCTGGTCAGGCGGTAGAGCATCGCCACATTCAGCCAGGCCGAGGCCGCCGAAGCCAGCGCGATGCCGACGAATCCCCACAGCGGCATCAAGGCGAAGGCGATGGCGATATTGGCCAGCATGGCGATGCTGGCGGTTTTCACCGGCGTCGCCGTGTCTTCGCGGGCGAAGAAGGCGGGGGTCAGCGTCTTGACCAGCACGAAGGCGGGCAGACCCAGCGCGAAGGCGGCCAAGGCCTTGGCGGTGGCGAGGCTGGCGGCATAGTCGAAAGCGCCGCGCTCGAACAAAACCTGCGTGATCGGTAGCGCCAGCGCCATCAGGCCGAAGGCCGAGGGCAGAGCGATCAGCAAACCGAATTCCAGCGAGCGGTTCTGCGCCGATTGCGCCGCCTGATCGTTGCCCGCCGCCAGATGGCGCGACAAAATGGGCAACAGCGCCGTGCCGATGGCGGCGCCTACGATGCCCAGCGGCAATTGATTCACGCGGTCGGCGTAATAAAGGTAGGAAACCGCACCTTCGGCAACCAACGACGCCAGCATGATATCGACCAGCAGATTCATCTGATAAATGCCCGCCCCCACCGCGCCCGGCAGAATGCGCTTCAGCAGCCGCTTGATGTCGGGCGTGAGACGGGGCCGGGTCAGGGCGAAGGTGAAGCCCATCTTGCGACAAGCCATGCCCACCCAGGCCAATTGGATCAGCCCGGCCAGGCTGGTTCCGACGGCCATGGCGTGGCCGGGTGTGGGCATATGCTCGACCAGCAGCAGTAGGCTGGCGATCAGCGTCAAGTTGAGCAAGATGGGGGTTGCCGCCGCCGCCGCGAATTTATGGAAGGCGTTCAGGATTCCCGACAGCAGAGAGACCAGCGAAATCAGCAGCAGATAGGGAAATGTGATGCGCGACAGCGTGACCGCCAGATCGAATTTTTCCGGATTCTCCACGAAGCCGGGCGCAAAGACATACATGGCCAGCGGCATGATCAGTTCGAACAATCCCACGAACAAGGCCAGCACCAAGGCCAGTCCCGAAAAGGCCCGGCCTGCGAAGGCCAGCGCACCTTGCTTGCCGCCCGCCCCCTCCAGCTCGCGGGAGAACAGGGGCACGAAGGCGGCGTTGAAGGCGCCTTCGCCGAACAGGCGGCGAAACAGATTGGGGAATTTGAAGGCGACGAAGAAGGCGTCGGACACCAGGCCCGCCCCCAGGATTTGCGCCGCCAGAATGTCGCGCAGAAAGCCGGTGACGCGGCTTAGTCCCGTGTAGAAGCCAACCGTTCCGATGGCTTTTCCAAGCGACATGTCAAGCGCTGGCCTGCGGCGGCGCGCTGGCGGGCGGCGCCTTGCGCTTGACCGCCGACCTGGGCGGCGATGGATTGGCGGGATCGGCGGGATTCAAAGGATCGGCCACCGCGGCTTCCAGCGCCTTTCTCAATTGCTTGAGCTTGGCTTCATGATCCACCTTCATGCCGAAAATGTCCTTCACATAGAAAACGTCAACCACCCGCTCGCCATAGGTGGAAATATGGGCCGAGGAAATTTGCAAACCCTGCCCGGTAATGGCCGAGGTGACGTCGAACAAAAAGCCGGGTCTGTCGCGTCCATTGACTTCGATCAGCGTATGGGTGCGGCTGGCCATATTGTCTAGGAACACGCGCACCGGCACGCGAAAGGCGCTGGCCCTGGTGGGAAGCTGGCTGCGCTTGGCCGCCAATTCCTTGCCCAGACGGATGCGCCCGGTCAGGGCGCGCTCCAGATTGCCCTCCAGCTTCTTCATGCGCGCCTTGTCTTCCAGCGGCCCGCCATCGGCATCCTGCACGCCGAAAGTATCCAGCGCCATGCCGTTGGCCAGGGTGACGATCTTGGCGTCCACGATCCCCGCCCCCGACAGCGCCATGGCGCCGGCGATCTGCGAGAACAGGCCCGGATGATCGTCGGTATAGATGGTCACCGCCGTCACCGCATGCGCCGTATCGACATGATAGCGCACGGTCAGCGCCGATTTGTTGGCTTCGGCGTCGCGGATCATGTTGGCGTGCCAGATTTGCTCTTCCAGATCGGAGGACAGCCAATAGGACGGATAACCGCGCGACAGATGCGCCTCGATCTCCGCCTTCGGCCAGCCCGCCTTGTCCAGCGCCTTGGCCAGCGCTTGCTTGGCGGCCTCGACGCGCGTGCTGCGTTCTTCGCCCGGCGACAACGAGCCGCTGATCATTTCCTCGGCGCGGTAATAAAGCTCGCGCAACAGGCCAGCCTTCCAATTGTTCCACACGGTGGGGCCGACGGCGCGGATGTCGGCCACGGTCAGGATCAAAAGCAGCTTCAGCCGCTCGGGCGATTGCACGATTTCCACAAAGTCGGAAATGGTTTTCGGATCGTCGATGTCGCGCTTGAAGGCTGTCTGGCTCATGAACAAATGGTGGCGCACCAGCCAGCTTACGCTTTCCGTTTCCTCGTCGGTCAAGCCCATGCGCGGCCCCAGCTTCAGCGCGATCTCGGCCCCCAGTTCGGAATGTTCGCCGCCCCTGCCCTTGGCGATGTCGTGCATCAAGGCGGCGGCGTATAGGGCGCGCCTGGACTGCAATTGATGGATCACCTTATGGGCCACCGGATGATCGGCCTTGTAGTCGCCCTGCTCGATCTTGTTCAAGATGCCGATGGCGCGGATCGTGTGTTCGTCGACCGTGTACACATGGTACATGTCGAACTGCATCTGCGCCACCACGCGCCCGAAGGCGGGAATGAAGCGGCCGAACACCCCGGCTTCGTTCATCTTGCGCAAACTGTCTTCCGCCCCCTTGGGGCTGGACAGGATGTCCATGAAGATCTGATTGGCGTCCTTGGAATTCCTGAGCGGATCAAGTAGGCGCAGATGTTTGGTGATCTGCCCCAAGGCCTTGGGATGGATATCCAGCCCGTTTTCCTGGGCGCGGCGGAAGATGGACAGAATGCGGATCGGCTCGCGCTCGAAGTCGTCGTCATGCATCACGTTCAGCCGCCCGCCCTCGACCCTGAAACCGTCGATGGCTTTTTTCAGCGACAGCTTGGCCAGCAAACGTCCGGCCTTGGGCCTGCGCTTATGGCTTTCTTCCAGCACCGCGCAGACGATGCGCGTAAGATCGCCCACATATTTGGCGATCAGAAAATAATGCTTCATGAAGCGCTCGACCGATCTGGAACCCGAGCGACCGGCATAGCCCATGCGCTTGGCCAATTCCGGCTGCACGTCGAAGGTCAGACGGTCTTCCTCGCGCCCGGTCAGGTAATGCAGATGGCAACGCACCGTCCACATGAAGTTTTGAGCCTGGGCGAATTTGCGCGCCGCCTGCGCGGTCAGCACGCCCCTGGGCACCAGATCATGAATGTCTTGGACGTAGTAAAGATATTTGGCGATCCACAGCAGCGTTTGCAGATCGCGAAGCCCACCCTTGCCTTCCTTGATGTTGGGTTCCAGCACATAGCGCGAATCGCCCATGCGCTCGTGCCGGGCGTCGCGTTCGGCCAGTTTCGATTCGGCGAAGCTCTCGGCGGTGGTCAGGGCGATCTCGGTGCGGTAGCGAAGCTGCAACTGCTCGACCAAGGCTTTTTCGCCCCACAGCCAACGCACTTCCAACAGCGCCGTGCGAATGGTCAGATCGTTCATGGCTTGGCGCAAACATTCATCGACCGAGCGCGTGGCGTGACCGACGGTCAGGCCCAGATCCCACAGCATGTATAAAATATATTCGACCAGTTGCTCGGCATAGGGCGTGGGCTTGGCGGTGGGCAGCAGGAACAACAGATCGATGTCGGAATGCGGCGACAATTCGCCGCGACCATAGCCGCCCTGGGCCGCCACCGAAATCTGTTCGCCCTGGGTGCGCACGCCCTGCGGCAAGATGCGCTCGACCGCGAAATCGTAAATGACGCGGATCAACTGATCGATCAGGAAGCAATTGGCCGCCACCGTCTCGGCGCCGCTGGCTTTTTGCTCCTCGAAGCGACGCCGCACTTCGGCGCGCCCTTCGGCCAGGGCCGTCTTCAGACATTCCAGGACCTTGGGACGCAGTTTGGACTTGGGCGTCTCTGGATCGCCTGCCAGCGCATCCAGCTTCGCGATCAATTCCTTGCGCTCGATGATGGCGCGGGGATCGGCAACTTTGCTCATAAGCGGAAGATATCACTCAAAAAGATCGCCTGTCGATGAAACAGGCGGCTTTTCTGGCGTGATTAGAAATTCGCCATTCGGATCGTGGGTCTTGAAGCGCTTGGCGGCCCCGCCCCGCTCGCCCACGGCATAGCAATAGGCGCAACCATGCGGGCAACTGTCATAGGCCCCAATGTCGCGGCTTTCAGCACAGCCACAGTCAGGACGGTTGCCTTTGAATTTGAAAGAAAATTCTCGCCCAGCCCGCGCCATCAGCCGCTTGGGATCGACGCAGCGGGCCAGACCGACCCCCTCAGGCGTCAGATCGGGCTGGCAGCAAACGGACAGGCGCATGCCTTGCTCTGCTGCGATGGCGGCCAATTGGCCGATCAGGCGGCGCTTTTCGCCGGGATCGGGGTCGTGCCAGCCAAAGCCATGGTTTTTGGCCGCCGCGTCCAGATTGCGCCGCGTCTTCTTGTAGATTTGCGCAAACGAGACCACCACCTCGTCGCAGGCCCCCTTCAGGCCCCTGGCCAGGCCTGAGAAATTCTCGAGATGCCAAGCGGCGGGAGTTAGCGACGAGATCAGAATGGGATCGTAGCGCCAGACCAGGGCCAGGGGGCCGTACAAATCGGCCAGTCTTTGCATGGCCTTGATGCTGGCATGGGCGTCGGCCACGCGGGCGTCTAATTCGCGGGGATAGCCGGTCAGCGTATGACTGACGACGAAGGGATAAGTCTGTTCATGAACTTCGCCAAGTACGCCAAGAAATGGCGCTATGTTCCTGGTCCAGAACACGAATCCATCCACATCCGAACGCCGCAACGACACTGTGGATGATTTGCCGCCATAGGGGCTTTCGACGCGCGCGAACCCGGCCTTCAGGCGGTTTCTGAACCAATCGCCATAGAAGGCTGGAATGTCGGTGCGATAGCTGGCTGAAATGATCATCGTGCGGTCGGACCTTGAAAGGATTATATTATATAGATGCTCAAGCTCAAACGCGTCCCTATCGACACCCAACGCGAATATGTCGCCTTCCTAAGTCAGGACTGCGCCGTCTATCGCGCCGAAGGATTCAAGGCCCTGGCCAAGATCGAGGTTCGGTCCGACAGCAAACATGTGCTGGCCACCCTGAATGTGGTAGAAAACGGCCTGATCGTCGGCCCCGACGAATTGGGTCTGTCGCTGCAAGCCTTCAAGTCGCTGGGCCTGCCCGAAGGGGCCGAAGTGTCGATCCGCCAGGCCAGCCCGCCGGAAAGCCTGGAGGCGGTGCGCGCCAAAATCAGGGGCGAGACGCTGGAGCCTCAGGACTATAAGGCCATCATCGAGGATGTGGCTGCGCACCGCTATTCGCAGATGGAGCTGGCGGCCTTTCTGGTCTCGCTGGCCGGTTTCATGACCACCGCTGAAGTGCTGGCCCTTACCCGCGCCATGGCGGGCACCGGCACGCGCCTTAGCTGGCCCGATCCGGTGGTGGTCGACAAACATTGCGTGGGCGGCCTGCCCGGCAACCGCACTTCGATGATCGTGGTGCCGATCGTAGCCGCGCATGGGCTTCCCATTCCCAAAAGCTCGTCTCGCGCCATCACCAGCCCTTCGGGCACTGCCGACACGATGGAAGTGCTGGCCAATGTCGATATTCCGCTGCCCAGGCTGCGCGAGATCGTCAGCGCCGAGCGGGGCTGTCTGGTCTGGGGCGGGCATATGAATTTGGCCCCCGCCGACGATGTGCTGATCTCGGTCGAGCGGCCTTTGAACGTGGACACGCCCGAACAGATGGTGGCCAGCATCCTGGCAAAAAAGGCCGCCGCCGGTTCCACCCATCTGTTGATCGACATTCCGGTCGGCCCCACCGCCAAGGTGCGCAGCCAGTCGGAGGCCATCAGACTGCGCAAATTATTCGAACATGTCGGTTCGGCCATGGGCATGCAGATGGTGGTGATCATTTCCGACGGCACCCAGCCGATCGGACGCGGCATCGGCCCGTTGCTCGAGGCGCGCGACGTCATGCAGGTTCTAAGGCGCGAACCCTTGGCCCCCATGGACCTGCGCGAGAAATCGCTGGAACTGGCGGGCATGCTGATCGAATTCGATCCCAAGGTGAAGGGTGGGCAGGGCTATGCCATCGCCCGCGACATTCTGGACTCTGGTCGCGCCCTGACGACGATGGAGCGCATCATCGCCGCCCAAGGCCCTTCGGGCGTGCCCGCCATTCTGGGCAGCTTCACCGAGGACGTCGCGGCGCCTCGGACGGGCGTGGTTTCCAACATCGATTGCGCGCGCATCGCCCGCGTCGCCCGCTTGGCGGGTGCGCCGATGGACAAGGGATCGGGCCTCGACCTCATGAAGCGCGTCGGCGACCATGTGAAGGCGGGCGAAATTCTTTATCGCATCTATGCCGCCAACAAATCCGACTTCGCCTTCGCCACGGCTTTGGCGCGGGAAAACAGCGGGGTGGAGTTGGGTTGACTTTCTTTTCCCTGGATGATCCACTTTCCGTTGTGTCCAATACAAGGAGTGGACTTCTTAATGTCTGAATTTACAGACCCAGCAACAGAGCTTGAGCAGCTTTTTCGACACTTAAAAAACTACGAAATGCGCGGATCTACGCGAGATGCTTTAGCCGCGATTTTTGGATGCAAAGCGGATGACGATGTCTATTATTTATTGCTTAGCGTCATCACATCAAGGTGTGTCCGGTTCAAAGAATTAGTCAGTAATGATCCTGAATTAGATGGGCACAAAGGTAATATTATTTCTGCCATCACTGTTATGAGTAGTATTTTCTCTACACAATTATTACATGCTGCGTGGAATGACAGAAAAAATGCTTGTCTACCTGAACACCACCTCATATCTGTTGGCATGGCAAATATATCGCTAAAAAAGACACATGTTTTGATAAAACTATCGGACCAAGAACGAAAAAAATTGTCGGATGATATTTCGTCTATTTTACACGATGTCACTTTCCAAAATTCTATTCATGCCCAAATGGTTCTTACATCCCTTAACGGAATAAAATTATTCATTGAGAAACTGGAGTTTTTTGGGGCTGATTGTCTTATCGATAAATTATGCGCTGCGGCTTTTGAGATTCAAGCAGCAATATTAGATCGCCCAGCAAACTGCCAATGCTCTAACCTAACTGTTCCTGAATTCGCAAAAAAAGCCTTAGTAGTCATTGCTGCGACGGTTCAACTTCTAATCGTCAGCGACGCAGCCTCTACTGCACTTGAGAATCACTACAACAGGGGACAGAAATTACTTAATTTTCTTAAGTCAGAATTACACGAATTCAGCGAGCATAAACTGCTTGAGCCCCCGACAATAGATATATTACCTGAACAAATTGATACCTAACGATCAAATCCCCCGCTCCGTGTCCCGTTTCCCATGCAACACTCTCAGCACGGCGATGCCGTCGGGCAGCGGGCGATAGAAGATGACGTAATTGCCATGCGGAAAGCTGCGCAGGCCTTGGGCGATTTCGGGCCGAGCCCTTCCGGAAAGCGGATTCTCCGCCCAGGTGCGGCACGCGTCCTTGATTTCTTCAATGAAGGTGAAGGCCCGCACTGGATTATCTTGCGCGATGAATTCGGCGATCTCTCCCAAGTCCCTTATCGCCGTTCTTTCAAGAACCAGCCGCGCCATTTCCGTCAGAGGGGATATTTCTTGCGCAGATCGGCTTTCAGCATCTCGAACGCCTGATCGGCGTCGATGAAAGCGCCGCTGGAATCAGCTTCGTGGATGGCGGATTTCAGGTCGGCCAGCTTGGCTTCGTCCTCACTGTCGAAAACGATCATGGTCACGGGTCGGTTGCCGGGAAGGCCCGCTTTCGCCAGGGCCTCTGCTGCCAGTTCAACAGTGCTAACCAGTCTTGTCGCCATGGGTGGAGTATAGCCTTTCTTATTGAAAACGTCATGCCCGGACTTGATCCATGGCTGACCGGTTGAGCAGTTTCCCCCGACCCTCTCCCCCAAGGAAAGGGGGAGAGGGAGGAAAATCAGAATCAACCGATTCCCTAGCGAATTCCCTCTCCACCCGCTTGCGGGGAGAGAGTGTTGGGGTGAGGGAATTTACGCTACATCCGAAGCAGTTCAGCGCAATGAGCCGCTCTTGTTGAAATGGTTTCCGCCAGCCTATTAATAATCGGATTCACGACCCCTTCGCTTTGGAGACGGTCACGGACGGTTCCTGCCTGTTCCGCCGTTTTCAATGCAAGTGCGGCCAAGCGCTCTGTCAGCATGCCTTGATCATAGGAAATGGCATTTGCCAATTTATGCCACTGACGAGGACCGATGTCCCTGAGACGGTATTCGTCGCCGATCTTCATGGCCAGTTTGATGCTCTGAGGGTCAATGCCCGGGTATGGCAGCACGCTGGCAACATCATAGAGCGGCGCCAGTCGTACGCGCCCTCCGCCCCCGTGCAGTAGCGAATAATTCTTGGCATGGGCATCCGTGCCGCCAATCATCCAGTTGAAGGCCAGGGCCTCGATAAATGTGCCGACATCATCCGCTGGTCGACTCGAATTTGTTTTTAGAAGTTGTATGATCGTCTCAGGACCTGGGCCGCCGTCATTTTGATATTTGCTGGTCGGGTATAGTCCAAGCGCTTGGCACATATCCTCTTGATGGAGTCTTAGAACAGGTTGGGTTTTTGCCAGACGAATACGATCATATCGTTCCGTCACGAAAACCGTTTCACCATTGAAGCGCCTTATCTCGGAACTCGCCGCCGGCAAGCCGACTTCGCGGGCCAAGGTCAAGCAGAAGTGTTCGTTTTCAGCATGGCCCTCGTACTCCGCCGATGGGGGCTTGAGAATATGCGTCGTCGGCGTTCGTCCCGAAGGGACTCCCCAACGTTCATTTTCAAAGTACAACGCTGTCTTGGGTTGCGCGCCGGCCAGACTGAATTGTCCGGCGTCACGCGGCATGCGCCATGAAGATTGATCGTTTCTTAGTATTCTCAAGCGCTCGGCCACTTCCGCCTCGTCTAGCCACGCAATCTCTGGCGCTGAGGGCTTAAGAACGGCGGCAAGCTTCTCCGGTGGGATGAACTGAACTGCGCCGGGACAGTCCTCGCCGACATAGGCTAATAGCGAAAAGGCGTTGCGCGCCGAAACTTGGAAGTCTCGTGCCCAGCGGGCGAGAACGACTTCATTGTCCGGCAGCAGACCGTTCATGAAGGCGTCTATTTTTTCATGCCGATGCTCTTTGGCTGCGAGAGGCATCGATAAGGATAGTGGAACAGCTTCAGCGAATCTTTGCCATTTCTCGCTATACCTGAAGGTCAGCCGCCCAGCCTGATTGCGCTCGACCTGTCCGATTTCCTGTCCTGCAAAAAGAACAACAAGAATACGGCCTGTCATTTCTTTTTGCCCCGCGCCCTTTCGATGACGTCGTCAATGTTGAAATCCCAGCTTCCGACACCATAACCGGTGCCGTCACCATTCCCCGCGCCACTTCCGGCTCCGGCTCCATTGCCTTCGAATTGGCCTTCTGGAATCTCGCTCTCGACTCGAACTTTGAGTCCCAACTCCGTCAGTGTTCGCAAAACCAAACCGACTTCGGCGCGAGGTTTTCCTTTCTCGATGTCGATGATCCATTGGCGGCTAACGCCAGCCCTTGCGGCAAGATCGCTTTGATCCATGCCGAGATTCCGGCGGCGTTCCCGAACAATCAGTCCCAGGTCTAGCGCGGTTCGTGCAAACATCTTGACTCCATGTCACCGAACGATAACTTACGATATAAGTATACGATCGGCAACATTTAATAAAGGTCGCCGTTCGGCGACATTTTACAGGGGTTTCTCCCCCCAGCCGCACAGATCGCGGATGATGCAGTCCTGGCAACGGGGATTCTTGGCCTTGCAGATATAGCGGCCATGCAAGATCAGCCAGTGATGGGCGTGGTCCATGAACTCCGGCGGCGTCACCTTCAGCAACCCGGCCTCGACCGCTTCCGGCGTCTTGCCCTTGGCTAGCCCGGTGCGGTTGGCTAGACGGAACACATGCGTATCCACCGCCATGGTGGGTTCGCCGAAGGCGACGTTCAGAACCACATTGGCGGTCTTGCGGCCCACGCCGGGCAGGGCCTGCAAGGCATCCCGATCATGTGGCACTTGGCCGCCATGCTTCTCGATCAGCAGGCGCGATAGCTCGATGATGTTGGCGGCCTTGCTGTTGTAAAGCCCGATCGACTTCACGTAATCCTTCAAGCCCTCCAGCCCCAGCTTCAGCATGGCTTCTGGCGTCGTCACCTTTTTGAACAAGGGCGCCGTGGCCTTGTTCACCCCCTTGTCGGTGGCCTGCGCCGACAGCACCACCGCCACCAGCAGCGTAAAGGAGTTCACATAATCCAACTCGCTTTTGGGCGACGGATTCTGCGCTTGCAGACGGCTGAAAAGATCGCGGACTTTCTTGGGCGTCATAGCCCCAGAACATCCTTCATCGTGTAAAGCCCATGCTTCTTGCCCTTGCACCACAGGGCGGCGCGCACCGCGCCCTTGGCGAAGATCTGGCGGCTTGAGGCTTTGTGCGTGATTTCGAAACGCTCGCCGTCGGCGGCGAAGATCACCGTATGGTCGCCCACCACGTCGCCGCCGCGAAGCGTGGCAAAACCGATCTCGCCCCGATGCCTGGCCCCAATCTGGCCGTCGCGCGCTTTGCAGGCCACTTCGTCCAGCACCACGCCGCGCCCCTTGGCCGCCGCGCGGCCCAGCCCCAGAGCGGTGCCCGAGGGCGCGTCGATCTTGTGGCGATGATGCATTTCCACGACTTCGATATCATAGGCATCGTCCAGGATCGCCGCCGCCTGTTCCACCATCGCCATCGCCAACGTAACGCCGAGGCTGAAATTGGGAGTCATGACGATGCGGGCCGAGTGCGCCTGTTCGGCCACTTGTCGTGACTGGGCGTCCGTCATGCCGGTGGTGCCGATGATCAGCACCTTGTTGTGCTGCGCCGCGATCTTCGCATGTTCGATGCTGGCCGGCGGCACGGTGAAGTCGATGACGGCGTCGACATGGTGGAACATCTCGGCTGCACTGGCCGATACCGCAATCCCCAATTTGCCGAAACCAACGATCTCGCCGATGTCGCGCCCGATGACGTCGGCGCCCGGCCTTTCGGTGCCGCCCGCCAAATGAGCGCCCGGCGTTTGCAGCACTTCGCGCACCAACATCTGACCCATGCGCCCAGCGCAGCCGACGATTCCTATTTTCATGTTTTTCCCTCAGATTCCCGTGAAGATGAAATCCAACGCCGCCAGAATGTCATATCTTTGGTCGGCAAGCGACCCCACCTTGGGGCCAAGCATCCGTCTTTCGATGGCGGCCAGATGCACGGCTTCCAGAATATAGGTTTTTCCTTCGATGGTGAAACGCGGCGACAGGGTTCGATGACCACTGTTTTCCGCCTGCTCTTCCGCCACCAACGGCGCTACGACCACCGTATTCAGACGGTCCAGAAAGTCAGTTTGCAGGTCGATGAAATAGGCGACGCGCATCGGCCTGGCCGGAAGGTGCAGATCAAACTGCGCCATCAGAACCGCCGGTATCCATCGCTCCACAGTCCATTCTTTTCGACGGAACGATTATAGGCGTCGATGGTTTCGCGGTTTTCTTCCTGCCAGCGCGCCTTTTTGATCGCCCGCACCTCCTCGGCCAGTTTTTCCTCAAGCGCCGCCGACAGGTTAAGGCCCGCTTCGCGGGCTTGGCGCAGAAGATCCTGATTGACGGTGACATTCACCGCCTTCTTGCCTGCCTTGGGATCGAAGAGATGATTCACGGGGGGGCGCTCCATCCATGCGCATACGCTATCCACATATAGCATGCGCATGGAGAATGCGCATCTACTCCTTAAGGTCTTCCCACAGTTCCTTGACCTTGGCGAAGAAGCCCGCCGATTCGGGGCTGGTGTCCTTGTCGGACCCCGATTTCTCGAATTCCTTCAAAAGATCCAACTGTTTCTTCGAGAGCTTGACCGGCGTTTCGACCATGGCCTGGATGAACATGTCGCCCCTGGCCGGGCTTTTCAAAATCGCCATGCCCTTGGCCTTCAGGCGGAACTGGTGGCCGGTTTGCGTTCCGGCGGGAATGGTCACCTTGGCGCGGTTGCCGTCGATGGTCGGCACCTCGATCTGGCCGCCCAGGGCCGCCGTGGTCATGGGAATGGGCACCCGGCAATAAATGTTGGCGCCGTCGCGCTGAAAGAAGCGATGCGGCTTTAGGCTGAGGAAGATGTAAAGATCGCCCGCCGCCGCGCCACGCAACCCCGCCTCGCCTTCTCCGGCCAGGCGAATGCGCGTGCCGTCCTCGACGCCGGGCGGAATGTTGACCGACAGGGTCTTTTCCTTGCGCACGCGTCCCGACCCCTGGCAGGGTTTGCAGGGATCGGAAATCACCTTGCCCATGCCGTGACAGGTGGGGCAGGGCCGCTCGATGGTGAAAAAGCCTTGGGTGGCGCGCACCTTGCCATGGCCATGGCAGGTCTGGCAGGTGGCGGGCGCGCTGCCGCCCGCCGAGCCGGTGCCCTTGCAGGCCTCGCAGGCCACCGACGAGGGCACGCGCACCGAGGTGTTAAGGCCCTTATGCGCTTCTTCCAGCGATACATCCATGTTGTAGCGCAGGTCCTGGCCGCGCCCCGGCTGGGCGCCGCCCCGGCGCCCGGCACCCATGAAGTCGCCGAACATTTCGTCGAAGATGTCGGCGAAACCGGCTCCCCCGAAATCGTGCGCGCCGCCAGCGCCGCCGCCCGGCCTGAAGCCGCCGCCCTGTTCGAAGGCGGCATGGCCGAAACGGTCATAGGCGGCCCGCTTCTGATCGTCCTTCAGAATTTCGTAGGCTTCGCTGATGTCCTTGAACTTCTGTTCGGCCGCCTTGTCGCCCGGATTCTTGTCGGGATGCCATTGCATGGCCAGCTTGCGATAGGCCTTTTTCAGGTCATCGGCGCTCGCCCCTTTGGCGACTCCCAGAAGTTCGTAAAAATCTTTTTTCGCCATGGCCCCAAACCGCCGGGCGGGACATCACGTCCCGCCCTTCATTGTTACTTCTTGTCCGGATCGACTTCGGTGAAGTCGGCATCGACCACCTTGTCGGCGCCGCCATCCTTGTCATGCGACTCGCCCTGATGCGAAGCCGCATCGTTGGGATGAGTGCCGCCGGCCCCCGCTTCCTGCTGCGCCTTGTACATGGCCTCGCCCAGCTTGATCGAGGTCTGCATAAGCGCGTCGGTCTTGGCCTTGATGTCGGCCAGATCCTCGCCGCCCATGACCGCCTTCAAGGCCTCGACATCCTTGGTGATGGCGTCCCTGATTTCGCTTCCGATCGCCTCGCCATGTTCCTTCAAATTCTTTTCCGTAGTGTGGATCATGGCGTCGGCATGGTTTCTGGCATCCACCAATTCGCGCCGCTTCTTGTCTTCCTCGGCATGCAGCTCGGCTTCCTTGACCATGCGGTCGATGTCGGCGTCGCCCAAGCCGCCCGAAGCCTGGATGCGGATATTCTGCTCCTTGCCGGTAGCCTTGTCCTTGGCGGTGACATGCACGATGCCGTTGGCGTCGATGTCGAAAGTGACCTCGATCTGCGGCACGCCCCTGGGGGCGGGCGGAATGCCGACCAGATCGAACTGGCCCAGCATCTTGTTGTCGGCAGCCATTTCGCGCTCGCCCTGGAAGACGCGGATGGTGACCGCCGTCTGCCCGTCTTCCGCCGTCGAGAAGGTCTGGCTTTTGCGGGTGGGGATGGTGGTGTTGCGGTCGATCAGGCGCGTGAAGACGCCGCCCAGCGTTTCGATGCCGAGCGAAAGCGGCGTCACGTCCAAGAGCAGCACGTCCTTGACGTCGCCCTTCAGAACGCCGCCCTGGATGGCAGCACCCAGCGCCACCACCTCGTCGGGATTGACGCCCTTATGCGGCTCGCGACCGAAGAATTCCTTGACCACGTCGTAAACCTTGGGCATGCGGGTCATGCCGCCGACCATGATCACTTCGTCGATTTCGCTGGCCTTGATGCCCGCATCTTTCAGCGCGGCGCGGCAAGGGCCGATGGTGCGCTGGATCAGTTCCTCGACCAGTGCTTCCAGCTTGGCGCGCGTCAGCTTCACGTTCAGATGCTTGGGTCCCGACTGGTCGGCCGTGATGAAGGGCAGATTGACGTCGGTCTGCATGGCGCTGGACAGTTCGATCTTGGCCTTTTCGGCGGCTTCCTTCAAGCGCTGCAGGGCCAAACGGTCCTGGCGCAGATCAATGCCCTGTTCTTTCTTAAACTCGTCGGCCAGATAGTCGATGATGCGAGCGTCGAAATCTTCGCCGCCCAGGAACGTGTCGCCGTTGGTCGATTTCACTTCGAAAACGCCGTCGCCGATTTCCAGCACCGAGACGTCGAAAGTGCCGCCGCCCAGGTCATAGACCACGATGACGCCCGCACCCTTCTTTTCCATGCCATAGGCCAGCGCCGCGGCGGTGGGTTCGTTGATGATGCGCAACACTTCCAGGCCCGCGATCTTGCCCGCGTCCTTGGTCGCTTGGCGCTGTGAATCGTTGAAATAGGCGGGCACGGTGATGACGGCCTGCGAAACCTTCTCGCCCAGATAGGCTTCCGCCGTTTCCTTCATCTTGGTCAGGATGAAGGCCGAGACCTGGCTGGGACTCATCTTCTTGCCGTCGATCTCGACCCAGGCATCGCCATTGTCGCCGGGCACGATCTTGTAGGGAACCAGGCCCTTGTCCTTTTCCACCAACGGATCGTCATAGCGCCGTCCGATCAGGCGCTTGATGGCGAACAGGGTGTGGGCGGGATTGGTCACCGCCTGGCGCTTGGCGGCCTGGCCGACCAGACGCTCGCCGGAATCGGCGAAGGCGACCATCGACGGCGTGGTTCTGGCGCCCTCGGAATTCTCGATGACTTTGGCGCCTTTGCCTTCCATGATGGCGACGCACGAATTCGTGGTGCCCAAATCGATGCCGATTACCTTGCTCATCTCATCCTCGTTCTCTGTCCGGCAGGCCCTTGCGATCCCTTCTAGGCGATCGGCGTCCGGCCCCCTTCGGGTGTTGGATCATAGCCTGGGCTTTGCCCCGGCCCTGGCGGATATATAGGGAAAGCCGTTCCAGCCCGCAACCATCCAGGCCGACAAGCCTTTACCTTAGGTGACTTATTACTTCGTTAATGTCCGGCCAGCTTGGCCAGCCGCTCCTGACAGGCAGCACCCCCGATGCGCCCCGTCACCTGATCGCGCAGGCTGACATAGGACACTTTCTGGGCTTCGCCCTCACGATATAGATATAGATCGATCACACACCCACCACCACTATACTGCCACAGTTCGGCCGGCGCTTCCTTTCGCCGCAGATTGGGCTGGCCAAGAAACCCCTGAACCTCGGATTCGGAAAGGCCGACCAGCTTCTCGGGCGTCATCGGCACAGATGGCGAAGATAAAGCCGGGCCGGGCGAAGCCGCGGCGAGGCGGGCTTCCGGCTGCTCCGCCGTCTGGCAGGCGGCTAGGCTTAGGGCGAGGCCCAGCCAAGCCGCCGCACGCGCCAGGTTCAATTGCGTCCCTCGGTTCCGGCACCAGAGGCCAAGCCCAGAAGCGGGGGCATGTTGGGGGCGCTGGCCTCGGGTGCTTCGGCCAATTCGACCGATCCCGACAACTGGCCGCCCTGTTCGACAACCAGACTGGCATAGCGCACCGAACCCCGCACGCGACCGGTGCCCTTAATGATCAGGCGGCCTCGAACGGCCAGTTGGCCTTCGAAACTGCCCGCGATGGTGGCTTCCTCGACCTCGGCATTGCCCTTGAAATAGCCGGTTTCGGAAATCTCCACCGAACGGGCGTCGGACAGCGAGGCTTCGACCCGCCCTTCGACCACCAAACGGTCGCAAGCGCTGATCTCGCCGGTCAGGCAGATGTCGCGCCCGACGATCAGCTTCTTGCCGTCCACCTCGGTCGAGGCGGAAGGGGAGCGGCGCGCCGCCCCGGGAATGTCGACCACGCGTCGGGGAATGTCCGTCCGAAAAGGGGTGGCGGGCGGCTTGTTGGGCATGTGCGTACCTTTGCGCGAAAAGGGTTTCATGGGCGGCGCGCTCATATCGTCCGAACCCTCATCGTTCGGGCTTTGCGCCTGTCCATTTTCCAGGCTGGCATTGTCCATGCCAGCCGCTTCGTCCTCAGTCCTTTTACGGCGGAACATCCGAACTCCACTCTTTTCCCTGGGTGATGCGCATTTTTCGCGCTTTTGCTGATTGCCGGGCGATTATAGCGGCTTTTGTTTCTCAAGCAACGACTGGAACACATGCACCATCCAGGCGGTCAGCAGAACGGGCGTGGCCAAATTGACCAGGGGGATGGTCATCAGGGCCGCCCCGGCTATGCCGGTCAGCAGCAAGCGCCCTCGATGCGCCAGGCGCATCTGGGCCATCTCTCCCGGCGCAAGCCTTCTGGCGGCCACCAGTTCGAAATATTCCCGGCCCAGCAGATAGCCGTTCAGCAGCAGGAAAACCCCCAGATTCAAGAGCGGAATGAAGTAGAAGGGCAAGGCCAGAAGGTTGAAGCCCAGACTGGCCAGCACGAAACGCAGCGCCGTGCCCAGGCTTTCAAACGGGCTGACGTCGCGGGGTTGGGCCAAGCCCGGATAATGGCGCTCTTCCACCGCGCCTGCCACGCGTTCCAGAAAAAAACCGACGATCAGCGTGGCGACGACGGGAAAAAACCACAGACTGGCCAGCATCACGACCAGCAGGGCGCCGACATCCAACGCCTGATCCAGCCATTCCAATTGCACCAGCTGCAGCAGGGACACGCCCTGCCAAAGCAGGAACCAAAGGGCCACCTCGAGGCCCAGGGCGCCCAGGATGCCAATCATAAGCACCCCCTTTAATTTGGGGTCCGACAATTGTTTCAGGGCCTTAAGGAAACCGTGCAACATAATTTTTCTCTTCTCTTGCCCTTGTTCACGCGGTGGTTATACTGCGCCGCTAATTTCAGGCCCTGCAAGACTTAAGGATGACAAGTTTCGATGACGGAGAGCTATCACGTCGTCGGTATCGGCAACGCCATCGTCGATGTGCTCGCCCATGCCTCCGATTCGTTCCTGACCGAACAGAACCTGCCCAAGGGGGCGATGACCCTGATCGACGCTCATCAGGCGCAGCGTCTTTATGCCCAAATGGGACCGGCCATCGAATGTTCGGGCGGCTCGGCCGCCAATACCATGGCGGGCATCGCCTCGCTGAAGGGCGCCGCCGCCTATATCGGCAAGGTCCATGACGACGTGCTGGGCCGGGTGTTTCGCCACGACCTGTCGGCCATCGGCGTTCATTACCGCACCCCTTCGCTCAGGCGTGGCCCCACCACTGCGCGTTGCCTGATCCTGGTCACCCCCGACGCCCAGCGCACCATGCAGACCTATCTGGGCGCTTGCATCGAGCTGGGGCCGGAAGACATCGACGAGGACCTGATCGTCAACAGCCAGGTCACCTATCTTGAGGGTTATCTGTACGATCCCCCCAGGGCCAAGGAAGCCTTCAAAAAGGCGGCCAAGCTGGCGCATGGGGCGGGACGCAAGGTGGCCTTGTCGCTGTCCGATTCCTTTTGCGTCAATCGCCACCGCGCCGAATTCCTGGAATTCGCGCAAGGCTATACAGACATCCTGTTCGCCAACGAGTCGGAAATCGAATCGCTGTTCCAGACCGACAATTTCGACCTGGCCCTGCAAAAGGCCCGCGGTCTGTGCTCGGTGGTGGTGCTGACCCGCTCGGCCAAGGGGTCGGTGGTGGTGGCGGGCGACGAGATGCACGTCATCGACGCCGAGAAGGTTCATAAGGTCGAGGACACGACGGGGGCGGGCGACCTGTTCGCCGCCGGTTTCCTGTGGGCCTTGACCCAAAACCGTTCCCTAGCCGATTCGGCAAGGGCGGGCGGCATTTGCGCCGCCGAAGTCATTTCACATATCGGCGCCAGACCATCTTGCGATCTGGCCAAACTCATGGCCGAAAAACTAGGCTGAAACCGGGACAAAATGGACATCCGCAACATTGCTATCATCGCCCATGTCGATCATGGGAAAACGACGCTTGTCGATGCGCTTCTGCGCCAAAGCGGGACTTTCCGCGACAATCAGCAAGTGGCCGAACGGGCCATGGACAAGAACGATCTCGAGCGCGAGCGCGGCATCACGATTTTGGCCAAATGCACCTCGGTGATCTGGAAGGACGTGCGCATCAACATCGTGGACACGCCGGGCCATGCCGATTTCGGCGGCGAGGTCGAGCGCATCTTGTCGATGGTTGACGGCGTGGTGGTGCTGGTCGACGCCGCCGAAGGCCCGATGCCGCAAACCAAGTTCGTGACGCAAAAGGCCCTGGCCCAGGGCCTGCGCCCCATCGTGCTGATCAACAAGGTCGATCGCCAGGACGCCCGCGCCCACGAAGTGCATGATGAAGTGTTCGATCTGTTCGCCATCCTGGACGCCAATGACGACCAGTTGGATTTCCCCACCCTGTTCGCAGTGGGCCGCGACGGCTGGGCCGCCGAATCGCCCGACGGTCCCAAGGAAAACCTTACCCCGCTGTTCGACCTGATCTTGAAGCATGTGCCGCCGCCCAAGCGCGACATGGAGCAGAACTTCTCGATGCTGGTCACGCTGCTGGAATATGATCCCTATCTGGGCCGCGTGCTCACGGGCCGCGTCGAGACCGGACGCGTCAAGGCCAACATGCCGATCAAGGCGCTGACGCCGGACGGCAAGCTGGTCGAGCAGGCCCGCGTTTCCAAGCTGCTGACCTTCAGAGGCCTTGAGCGCATCCCCGCCGACGAGGCCGAGGCGGGCGACATCGTCGCCATCGCGGGCCTGACCAACGCCACCGTGGCCGACACGCTGTGCGCCCTTGAATTCACCCAGCCGTTGACGGCGATTCCCGTCGATCCGCCCACTTTGTCGATGACCTTCTCGGTCAATGATTCACCCTATGCCGGGCAGGAAGGCACGAAAGTCACGTCGCGCATGATCGGCGACCGCTTGAAGCGCGAGTCCGAGGGCAATGTGGCGATCAGCGTCAAGGAAAGCGAAGAGCGCGATTCCTACGAGGTTTCGGGTCGCGGCGAATTGCAGCTGGGCGTCTTGATCGAACAAATGCGCCGCGAAGGGTTCGAACTGTCGATTTCGCGCCCCCGCGTGCTGTTCCGCACCGACGAGAACGGCGAGCGCACGGAACCTTTCGAAGACGTGCAGATCGACGTCGACGAGGAATATTCAGGGTCGGTGGTCGAAAAGATGGCCAACCGCAAGGCCGAATTGACCGAAATGCGCCCCTCGGGTGCAGGCAAGGTGCGCATCGTGTTCCGCGCCCCTTCACGCGGCCTGATCGGCTATCACGGCGAATTCCTGACCGACACCAGGGGTACGGGCCTGATGAACCGCAGCTTTGCGGGCTATGCACCGTGGAAAGGCCCGATCGAGGGCCGACGCAACGGCGTGCTGATCTCGAACGGTCTGGGCGAAACCGTCGCCTATGGCTTGTGGTATCTTGAGGAACGCGGGCCTCTGTTCGTGGGCGCGGGCGTGAAGACCTATGAAGGCATGATCATCGGCGAACATTCGCGCGGCAACGATCTTGAGGTCAATTGCCTGAAGGCCAAGCAGCTGACCAATATCCGGGCCAGCGGCAAGGACGAGGCGGTTCGCCTGACCACGCCCAGGAAAATGTCGCTGGAAGACGCCATCGCCTATATCCAAGACGACGAGCTGGTCGAGGTCACGCCCAAAAGCATCCGGCTTAGGAAGCGCGACCTGGACGCCAACGAGCGCAAGAAGGCCTCGCGCAAGGCCGAGTCGTGATGAAGGCGGACTGGTGACAAAGGCGAGCTTCGCTGCAACAATCGCCCGATGACCGACGCGCCTGGCCGATACCCGTTTGACCGTTTGATGCCCGCCGGCATGCGCAGGCGCTGGTGGATGTTCCGCCCGCTTGATCTGGTCGTGCGCTACTGGCCGGTCTTCAAGAAGCCCAAGGGCCTGCTGGCGGTGCGCATGGACGGCATCGGCGACATGGTGCTGTTTCGCCGCGCCCTTGATCACTACGCCCAGGCCTTCGGCGTCGACAAGCAAGACATCACGGTGCTGGGCTGCGCCTCGTGGGGCGGCATCACGTCCGAAGTGTTCAAGGGCTACAAGTGCCGCATCATCGACGAGCACGCCTTCGAGCGCAAACCCTTCTATCGCTTCAAGGAAGCCTTGTGGGTGCGCAAGCAAGGTTTCGCGATCGCCGTATCGGACATCTTCTTTCGAAAGGCGCTGACCGCCGACAGCCTGGTCTGGTTCTCGGCCGCTCCCCTGAAGGTCATGTCCAAGCCCTATATCAGCGACGCCACCAAGGGCGAATTCGGCTATTACCTAAGCGAAAACGTTCGCGTGATCGATACCGGCCCCTATCCCACACATGAAATCATCCGCCATTTCAAGTTCGTCTCGCAAATGGCCGGACGCGACATCGCACCCCAATCGCCCAAGATCGATTGGCGCGACGCGCCCTCTCCCGTTTTCGACGGCCCTCCTTATGTGGTGCTGAATTTCGGCTCGAACGAGCCGGGAAGGCGCTGGCCGTTCGAAGCCTATCTGGTCGTGGCGAACAGGCTGCTCGATCTGGGCTATCGCGTGGCCTTCACCGGCGGCAGCGAAGCGGAAAGGGCGCGCCAGCCCGAGATGCGCCGCGTTCTCAACCGCCCCGGCGTGATCGACATGATCGGGCGCACCAACCTGCCCACGCTGCTTGACCTGATGAAACACGCCCTGGCCGTGTTGTCCAACGATACGGGACCGGCGCATTTGTCGGTCGCCCTTGGAACCCCCACGGTGGTGGTGGTAGGCGGCGGCCATTTCGGCAGCTTCGTGCCCTATCCGCCCGAAGCTACGCCCGCCAACGCCCGTTTCGTCTATCGCGAGATGGATTGCTATCACTGTTTCTGGCGCTGCACGAAACGCGCCACCAAGGAAGACGTCTTTCCTTGCATCGAGGCCGTGCCGGTGGATGAGGTCTGGCGGGAATTGTCGCAACTATTGCCGTTGGCATAGCGTCGGACGCTTATCTCGTCGTCGCCGGAAAGCGCTTGAGCATCCAAAACAGCAGCAGCAGGCCGGGAAGTGCTGCGACCGTGCTGAGGGCAAAGAAGTTCACCCAACCCAGTTGCACGACCAGCCAGCCGCTGGATGACGCGAACAGGGTGCGCCCAAGGGCGGCGGGCGACGACAAAAGCGCATATTGCGTGCCGGTGAAGGACAGGTTGCACAGGCGCGACAGATAGGCCACGAAAGCGGCCGACCCCATGCCGCCCGCCAGATTCTCGATGCCGATGGTGGCGTACAGCGCCGGAATGTCGTGACCCCGGGTCGCCATCCAGGCGAACATCAAATTCGATCCCATCTGGAAAACGCCAAAGACGATCAGGCTTTTGCCGATGCCGAAACGCGCCACCCCCACCCCGCCCAGGAAAGTGCCCAGAATTGTCGCCCCGAAGCCAAACAGCTTGCTGATTTCGGCGATTTCGGATTTGGCGAAACCCATCTTCAGATAGAAGGTGGTCGAGATCATGCCGGCCAGGGCGTCACCCAGCTTGTAAAGCACGATGAAGGCGAAGACGGCCAGCACTTGCCAGCCCAAGCGGCTCACGATGTCGGCGAAGGGGGCCAGTACCTTGTCTCTCAGCCAGTTGCCCGAAGCGGGGGCCGGAACCTCCTTGGGTTCCTTGTTCAGCAGCAGCGTCAAGGCGCCGACGCCCATCAATCCCGCCATCACGGCGTAAACCTGCGGCCAGGGCATCGCCTCGGCCAAAAACAGCGAGCCTGCGCCGGAAATCAGCATGCCGATGCGATAGCCGAACTGCACGGCGGCCGCACCCGCGCCATATTGTTTCTCTTCCAGGATCTCGACCCTGAAGGCGTCGATCACGATATCCTGGCTGGCCGAGGCGAAAGCGATCAGGACGGCGATTGCCGCAAAGGCTCCCGGTTGGCTGGCGGGATCAATGCCGCCCAACAAGACAAGCAATGCGGCCAGACTGGCCTGGACGAACAGGCCCCATCCTCTGCGCCGTCCCAGTCGGGACAAGATGGGCAGGCTTAAACGATCGATCAGCGGCGCCCACAGGAATTTGACGCTATAGGGAACGCCCACCAGGGCGAAGAGGCCGATGGTGGTCAGGTCGGCTTGGGCCTCGGTCAACCAGGCCATCAGGGTTTGACCGGTCAGCGCCAAGGGCAGGCCGCTGGAGAAGCCCAGGAACAAGACCGCCAGAATGCGCCGATCCCAGTAAACAGCCAGCGCCTTCAGCCAGGAATTCACGCAAATTCCTCCAGCAATTCCAGCCCTGCCTTCGCCGCTTCGCTGGCGTTCAATTTGGCGACGCAAGGATAGATGCGTTCATGGTTGGGATGGATGCAAACGCCCAGGCAACCCTTGCAATCCATCTCGGCCATCAAGAATCGCACATTCGAAGGACAGGTCTCGGCGGGATAGGGCACGATCTCGCCCGCATAGGCAGCACTTGCCAGACAGAGCGTCGGCGCGCCCGACAGGGCGGCCAGATGCATCAGGGCCGTATCGACACTGACCACCAGTTTGGCTGCGCGCAAGCTGGGCAGCAAGTCCTTGAAGGGCCTGGCGTCGAAGGTCAGGTTCGGACGGGCCAACAGGCGGCGAAAGTCGGGATTGCGTTCCAGATCGCCGGGTGCGCCCAGCAGCGCCACCTTGACTTCCTTGGGCAGGGCGTCCAGCAGGGGCAGATAGAATTCGGGCGGACATTGCTTTGAAGTTACCGCCGAAAAGGGCTGGATGAAAACGGTGGGCGCCAGATCAGTGGCGGCGGGCTGCATGCGCGATTCGGGAAGGGCCAGAACGGGGGGCGGCAAGGTCTTGCCGGTCAGCCAATCGGCAAAGCCCGCCCAGCGCAGAACCTTGTCAACCAATGCGCCGCCGCTGTCATAAAGGCGCGTGTAGATTGTTTGGTTGGCGTCAAGTTCCGTTTGATATTTCGCCCAGGGCTTGGCTTTCATGGCCGCCGTTTCGCAAGCGCCGCAGGCCTTGATCAAGGCCTCGTCCAGATGGGGGTGGCGCAAGTAATCAAGGCTGACCGCCAGGCGCAGGTTTCTGGCGGCCAGACCGCGAAAGCAGGCCAGCCGATAGGCCCAATCGCTTTTCAAACGGGGAAAATCGATGCTCAGAATTTCCAGCTCAGGCGGAGCCAGGAAACTCATTTTGGCCGCATCCTTGCGCATCAACAGCGTGACCTGCTCGCCCCTATTGGCCAAGGCCAGAAAGCGGTCCAGCACCGCCATCAGAAGCACGGCGTCGCCAAGCCCGCCGGCGGCGATCAGCAGCACGCCCGATCTGTTTTCCTTGCTTGTCTTGGATGCCGCCAGACGCATCAGAATTTGATCGAGCAGCATCGACAATTTCATGCCAGTTGCGCTTTCAGCGCCTGCAATGCCGCTTCGGTTGGAATCAAGCCCATCTCGCGCCCGCCAAATTCCTGGGCCGTCACGATGGTCAGGCACGAGGAAACGGGGGCGAATTTGGCCGGGCTGGTGGGTCCGAACAGCGAGACCAGCGGACGCCCGCTTAAGGCCAACATATGGCCAACCCCGGAATCATTGGCCAGCGAGGCCGCCAGCCTTTCGCCCAGCGCGATGGTCAGCAGCGGCGAATAGGCGAAGCGCTGGGCCACGCCCGATTGCTGCAGGGGAAACAGCGCCGCAGGAACCTGCTTGGCCAATGGCTCTTGCCAGTCCGGCTCCTGCGGACCCAATAGATAGACAGGGGTGAAGCCGTCTTGCGACAAGGCCCGCCCCACTTCTGCGAAACGGTCCAGCGGCCAGCATTTTGGTTTGCCGCCAGCGCCCGGCGCCAGCCCCACATAACGCTTGCCCTCGGGCAGCAGGCGCTTGGCTTCTTCATGCATGTCATCGGGGATCGATACGTCGATCCGTTTTGGCGTGGCGACGCTTTCGCCGGTCGCCAGCTCCAACAGGTCCAGCATCTGGCGCAGCATGGTCTTGGGAAATTTATATCCTTTGGGCGGCTTGCGGCTTGAAAAGAGGAAATGAGCGAAGGGTGACAGACGCCAGCGGGCGGGGATGCGCATCAGGGCCAGCGAGGCCAGGGCGACGCGCTGGGTATCGATCACCAGGTCGAAACGCCGCCCGTTCAGGGGCCGATGCAACAGTTCCAGCGGATCAAGGCCGATATTCGCTTGCTCGATCACTTCGTCGATCAGGCCTTGGACGGCGGGCGCCATCTGGCTGGCATAGACGCTGGTGTCCTTTCCGGCCAGCCAGGTGATGCGCGCCTCGGGAAAGGCGGCGCGCAGCCCGCGCACGAAAGGCAGCTTCAACAGCGCGTCGCCCACGCGGTCGAGACCGACATAGACGAGAATGGTTTGGGGCTGAATTTTCTTGCTGGCCATGGATTTGCATCTAACACATGCTGCCCGCCCAAGGAAGCGCTCTTGACCCTTGGGATGATTTCTGGCTTCCTCCCCCGGCTTTCTTGCCCTTCCAACCGGCAAGCGCGCATGTCTTATTCATCCAGTCCACATGGAGCGGCCTATGTCTGCCAAACGCATCTTCTCGGGTATCCAGCCCACCGGCAATCTGCATCTCGGCAATTATCTGGGGGCCATCCGCAATTGGGTGCGCCTGCAGGGCGATTACGAATGCCTGTTCTGCATGGTCGATCTGCACGCCATCACGGTTTGGCAAGACCCGCAAGAGCTGCGCCGCAACACCAGGGAAGTGGCCGCCGGCATGCTGGCTTCGGGCGTCGATCCCGAAAAGAACATCTTGTTCAACCAAAGCCAGGTGCCCGCCCATGCCGAATTGGCCTGGATCTTCAATTGCGTGGCGCGCATGGGTTGGCTGAACCGCATGACCCAGTTCAAGGAGAAGGCGGGCAAGCACAAGGAAAACGCCTCGGTCGGCCTGTTCGCCTATCCCAATCTGATGGCCGCCGACATTCTAGCCTACAAGGCCACCCATGTGCCGGTGGGCGAGGACCAAAAGCAGCATCTTGAATTGACGCGCGACATCGCCATCAAGTTCAACAACGATTTCAAGGTCGATTTCTTTCCCATCACCGAACCCCTGATCTTTGGGGCGGCCACAAGGGTGATGAGCCTGCGTGACGGCACGCGCAAGATGAGCAAGTCCGAGGAATCGGATTATTCGCGCATCAACATGACCGACGATGCCGACGCCATCGCCCAGAAGATCAGGCGGGCCAAGACAGATCCCGACGCCATGCCGGATACGGTCGAGAATATGGACTCGCGCCCCGAAGCCTCGAATCTGCTGGGCATTTACGCCGCCCTTTCCGACATGGACAAGGAAGCTGCCTTGCAGAAATTCGCAGGCCTCCAATTCTCGGCCTTCAAGCAAGAGCTGGTCGATCTGTCGGTTTCGGTTCTGGGACCCATCAATGCCGAAATGAAGCGGCTGATGGACGATCCCGCCCATATCGACGGCATTTTGAAGCGCGGCGGCGAGAAGGCCAGGGCGATGGCCGAGCCTATCTTGTCGCAAGTCTATGATATCGTTGGCTTCCTAAAACCATAGCCGCTTTGGGCTTGATCCAGGGGCCAAGGCCGCCTATCTAATGGGGGCCTATAAGGAGATACGCATGTTCATCGAGACCGAAAGCACGCCCAATCCCGCCACCTTAAAATTTCTTCCCGGCCAGACCGTGATGACCAAGGGAACGGCCGATTTTCCGAGCGCCGACAAGGCCGCTCGCTCGCCGCTGGCCAGCGCACTGTTCGGCATCGATGGGGTTGTTTCGGTGTTTCTGGGGTCCGATTTCGTCAGCGTCTCCAAGCATGACCATGCGGACTGGACCAATCTGAAGCCCCAGGTGCTGGGCGCCATCATGGATCATTTCACCCATAATCGTCCGATCCTGGCCGAAGGCGCCGAGATCGGCGAGGCGGAAACGCTGGACGATGAAATCGTCACCAAGATCAAGGAACTGCTGGATACGCGCATTCGCCCGGCGGTGGCCCAGGATGGCGGCGACATCATCTTTCGCGGCTTCGAGGACGGGACGGTTTACCTGCACATGCAGGGTGCTTGTTCCGGATGCCCGAGTTCGACGGCGACCTTGAAGCACGGCATCGAGAACATGCTGCGCTATTACGTGCCTGAGGTTCAGGCCGTGCAGGCGGTCGATTAACATAATAAAAACACGTTTGGTCGTAATGCTGCCCGAGGGAACGGTTTCTGTTTGCCCCCATGGCGAGAGGCGCTTCATGCCTGCCGCCGATTGAAGGACAAGGAAAAGAGCGTTGAGGACAGCGAAGAAGAAGTTAAGCCGCAAGCGTTTTGAAGGCGCTGCGCTGGGGGTTCTGGCCCTGTGCGTGGCGGGACTTTACACCGTCAGCCTGACCACCAGCTTCGGCCAAAAGGCCGACATTCCGATGGAAGTGTTGCGCGCCCGCGGCTTGCTGCCGCCAGCCCTTGGCGATAGCGACGAGGATCGTCCGCAGTCGGCGCAGTTGGCGCAGGCCTTCCAGGGCATGGGCTACGAGTTGGATCTGGTGGCTAGGGGCGAAACGGCGGTGCCGCGCCTGTATTTGGCCAACCTGCCCGCCGATCTCGACGACATCAATGACGCTGGCCTGCGCAAGGCCTTGTTCCTGCGCGCCATGCTGCCGCTGGTGCTCAGCATGAACGAGACCATCCAGGCCGACCGCAAGCGCCTGCTGGCCTATGCCGAGCGCGTGAAGGCGGGCCTGCGCATCATTCCGGCCGAGCGCGACTGGCTGAACGATTTGTTCTTGCGCTACGACGTTGAAGACAATGACCTGTTCGCCTTGCTCAAACGGGTCGATGTGATTCCGCCCTCGCTGGCTTTGGCCCAGGCGGCCGAGGAATCGGGCTGGGGCACGTCGCGCTTTGCCCAACAAGGCAACGCCTTGTTCGGCCAATGGACCCAAAGCGAGGGGAAGGGCTTGGTGCCGACCGAACGCGCCCGCAACGCCACCTATGCCGTGCGCAGCTTCGGGTCATTGGCCGAGGCGGTCAAATCCTATGCCCATAATCTGAACACTCATAACGCCTATGCCGAATTCCGAGACGCTCGCTTCGCGGCCCGCGAGGCCGACCAGCCGCTGGACGGCTATCAGCTGAGCGAGGCCTTGCACCGCTATTCGGAGAGGGGCGACGAATATGTTGCCACCTTGCGCAAGCTGATGCGCCAGAACGAGCTGGGCGCCCTGGACGAGGCCCGGCTGGGCCAAAGGGCGCTGGGACCGAGCTATTAATTTTTGGCGGGGGCGGGTTCCCCCGCCTTTTTGCGCTTGGGATCGTCCTTCATCACGACATAATTGACGATGCGCCGAACGCGGGGCACTTCGCGGGCATGGTCGATCACCCGGTTCAGCTCGGATTGGTTCTGGGCGATGCCGGTCAGGTAAACGTCGCCATTCACCACATCGACATTGTAATTGATGTTGCGGATGAATTTGTCGAACATCAGGCGCGAGCGCAGTTCGGCGCCGATCCAAACATCATTCTTGAAATCCTTGATGCCCGCCGTATCGCCGACTTTGATCTCGTTGATCACTTCGCGCACGCCCTCGGCCTGCCAAGTCAGGCGCACGGCCTCGACGCGGTGTTCAGGCTTGGCGACCTCGCCGGTCAGCAACACGCGGCCCTCGACGACCGACATGTCCACCTTGCGGTACATTTCGAAATCCTGGTCCAGCCACAGCTTGTTGATTTCCAGCCGGATCTTGGCGTCATCCACCACGCCCGAGACGCCGCGCTCCTCGGAAGCGGCGACGCCCACGGTGGCCCCGGCGCCCACGGCGGCGCCAATCGGCGTGCAGGCTTGAGACGCGGCGGCAACGGCCAGCAGAACGGAAACGGCGGCGAAACGATTAGTCATGGCAAACCCCGGTTATGGACAGCATCTTTCTAATCTTGCTTTATGGCCAGATCAAGGCCGCCAAGCATCTTGAAGATGCGTCATCATGCCGCCACCCACCAGAACGGCATCGAAACGCACCGCCAGATTTGCCAATTCCCCATGATGGGCCAGATAGGCTTCGGCCCCCCTGGCGATGCGGGCCTGTTGACGGGGTTCGATGGCTTCGGCGGCTGTTGCCAGATCGTTACGCGCCTTGACTTCGACGAAGGCCAAAATTCCGCCTTTGCAGGCGATGATGTCCACCTCGCCAGCGCCACTGCCGCGACCCGTAACGAATCGACGTTCCAGGATGCGCCAGCCCTTCAGGCGCAATAGCCAGACGGCCCCCTCTTCGGCCAAGCGGCCCCGCTTATAACTGGTCGTTCTTTTTGCCAAGGGAGAGCGCCAAGTTATAGACCTCGCGCTTGGGCCGACCGCTGGCTTTGGCCACGGATTCGGCGGCATCGCGCAAGCTCATTGTTTCGAGTGCGGTATGAAGCAAGGCCTCTATGTCTATCAATTCACTAGACTCTAGGTCGGGCGGGGCTATAACCACCACCACCTCGCCTTTGGGTGCGCCGCTTTGGTTATAATGCCCGGCCAACTCACCCAGGCCTCCCCGGCGCACTTCCTCGAACAACTTCGTCAACTCTCGCGCTACGCAGGCGGAACGGTCACCCAGCCCCAAAAGCAGATCATCCAACGTCTCGGCCAAGCGATGCGGCGCTTCATAGAAGATCAGCGTGGCAGCGACTGATTTCAGCTCGTCTATAACTTTGCGCCTGGCACTTTGCTTGGCGGGCAGGAAGCCCGCAAACAAGAATCGGTCGCTGGGCAAGCCGGAAAGCACCAGCGCCGCCAACAGAGCCGAAGCGCCGGGCAGCGCCGTGACCGAGATGTCAGCCGCCAGCGCTTCGCGCACCAATTTACATCCCGGGTCCGAAACGAGCGGCGTTCCCGCATCCGAGATCAAGGCCAGTTTTTCGCCAGCCAACAGACGGGCCAGCAGCTTGGGGCGCATCTCATCGGCATTGTGGTCATGATAAGGGGTCAGGGGTTTTTTGAATCCCAGCCGATTCAGCAGCCCGCCCGAAACGCGGCTGTCCTCGCAAACCACGCCGTCGCAACTTTTCAAGGTTTCGATGGCGCGCAAGGTGATGTCGCCCATATTTCCAATCGGCGTCGCCACAACGAAAAGTTCGCCCGCCCGTTTACTTCCGCCCGCAGCTTGGCTAGTCTCGCCAGCAACTGCCGCACCCGACCCGGAGGACGTTGCCGTTGTCTTTCTTTTCAAGGCCCTACCTACTTGGCCGGGTTTTGCTGCGCTCAATCCCGATCGTCCTTCTATTGCTGGTGACGGCCTGCGAGGGCCAGGGCCTGTCGGGCCTTCCTGGTCTATCACGTTCTTCCGGCACAGAAAACCCGCAGCAAGCGACCAAAACGCCACCCGCCAAGCCGCAGCCAGCCGTGACCCCGGCGCCCAAGGTTGAAACGGCGGCACTACCTCCTCCCCCGGTCACCCCACCCCAAGCTGCGCCGTCGCAATCTCCGCAATCGATTCAGCCCTTCCAGCCGCCGCAGTCCTTGCCCCCGCAGACAGGCGACGCTCCCCAAACAGGAGCCATCCGCACGCCTGACCTAACCTATGTCCCACCAGGCGAGGACGTGCCCAATATGCTGGCCTCTTTGCCGCCGGGCAGCTTGCCTTCCCTAAGCACGCGCACGGCCAGCCAGGGGGGATTGCGCGCCGCCCTGCTGGTTCCGTTGTCAGGACCGTCGGCCGCTTTGGGCAAGTCGCTTTCTAACGCCGCCCAGCTTGCCTTGTTCGAAATGGGCGGGGCAGGCTTTTCCTTATTGCCCGTCGATACCAAAGGCACGCCCGAAGGGGCGGCGGCGGCGGCCCGCCAAGCCATCAGCCATGGGGCGCAGATCATCCTGGGTCCCCTGTTCTCCGCCGAGGTCAAGGCGGTGGCCCCCATCGCCTTATCGTCCGGCGTCAATGTGATCGCCTTTTCAAGCGACCGTTCCGCCTCGCAGCCGGGCGTTTATCTGTTGGGTTTCCTGCCGCGCCCGCAGGTCGAGCGCGTGGTGGCCCATGCCAGCCAGCAGGGGATCACCCGCTTTGCCGCCCTGGCCCCCAGCAATGATTACGGCAAGGCAATGATGGAAGCCTTTCGCACCAGCGTCGCACAGCATGGCGGCACGCTGGTCGAAGCCATGTATTTTGATCCTTTGGCCAAGGACCATAGCGACGTGGTCAAGCGGCTGGCCCGCTATGACAGCCGCAAGGCGGCTTTGAATCAGTTGCGCCGCCAGTTGGAGGCCAAGGGCGAAAGGCAACAGCTGAAGCGGATGGAAAAGCAAGACACGCTGGGCGATGTCGATTTCGAGGCGGTTTTCCTGCCCGATGAGGGCGGACGCCTGCGCAGTCTGGCCGCCTTGCTGCCTTATTACGATATCGATACGCCCCGTATCAAGCTGCTGGGCACCATGCAGTGGGACGATCCCATCCTGGCCACCGAGCCAGCCCTGACCGGGGCTTGGTACGCCAGCGCGCCGCCTGACGGGCGCGCCGATTTCGACAACCGCTATCGCCAGGCCTATGGCCAAAAGCCCCCACGGCTGGCCAGCCTGGGCTATGACGCGGCGGCCCTGACCGCCGTTCTGGCCCAAACCGGAACGATCTCGACGCAGCAGCTGCAAAATCCGATGGGCTTTACCGGCATCGATGGCGTTTTCCGCTTCCTGCCTGATGGATCGAGCGAGCGTGGCCTAGCCGTGCTGGAAGTGTCGCGCGGCGGGCCAAAAGTATTGGCCCCCGCCCCTGGTGGATTTTAGGGCTGATAGCTGACCCGCCAGACGGCGTGCGCCGCGTCATCGGCAATCAGCAAACTGCCATCCTTGGCCAGGGCCAGCCCAACCGGGCGTCCCCAGGCTTCGACAAAGGGGCCGTCAGAAATCAGAAAGCCGCTGGCGAAAGTCTCGTACCCGCCGACCGGACGACCGTTTCTGAATTTCACGCGGGCCACCATATAGCCTTCGGCTCGGCTGGCGTTCCAGGATCCGTGCAAGGCCACGAAGGCGTCGCCCCGATAATCGGCGGGAAATTGAGCGCCATCGTAGAAAACCAGCCCCAAGGGGGCCGAGTGAGCGCGAAACAGAACTTCCGGCACTTTGGCGGCCTTGACCAAATCGGGCCGACGCCCTTCATATCCTGGTTGGGGATTGCTTCCGATATAACTGTAGGGCCAGCCGAAGAATCCGCCTTCGTCGATGCGGGCCAGATAATCGGGGACCAGCCCGTCGCCCAGCCCGTCGCGCTCATTGACCACGGTCCATAAGTCGCCGCTGCCCGGGCGAAAGGCGATGCCCACCGGATTGCGAAGACCCGACGCCAGCACGCGCCCGCCCGATCCATCGATATTGAACGCCATCACCGTCGCCCGCGGCGGAGCTTCCTCGCCGATATTGCTGCGCGACCCGATCGAGACATAAAGCTGCTTGCCATCCGGCGAGATGGCCAAATTGCGCGTCCAATGCCCGCCCCCATCGCCCAGGGCACCCTTGGCGGTTATGGGTTGGGGCCTTTCCCCAGCCTTGAACGGCCAGGGCAGTTTCCAGACATGATCGAGATCGGCGATATATAAAAAGTCATTGTGGAAGGCTAGGCCGTGCGGGCGGTTCAGATTGACGGCCACCAGCGAAATCGTTTCCGCCCGCCCGTCGCCGTCCTTGTCCTCCAACTGCACCACGCGGCCCAGATTGGGCTGGGCTAGAACAATGTCGCCCTGGGACGAGCTGGCCAGCCAACGGGCGTTCTCTAGGTTATCGGCAAACAGACTGGCCTTGAACCCTTTGGGGACCTGTAGGGGAACGGGTTGCGGCAGGGGCCGGATGCGAGACGGGTTGGCCGCAACGGGGGTTTCCCCTGGCTTGGCCAGTTGCGCGGGCGAAACGACATAGGCCTTTCCTGGTACGGGCATATCGGCCCATGCCGATGACATCAGCAACGCAGTTCCAAGCAAGGGAACCGCGCGCCATTTCATCTTACGCAACCGTATCAAGCCCGCCCTGAGCGGCGTTGGCCTTGGGGCCACCCTTCGACACGCCGACCAGAGCCGGGCGTAACAGCCTTTCGTTCAGCGTATAACCGCCTTGCATGACTTGAACCACCGTACCGGCGGGTTTGCTGACATCTTCCAGTTCGAACATGGCCTGATGCAGATTTGGATCGAAGCGCTGATCCATCGCCATAATCGTTTTGATGCCGAATTTTTCAAATGCGCCCAGCAGCGCCTTTTCCGTCATGTCCACGCCATCGACGAAGGCCTTGGCCTGGCTGTCTTCTTGCAAAAATCCGGGCACGGCCTCGAGCGCGCGGCGCAGATTGTCGGCCACCGCCAGCAATTCCTTGGCAAAGGCGGTGACGGCGAATTTCACCCGATCCTCGGCGTCGCGCTCGATGCGGTTGGCGCGGTTGCGCTCCTCGGCGGCGGCCCGCTTGATGGCGTCGATCTCGGTCTTCAACCGATCGTTCTCGGCCTGAAGCAAGGTCATGGGGTCGCTTTGCGCCTCCGAGGGCGGGGCCTGGGTATCCAGCGCTTCGACATCGGGATTCGATTCGTTCTCAGTCATTATCAAATATCCTCTCTAACCGATCAGGCGGCCGACCACCTGGGCCGTATAATCCACCAAGGGAATGATGCGCGCATAGTTGAGCCGGGTCGGACCGATGACGCCGATGGCGCCCACGATCTGCTCGCGGCTGTTCTGATAGGGCGCTACGATCATCGAACATCCGGCCAGGCCGAACAGCTCGTTCTGAGCGCCCACGAAAATCTGCACGCCCTGGCCGTTATTGGCCACGTCGAGCAGTTTTAACATATGTTCCTTGGTTTCCAGCGCCTCGAACAGGGTGCGGATGCGCTCCAGGTCAGCCAAAGCCCCGACATTCTCCAAAAGATGCGCCTGTCCGCGCACTAAAAGCGAGCCGGTTTTGGGTTCGCCCCCCCAAACGGCCAGTCCGGCCTCGACCACTTTGCTGGTCAGTTCGTCAAGCTGGGCCTTGTGCTGGGCCAGTTCTTCCAAAATTTCCTGCCCGGCTTCCTGAAAGGTGCGCCCGGCCAGCCGGGACGACAGATAATTCCCCGCTTCGACCAGGGACGAAGGCGGCAGATGGGCCGGAACCTCGATGATGCGATTTTCGACCAGCCCCTGCTCGGTCACCATCACCACCAAGGCGCGGCCCGCCCCGATGGGCACGAATTCCAGATGGCGAAATCCCAGATCGGTCTTGGGCGCCACCACCAGACTGGCGCAACGGGCCAGGCCGGACAGGGTTGAAATCGCCTCGTTCAGGGTTTGCTCGACCGAGCGGCCCAGATTGGCGCAACGCGCCTCGATGGCGTGGCGCTCTTCGGGAGCCAGACGCCCCACCTCAAGCAAGCCGCTGACATAGAGGCGAAGTCCGGCTTCGGTCGGCATCCGGCCCGCCGATGTGTGGGGCGCATAGATCAAGCCCAGATCTTCCAGATCGGCCATCACATTGCGAATGCTGGCGGGCGACAGGGGCAGCCCCGCCCGCCTGGAAAGCGTGCGCGACCCCACCGGCTCGCCCGTTTGCACATAGGCGTCCACGATATTGCGGAAAATCTCGCGCGAGCGTTCGTTCAGCTGCGCGATTGCGGTAGCCCGCTCTTCCATCCATTCCTCTCCTGACTGGACCGGAAATGTAGTGAGCGTTAGCCCTTGCGTCAATTCGCCACGGTCCGCCAAGGGGCGGCGGCCAAGCATTCCGAAGGAATGCGCCCGGCTAGGGGCAAAACAACGTGAGCGATGCAGCTTGCGTCAATCGAGGGGTCCGGCTACCTTCCCCACGCCATAATATATAAGGATGACACAGATGAGAGCCTCGGGCCGCGCCTATGACCAGCTTCGCCCCATTTCGCTGGAACCCGGCTTTTCCAAATATGCCGAAGGCTCGTGTCTGGCCCGGTTCGGCGAGACGCATGTCATCTGCACCGCCTCGGTCGAGGAGCGCGTGCCCTCTTTCCTGCGCAATAGCGGCAAAGGTTGGGTGACTGCGGAATATGGCATGCTGCCCCGCGCCACCCATGACCGCACCGACCGCGAGGCGGCCAAGGGCAAGCAATCGGGTCGTACCCAGGAAATTCAACGGCTTATCGGGCGTTCTTTACGGTCGGTGATCGACTTGGCGGTGCTGGGCGAGCGTCAGATCAAGATCGATTGCGACGTCATTCAGGCCGATGGCGGCACGCGCACCGCCTCGATCACTGGCGCTTGCGTCGCCTTATGGCTGGCCTGCGAGAAGATGCGCGCCCTTGGCATGGTGAAGGCGCATCCGATGACTGATCTGGTGGCCGCCATTTCCTGCGGCCTGGTGGATGGTCATGCCTGCCTGGATCTTGAATATACTGAGGATTCAAACGCCCAGGCCGACGCCAATTTCGTGCTGACCGCCAAAGGAAATATCGTTGAGGTTCAGGCCACCGCCGAGAAAGAGGCCTTCGGCCGCACAGATTTCGACGCGCTTATGGGTCTGGCCGAGAAGGGCATCGCCGAGCTGGTGGCTTGCCAAAAGAAAGTTCTGGGATTGTAAAATGACCCGCCGCTTCGAAGGTGGCAGGCTGGTCATCGCCAGCCACAACCAGGGCAAGGTGCGCGAGATCGGCGACTTGCTGGCCCCCTTGGGCGCCGAGGTCATCTCGGCGGGCGAGCTGAATTTGCCAGAACCTGAAGAAACCGGAACGACCTTTGCCGAGAACGCGGCCTTGAAGGCCAGGGCAGCGGCGCTGGCCAGCGGCCATCCCGCCTTGGCCGATGATTCGGGATTGGCGGTCGTGGCTTTGAACGGCGCGCCCGGCATCCATTCGGCCCGCTATGCCAAACAGGCGGGCGGCTTCGAACCGGCCATGGAACAACTATGGCGCAGCTTGGCGCCGCACGCCGACAAGTCCGCCTATTTCGTTTGCGCATTGGCCATCGCCTGGCCGGACGGGCACTGTGATCTTTATGAGGGGCGCGTTGACGGCCAGTTGGTTTGGCCGCTTCGCGGTCGTAACGGTTTTGGCTTCGATCCCATCTTTCAGCCCCGATCCTTTGATCTGACCTTTGGCGAAATGGAACCAGCCGCCAAACATGCCATCAGCCACCGGGCCGATGCTTTTCATAAGCTGGTGGCGGGTGCCTTCGCTGCATGAGCCGCGACCCGCAATTGGGGGTCTATATCCATTGGCCTTGGTGCCGATCCAAATGTCCTTATTGTGATTTCAACAGTCAAGCGATTGATCCTAAAGACATAGATCAGGAATCTTGGCGTAAGTCCTTGTTGGCCGAACTATATCATTGCCTAGGTGAAACAGATAAGTCGCGCATCGGATCGGTCTTTTTCGGCGGCGGCACGCCGTCGCTGATTGATCCGGCCACCATCTCGGCCATTCTCGAATTGCTGTCCAAACACAGGCCTATATCTAAGCAACTTGAAGTAACGCTTGAAGCCAACCCCGGCACAATCGACGCCAAGCGCCTGGATCAGTTTAAGCAGGTGGGCGTGAACCGGCTCTCCTTGGGTGTACAAGCCCTTGACGATCAATCACTTAGGCAATTGGGCCGCAGTCATGACATGAAGACGGCCCTGAAGGCGCTTGATTTGATTCGAAAGCGGTTCGAGCGCGTCTCGATCGATCTGATCTATGGAAGACCCGGCCAAAGCCTGTCCGACTGGCAAGACGAGCTAGCAAGAGCGATAGCGCTGGGCCTTGACCATTATTCGCTTTACCAGTTGACCTATGAGTCCTCGACCCCCCTGGGCCGGGCGGCTTTGGAGGGGCGCATTATGCCGCTGGACGGCGACAGCGAGGCCGATTTTTTTGCAATGACGCAAGATCAAATGGCGGCGGCAAATCGTTGTGCTTACGAGATATCGAATTATGCTGAAAAATCAGCAGTCTGCAAGCATAACCGGGATATCTGGCGGGGTGGGGCCTATCTGGGGATTGGTCCCGGCGCGCATGGCCGCGAGCCAAGGGGGGGGCAGATCCATGCAACTGAGCGGCTGGCCGATCCGCTGGCATGGGCCAAGCAGGTTGCGGCCAGGGAGCATGGATATAGGACCTGCGAACCCCTGCTGCCCGGCGAGCGGGCGCAAGAGCTGATCTTGCTGGGATTGCGCCTGACCGAGGGGATAGACCGCGCCCGCTTTGCGCGTCAAACCGGGTTCGAGCTGTCGGAAGTTATAAACCCCTTGGCTGTTCAGCGGATGGCGGCGGATGGTTATATACAGCAAGACTGCACATCCATACGCACCACCCGCCAAGGGCGACAGCTGCTTGATTCAGTGACTAGGATTCTGCTTTCAGAATCGCTTTAAGCCCGTCCCGATAGCTGGGATAAAGCGGCCTATAACCCAGAACCTCTTTCATCTTGGCGTTTGAAACCCGCTTATTGTCGGCGTAGAAGCTTCGCGCCATCGGCGAAAGGTCGGCCTGATCGAAGGGAATGGCGACAGGCGGATCAATGCCCAGCAGACCGGCCCCATAGTCTATAACCTCATCGGGCGCTGCGGGATCGTCATCACAAAGGTTATATATCTCGCCGGGCGTCGGGCGTGCCATCGAGGCCAGCACGGCCCCCGCAATGTCATCGACATGGATGCGCGAAAAGACCTGTCCGGGCTTGACGACCCGATGCGCCTTGCCTGCCCGCAAACTGTCGATGGCCGAGCGACCCGGCCCGTAAATGCCCGCCAGCCGGAAGATGTGAACTGGGATTTTGCTTTTTTCCCAAAGGCCTAGCCAAGAGGCCTCTGCCTGAACGCGTCGTTTTGACCGCTCTGAAGACGGCAGGAGCGGGCTGGTCTCATCAACCAGCCCGCCCTGTCGATCGCCGTAGACACCGGTCGTGGAGAGATAACCAACCCAGGCGAATCGTTCCATTATGTTAATATCTTTTTTGAGCGCGTCAAGTGCGGGATCGCCCGATTCTGTGGGTGGAATCGTAGAAAGAAGACATATAACCCCGTCCAAAGCGTCTTTGGGCAGAGGGTGGCCTGGGCCAAAAGATATACACCCCACCCCTTCGACCGGGGGCCGCGCAGGCTCCTGATGCGTCCCGACCACCTCATAGCCCTTGGCCAGCGCCGCCTTGGCAATCGCCAACCCCGAGAAACCCAGTCCAAAAATGAACAGCTTCATGCGCCGCCCTTTACAAATCCGATATTTCCACTCTAATTCATTCTAGCCCTCAACCATCAAGGCTTTCCATGCGCCGCCCGTTTTTTCTTGCCCTCATATTCCTTGCCTATGGCCTTCCGGTGGCTGCCGAGCCAATGGATTATCGCCAGGAATATGTAAATTGCCTGGCCCTGGCCAAGCAGGATGCATCGACGGCCTATGAACATGCCGTGGGATGGCAGGGCATGGGCGGCGGGGACGCCGCCAAACATTGCCAGGCCGTGGCCCTGATGTATCTGGGCAAGCATGACGAGGCGGCCTATCGGTTGGAGGCGCTGGCCATCTCGACCCTGCTGCCAGCGCCCAAGCGGGCCGAGATGTTGGCCCAGGCCGCCCAGGCCCAGCTGATGCTGGATAATCTGAGCCAAGCCAATGCAGATTTGACAGCCGCCTTGAAACTCGATTCCCGCAACCCCGATATATATATCGACCGGGCGGTGGTGATGTTCGCGGCGGGCGATTACGGCGGCGCGGTCAAGGATTTGGATGCCGCCATTCTGTTGTCGCCCAAGAGGGCCGAGCCATACGCGCTTCGTTCGGCGGCGAAACGATTCCAGGATATGGTAGACCCCGCCTTGGCGGATGCCGAGCAGGCCGTCACCCTGTCGGGCGGCAAGTATCCCGAGGCATTGCTGGAACGCGGCATCTTGAGAAGGCTTAAGGGAAACAAGGCGGGGGCGCGCCAGGACTGGCTGGCCATTCTGGCGATCAATCCCGATGGCGAAACGGCGGACAATGCAAGGCGCAATCTTGAACTGATGGATGTGAAGGGGGCCGAAAAATGAGCCAGCCCAAACTGCCCGCCCATGACATGCCAGGGGGCCGCTTGGTCCGCCATCAAGACCGTCTTTGGCTGAAGGCCTGGCGCGACAGCAAGGATTACGTCAATCACTATCTCGTCGCCGCCATGGCCAGCCCCGGCCTGACGCTGGCTTATATCGATCCAGAAACGGAATTGGAGCCGATGGGCGAGGCCCCTCAGTTCGTGCAGACGCAGCCAAGATCCAAGGGCGAGCAAATGCAGCCGGGCGACGCGCTGGTGCTGGAAAGCGGCAAGCGCTTCATCAAAGTTCTGGATATTAAGAAGGATGGCCAGCGCCATCTTGCCTATGTCGATATCGAGACCGGCGAAATTCGCCCACGCCAGGAACGCGGCGAGGCGGCTGTTTTCTCCGACTGGTCGTTGATCGACGGCTAATTAAAAATCGAGATCCGCGTAATGCGCGGGCGGCCGCGCACCTGGGATGTGATCGGTCAGCAGAGGGCGGAAGGAGGGGCGCGATTTGATCTTGGCGTACCAATCCTTGACATGCGGCACTTGGTCCCAGGCGATGTCGCCCACATAATCGATGCAAGACAGATGGGCCGCCGCCGCGATATCGGCCAAGGTAAAGCTGTTCCCGGCCAGCCAGTTGCGCCGCTCGGTCAGCCAGGTCAGATAAGCCAGGTGGCTTTCCAGATTTTGCAAACCGGCCCGGATGGCCCGCGAGTCCGGCTCGCCCAGGCCCAAAAAGCGCTTCATCAACTTTTCAGTGACCAGATGCCGCGTTACTTCGGTTTCGAACTTCTGGTCGAACCAGGCGCAAAGACGGCGCACCTCGGCCCGCTCGACCGGGTCGGCCCCGATCAGCCGCGGCTCGGGATAGGTTTCGTCCAGATATTCGCAGATCGACGCATGTTCGGCCAGGGTCAGACCATCTTCCTCGATCAGCACCGGAACCTCGCCCGCCGGGTTCAGGGCCAGAAATTCAGGACGGCGCTCCCAGGTTTTTTCCGCCTCCAGGCGAAAGCCCAGCTTTTTCTCGCCAAGCGCTATGCGCACCTTGCGCGAATGCGCTGAAAGCCAGAGATGATGAAGCGTGCGCATGTCTTGGTAATTTTCCCCACCTGAGGAGTCTATAACGCCAGTGACCCTGGCGGCGCAAGAGATGTCCGGTTATGATGCTACCAAAGTGAATCCTAAAAAACTCTTGAGAGGAATGGCGTGCCGATCGAACAGGTCGTAGTGATGGCTGTGATTCAAGGGCTGGCCGGGTTTCTGCCCCTGTCTGCCTCGGGCCATCTGGGGCTGGCGCCGCTTTTCCTCGGCTGGCAGGCGGCGGGGCTTTCCCTCGGCGCCGCGCTGCATGGCGGTGCCCTGGTCGCTTTGCTGCTTTATTTCTGGCGCGATGTCTGGGACATCGCCAAGGACTTGCCCAGCCTGTTCAAGGGCCGCACTAGGCCGGGCGCCAAACTGGCCCTGCTGCTGCTGGCGGCCACGATTCCAACGCTTGCCCTGGCCTTTGCCTTGCGATATCTCGGCATCGAGCCGCCCAGCGCGCCCCTGACCATCGCCTGGGCGATGGCCGGTTTCGCCCCGCTCCTGTTTCTGTTCGACAAGTTCGGCGTCACCATCTGGCGCATGCAGCATATGTCGATAAGCCAATCGCTGTTCATCGGTTGCGCCCTTTGCTTGGCCTTCATTCCGGGAATTGGGGGCGTGGCGGCAAGCCTGACCGCCGCCCGCTTTCTAGGTTACGAGCGCACCGAGGCGGCGCGCTTTGCGCTGCTTTTGTTCATCCCCCTGCTGCTGGGCAGACTGGCGCTTGATGTCTACGGGCTGGTCGGCGGCGGGGCAAACGCTTCCCTGGTGGGCGCGCAGGATTTGCTGATCGCCTTTGGCGCAACGGCGCTGGCGGGCCTGCTGGCCATTTCATTTCTGATGAGCTGGCTCAGGCAGTCCAGCCTGTTGCCTTTCGTGCTTTATCGCCTTGCCGTTGGCCTGGCTTTGCTGCTGTTCCTGTATGGTTTGACGCCATGGTCTTAAGCGTCGCCATTCAGATGGACCCGATCGCGTCCATCGACATCGATGCCGATTCCACTTTCATGCTGGCCCTGGAAGCGCAAGCCCGCGGCCATGTTCTTTATCATTACCTGCCCCAGCGTCTGGCGCTGGAGGATGGTCGTCTGACCGCCCTTGCCCATCCTTTAGGCGTGCGGCGCGAGAAGGGAAACCATTTCACGCTGGGACAATCGCTTCGTCTTGATTTGGCGCAGATGGATGTGGTGCTGATGCGCCAGGACCCGCCCTTCGACATGGCCTATATCACGGCCACCCATTTGCTGGAGCGCATTCACCCCAAAACGCTGGTCGTCAACGACCCGGCCAGCGTGCGCAACGCTCCGGAAAAACTGTTCGCCACCCTTTGGCCCGGCCTGATGGCGCCCACCTTGATCAGCGCCGACGCCAAAGCCATCGCCGATTTTCGCGCCCGCCACGGCGAGATCGTTCTGAAGCCTCTTTACGGCAATGGCGGCGCTGGCGTCTTTCACGTCACCGCGCAAGACGACAATTTCAACGCCTTGTTGGAAATGTTCGCCAGCCAATCTTCGGAACCGATCATGGCGCAAAAATATCTGCCCGAGGTCAGGGCGGGCGACAAGCGCATCATCCTGGTCGATGGCGTGGCGAAAGGCGCCGTTCTGCGCGTGCCAAGCCAGGGCGAGGCCAGGGCCAATCTGCATGTGGGCGGGCGCGCCGTCGCGACCGAGCTGACGCGGATTGAGCACGAGATCTGCGAGACCATCGGTCCCGAGCTGAAAAGGCGCGGGCTGATTTTCGTGGGCATCGACGTAATCGGCGACCGGCTGACCGAGATCAACGTCACCTCTCCCACCGGCATTCAGGAAATCAACCGGCTGTCGCACACCAAGATCGAAGCCGACATCTGGAACGCCATCGAGGCTAGATTGCACAAATAGCGCTTGCCCTTTTTTAGTTGCGCTCTTACCTCTTTCATATGAAGCGCCTTCTATTACTTGGGGTTACGGTTTTTCTGACCCAAGCGGAACCGGCCCTGGCCCGCGATCCGCCGCTGCCCGCCTATGTGGTGGCCGATGGACAGACCGGCGTGATTCTTGATTCGCGTCTGGCCAGCCAGCCCCGTCATCCGGCTTCGCTGGCAAAACTGATGACCGTCTATCTCGCTTTCAAGGCGATCGGAGAAAGCCAGGCGCGCTGGGACACGACGATCAAGGTCTCGGCGCAGGCGGCCCTTCAGGGCGGCTCGGTTTTGGGTTTGCGAACAGGCGACAGCCTGACGGTGGAAGAGGCCGTGATGGCCGTGATCGCCCGCTCGGCCAATGACGCCGCCGTGGCGCTGGCCGAATATCTGGGCGGATCGGAAGCTGGTTTCGCCAGCCGCATGACCGAACAGGCGAAGAGGCTGGGCCTGATGGCGACCAGCTTCAAGAACGCCACCGGTCTTAGCGCCCAAGGGCAGGTGACGACCGCCGCCGACATGGCGGGATTGGCGATGGCGCTCAGGCGCGATTTTCCCGCCGACTATGCGCGTTTCGCGCGGCGCAGCGTTGATTGGAAGCGCCAGCAACTGCCCAATCTGAACGGTTTTCTGGGCGCTTTTTCGGGGGCCGAGGGTTTGAAGACCGGCTTTACCTGCCCAGCCGGATATAATCTGGTCGCCGCCGCCCAACGCGACGGCAAGCGCATCATCGGCGTTGTGCTGGGCGCTCGCTCGAAGGAAGAGCGCGAATCCTTGATGGCGCAGAATCTCAGCCGCGCCTTCAAAAACGGCACGCCCAAGGAACCGGCCAGCGTCTTGGAAAAGGCCTCGCTGGCCAATTCGCTGCCGGACCTGTCGGGCACGGTTTGTGCTGGCGGCATCGTGCCGGGCGACAATGGCAGAGTGGCCGTCAGCTATCCGTCGGGCTGGGCGTTGGAACTGTCTTTCGCCCGCCAGGCGGGAACGGCGCATCGCGATCTGCTGGCGGCGCAAAGCCGCTTGGGGCTTGGCGGCCAGACCCTGGTGGTGCGAGCGCCCTTCAGTGGCGATGCCCGCTATCGCGGATTGCTGGCGGGCCTTAGCGAGGAGACGGCGGTAAAAAGCTGCCTTAATTACCGCGCCAAGGGCGGCGATTGTCTGGTGCTGAATCCGCAGATGCTAAAGGGCGCCTTCGAGGAACAGCGGCGCTTGTCGCGCTTCGTAGCCAGGGATTGAAGCTGGCCCCAACTCGCATTATGGTTGTGGGGAAAGGGGCCATTTGCCATGACCGATCCGCTTCGCAAGCCAGCCCTTGATCCGGCTTCGCCGCCTGCCGATGGCAAGGCCAGCCCTTCTGGGGTGACCAGAGAATTCGATTCCTTTCTGCTGGCCTCTTCCATCATCAACTTCGACCAACCGGATGTGTTGGCGAAAGCGCTTGAACTGGCGGCGGGAAAGTCCAGCGACGTCGAGATCGCCAAAGCCTGTTTTGAATTTGTCCGCGACAGAATTTCGCACAGCGTCGATGCGCAACAAAATCCCGTCACCTGCAAAGCATCCGATGTGCTGAAGCACGGCACCGGCTATTGCTATGCCAAAAGCCATCTGCTGGCGGCGTTGCTGCGCGCCAACCAGATTCCCACCGCTCTTTGCTATCAGCGCCTAAGCATCGACGACAATGGCCCGCCCTTCTGCCTGCATGGCTTGAATGCCGTACATTTGAAGGGCATCGGCTGGTATCGCATTGATGCGCGCGGCAACAAGCCGGGCGTGGCGGCGCGTTTCGATCCGCCGCAAGAACATCTGGCCTTTAAGCCCAAGCTGAACGGCGAGGGCGATTTGCCTGAGCGCCATGCCGAACCCTTGCCCGAGGTGGCGGCGGCGCTGACGAGATTCAAAAGCTGGGATGCGTTGTTGGAGAATCTGCCGGATGCCGTGTGAATCGCCCAACTATGTCGTCGTCTTCATCTCGCAGCGCGCCGAGGGCGACAAGGGTTATGGCGCTGAGCTGAACACCTGGTTGGGAATGTTGACAAGTCGCTAATTCTAACTGATTCAGTGAGGAACATTATGCGGCGCTTTCTCTTTCTGATCATATTGGCTTGTCTGGGAAGGCCTGCATTTGCAGAAAATCTCAACATAGCTTCGTCCTGGTTTATGCCGGTCTTGACGGAGGACAACGATCCCGCCTGTAAAAACTTATTGAAGGACGCACGAGAGAAATTCTTTTCGGATTCGAGTTTTAATGAGGCCTATGGCGTCAGAGGGTTCGGCTTTTCGGAGACAGGCACAATATTGGATTGGGAAGTCGTCGGCGGGGTGGGCCAGGGCGAAATCAAAGCATTTGGAAATACCTATTATCTCGATTACGTGAATCATCCTGGTTGCGGCGGCGCCTGTGAAACCAATCAGCCGCTGATCTCCAAGGAACCGTTTCCGAAGCCGCGTGACTATGCTTATCTGCAGTCGCTGGCCGAGCAAGCGCCGCCTGTCGTTGGTTACAATTACACGATTGCCAGGGCCTCCGAGGATAGCGTTTATCTTTTTTCCGTGTCGCACGCTAGCGCATTCGAGAATCAAATCCTGGTCTATCGCTTGGCCCTAGAAGGTCGCTGGGCAATGGCCTGCAGGATTTCGACGGCACCTTTGAAAATGCCTGAGAGGGAGCCTTTCAACAATTCCCAGCTATTGGACTCGCTGGCACAATTACGTCAGTCGGTGGGAGGTCTGATGCGCGGGTCTGGCTATAGTTGTGGCACAATGCGGACGCATTCTCGATGGATTGATAGAGTTGACGATGCCTTTCAAACAGTCCTCTATCGGCCCTGGACACTTCGAGAACGTTATCCCGGCGTCGATGAAGACGGCAGTTACCAAAATGATATGAAATACTTGAAGCAATGGTCCTTGCTTGGCATCTCCGAATACCGCGCGCTTCAACGCTTCCGAACTCAATTTATGGCGACAACGAACCAGTTGGCGGCGTATTTCCTTAAGGCAAACGGCTGGCCTACGGACACGGCAATGGAAATGGCTTCAGAAGCCCTAAAGGGTGCTGTGAGCGGGGGGATTCGTTTCTACATGTATGATCCTCATTTTGCGAAGGGCGAAGAGGAATTGAGGCAGGCCATTCTGGAGAAGCAGGATATCAGTGTGATCCGCACCATCCCTTTTGATATAGAAAATATCGATTACAAAGAGAACCCTTGGAGTGTGGCACCTGAACTGTCTGAATCTATTCTTAGCGTTGCGATTGAACATCCGGAGGCCTTGCGTCTTCTTCTTCATTCAGGCCTTAACCCGAATCACAGCAATGGTTTTGGGAAAACACCTCTTATGTATGCCGCCCAGTACAACCAAATTGAATCTGCTAGCTTGCTGATCGAACATGGTGCCGATGTTAATGCAGAGACGACCCAGCCGGCAGATAGTTGTTATTACACACTGCGTACATTCAAAATGACTCCGCTGCACTATGCCATCCGCTACGCCTCGCCGACCTTCATCCGGTTGCTGCTCGACAAGGGTGCGCGCCCAACTGCCAAAGCACAGAACCATAATAGCTATCCCATGGCCGAGGAGACGCCGCTGGACTGGCTGCGCCGCTTCACGGGTGCAGATTCGAAGGAACGGAACCCCAATATTTCAGACGATCTGGCGGCCAGGATAGAGAAATGGTTAATACCGCCTTACTTGTCATTTCCATGATGAAGGCCTGGAAAGGTTCAATCATTGCCTGCATGCGTGGAGTACCCTAACTTTATCGCCATTGACCTCATTTAGATTACTTGGTTCGTTTCTCGCTATTACCGCCCATATCGCCACCGTCACTCGTGGCGGCCACTTGCAATATTGCATGCAATAGCATATGATTGCTGATGCGCTGGGTTTTGGATACCGATGTGCTGGTGGCGGCCATCCGCAGCGATGCGGGAGCATCGCGCAGGCTTTTGTCTGCGGCGCTTGAAGCACGCTTCTCTTTGCTTCTGTCAGTTCCGCTGCTGATTGAATACGAAGCCGTGATGACGAGGCCAGAGCATTTAGCAGCCTCTCGCCTGTCTGCAAGCGATGTCGGGCTGCTTCTGGATGCCGCCGCCTTGGTGGCAACGCAAGTTCGTCTGGCCTTTCTGTGGCGACCGGCGTTGAAAGACGCCAATGACGACATGGTTCTCGAAACAGCGGTGAACGGTCAGGCGGACGCCATCGTCACTTTCAACCAGCAGGACTTTCGTTCCGGCGTCAGGCGTTTTAATCTATCCATTCTTTCGCCGGGCGAAGCCGCCCGGCTGTTGGAGAAACAGCCATGAGGAAAAGCAATTTCGCGCTTAGGCTCCAACCATCCTTGCTGGACGAGGTTCGCAAGGTGGCCGAGTGTGAGGGGGTAGCGCTGAACCAATTCATCAATGTCGCCGTTGCCGAGAAATTGTCCGCTTTGCGAACCGAAGACTATTTTCGCGAGCGAGCCGAGCGCGGCAATGTGCCCGCAGCGCTGAAGGTTCTGAAGCGGGCAGGCAAAGGCAATCCGCCTATGCCGGGCGATGAGCTTTAAATGACCGCCCATATCGCCACCGTCGCTTTTCAGGGCATCGACTGCCGTCCGGTTGATGTGCAGGTGCAACTGGCCAACGGTCTGCCCGCCTTCACGCTGGTGGGCTTGGCCGACAAGGCGGTGGGTGAATCGAAAGAACGCGTGCGCGCCGCGCTGAACGCCATCGGTTTGGCCCTGCCGCCCAAGCGCATCACCGTGAACCTGGCGCCTGCCGATCTGCAAAAGGAAGGCAGCCATTTCGATCTGCCCATCGCGCTGGGCCTGCTGGCCGCCATGGGCGTGTTGCCGCAAGACGAACTAAGTGAATTCGTGGCCCTGGGCGAGATGGGGCTGGATGGAAGCATCGCCCCGGTGGCGGGCGTGTTGCCCGCCGCCATTGCCGCCAATGCGCAAGACAAGGGGCTGATCTGTCCGCAGGCCCAAGGCGGCGAGGCGGCCTGGGCGGGCGAGATCCGCGTGCTGGCGCCCTCATCCTTGCTGTCGCTGGTCAATCATTTCAAGGGCACGCAGGTTTTGAGCGCGCCCAAAGGCGAGATCGACGACGAGCTGATTTCGCATCTTGATCTGGCTGACATCAAGGGTCAGGAAACCGCCAAGCGGGCGCTCGAGATCGCCGCCGCCGGTGGACATAATCTGCTGATGATCGGCCCGCCGGGGGCTGGCAAGTCGATGCTGGCCAGCCGCCTGCCGGGCATTCTGCCGCCCCTGTCTCCGGCCGAGGCGCTGGAAGTCAGCATGATCCATAGCGTGGCCGGGCTTTTGAACAACGGCAAACTGAAGCGCAACCGGCCCTTTCGCGATCCGCATCATTCGGCGTCGCTGCCTGCCCTGGTGGGCGGCGGATCGAAGGCCAAGCCGGGCGAAGTGTCGCTGGCGCATCTGGGCGTTTTGTTCCTGGATGAACTGCCCGAGTTCCAGCGCCAAGCACTGGAATCATTGCGCCAGCCGGTGGAAAGCGGCCATGCCGTGATCGCCCGTGTCCAGGCCCATGTTCGCTACCCCGCCCGCTTCCAACTAGTGGCGGCGATGAATCCCTGCAAGTGCGGGCACCTTGACGACCCTCAGCTTGCCTGTTCCAGGGCCCCCAAATGCGCCCACGAATACCAGTCGCGCATCTCGGGGCCTTTGTTCGACCGCATCGATCTGCATATCGACGTGCCTGCGGTTAACCCCTCCGACCTGTCGCTGCCCCCGCCCGCCGAAGGGTCGGCGCAGGTGGCGGCCCGCGTGGCCGAGGCCAGACGAATTCAGGCCGAGCGCTATGCAGGCACGACAATGCGCACCAATGCCGAGGCCGACGGCCAGTTGCTGGAAGAGGTGGCCTCGCCCGATGCCCAGGGACGCAAGCTGCTGACCGAGGCCGCCGAACGCATGAAACTGTCGGCCAGGGGCTATCACCGGGTGCTTAGGGTGGCGCGCACCTTGGCCGATCTGGAAGGATCGGAAAACGTCGCCCGCCTGCATGTCGCCGAGGCGCTCAGCTATCGGCGCGTCGTGCCGGGCCGCAATCCACTGGCGGTGGCCTGAATCCGATCCCAGCCCCTAGTGTCTGAGCATCGGTTTCCAACACTATATAAATAAAGTCAGATTTCGATTCATCCACAGGACTGCGCATGTAGGCGCTGGTTTGGGCGCTTGGAATGGTTAACGACTCTTGTGGTTGAAAATCGCGGAGAATCAAGGGGGCTGCAACTACAATCTCAGTTATCCCCAGGATAATAATCTGTTAACCTTTGCCCGACTCTTCTCGCTGCGCAACAAAGACGCCGCAAAGCCCTACTTTAAGAATGCGTTTACAGTCTTTGAAAGTTAAGGAAAAATTAAAATCAGCCGTCGCTGGGCCGCTTGACCATCGGCCCAAGCCTGCGACCACCCAGAACATGAAAATGCAGATGCGGCACATCCTGGCCGCCATCGCTGCCGGTATTGGCGATGATGCGGAATCCGGTCCTATCGACCTGTTTGTCACGCGCCACCTTAGCCAGCATGCGAACCAGCGAGGCCAGCTCGGCGTCGCTCGCTTGGTCGGCAAAATCGAGCAGGCTTTCGTAAGGCCCTTTGGGAATGACCAGCGTATGGACCGGGGCTAGGGGGTGAATGTCTTCGAAGGCTAGGCTGTGCTCATCCTCGCCCAGCTTCTGAGATGGGATCTCGCCCCGCAGAATCTTGGCAAAGACGTTCTTGGGGTCGTAGGTCATGATTTGGGCCTTGAAGATTTCTCTTCGATACCGGAACGACCCTTGCGTTCCGCCAGTTTTTCCCACACATCGGCAGGCTGAACGCCCGCATCGGCCCACAGCACCAACAGGTGATAGAGCAGGTCAGCGCTTTCCGAAGCCACTTGCTCAGGCCCCTGGGCGACGGCGGCTAGGGCGGTTTCCACCGCCTCCTCGCCCAGCTTCTGGGCGATTTTCAGCCGCCCCTTGGCGAACAGCTTGGCGGTGTAAGACGTTTCGGGATCGGATTCTTTGCGAGAATCGATCACGCGAAAGAGGTCGTCGATGATTTCCGGACCCATGAACGCCCTCCCTAAGCCAGTCGCACCGGGATGCCGCGACTAGACATATATTCCTTTACTTGGCGGATGCTGAATGTACCGAAATGAAAAATGCTGGCCGCCAGCACGGCGGTGGCATGGCCTTCCAGAATGCCTTCGGCCATATGTTCAAGCGTCCCCACCCCGCCCGAGGCGATGACAGGAATCGTTACGGCATCGGCTATCGTGCGGGTCAGGGGCAGATTGAAGCCTTGTTTGGTGCCGTCGCGGTCCATCGAGGTCAGCAGAATCTCGCCCGCCCCATATTCTTCCATCCGTTTCGCCCAGGCGACGGCGTCGATGCCGGTGGCTTCGCGCCCGCCATGCGTGAAAATCTCGAAACGATCCGGCCCCACCGACTTGGCGTCGATGGCCACTACGATACATTGGCTGCCGAATTTCTGGGCCGCCTCGGCCACGAATTCCGGGCGCTTCACGGCTGCCGTGTTGATCGACACCTTGTCGGCCCCGGCCAGCAGCAGCTTGCGGATGTCTTCCACCACCCGCACGCCGCCGCCCACGGTCAGCGGCATGAAACATTGTTCGGCGGTGCGGCTGACCACGTTATATATGGTGTCGCGGTTTTCATGGCTGGCGGTGATGTCAAGGAAGGTCAGCTCGTCGGCCCCTTCGCGATCATACAGTTTGGCCTGTTCGACCGGATCGCCCGCATCGGTCAGATTGACGAAATTGACCCCTTTGACCACCCGCCCGTCTTTTACGTCCAGGCAAGGAATCACCCGCATTTTTAGCATTTTGTCTGCCCCTCAATCGCCGGGCGCGCCCTGTGGGCGCTTGGCTCACGCGCGAAAATTCGCGCGGGGCGCTTGCGCCCAGTCGTTTGTTCGATGCTACGCATCGCCCAAACTCCGTTCATTTAACACCTTCAAGGCTTCCCCCAGGTCCAGCCGTCCGTCATAGATGGCGCGGCCAGAGATGACGCCCAGAATGCCGGGTTCCTTCGCCGCCATCAGGCGCTTCAGATCTTCCACCGACGACACGCCGCCCGAGGCGATGACCGGCGTTTCGATCTCATGGGCCAGGAAGGCCGTGGCCTCGACATTGACGCCCTTCAGCACGCCGTCGCGGTCGATATCGGTATAGATGATGGCCGCCGCCCCGGCGCCCTCATACATTTTGGCCAGTTCCAGCGCCGTCAATTCGCTGGTTTCGGCCCAGCCTTCCACCGCCACCTTGCCGCCCTTGGCATCGATGCCCACCGCCACCCGGCCGGGAAACAGGGCGCAGGCGTCCTTGACCAGGGCCGGATTTTTCAGCGCCACCGTCCCCAAAATGACCCGCGCCACCCCGCGATCGAGCCACATTTCGATGGTGGCTAGGTCGCGGATGCCGCCGCCCAACTGAATGGGCACCGTCACCGCCTTCAAGATGGCGTCCACCGCCTCGCCATTCACCGGCTTGCCTGCGAAGGCGCCGTTCAGATCGACGACATGAATCCACTGGCAGCCGCTGGCCTGGAACTTGGCGGCCTGATCGGCGGGATCGTCGTTAAAGACGGTGGCCTGGCTCATGTCGCCCAGCTTCAGGCGGACACAGCGCCCTTCTTTGAGGTCGATGGCGGGAAACAGGATCATGGCGTCCACTTCAGAAAATTGGCGATCAGACAAAGCCCCGCCTTTTGGCTTTTTTCGGGGTGAAACTGGGTGCCCGCGATATTGTCGCGCCCAATCAAGGCATTGACCGGCCCGCCGTAATCGACCGTGGCCAGCACATGGGCCGGGTTTTTGGCCTTGAATGCGTAGCTGTGTACGAAATAAGCATGCGCGCCCGCCGACAACCCCTTCAAAAGCGGATGCGCGCCCGGCTCGAAGGCCAGTTCGTTCCAACCCATATGGGGGATTTTCAGCGCGGCATCGGCGGGGGCGATATGATCGACCTCGCCTTCGATCCAGCCCAGCCCCTGATGGTCTCCATGTTCGTGGCCCTGGCTGGCCAGAAGCTGCATGCCCACGCAAATGCCCAGAAAGGGCACGCCCGCTTTCAGCACGCGCTCTTCCAACGCCTCGACCATGCCGGGAACGGCATCCAGGCCGCGTTTGCAATCGGCAAAAGCCCCGACGCCGGGCAGCACGATGCGCCCGGCCTGCCTTGCCGCCTCGGGATCGGCGGTCACCAATATCTTCTGGGCCAGTCCTTCTTCAAGGACGGCGCGCTCGAAGGCCTTGGCGGCCGAGCGCAGGTTGCCCGAGCCGTAATCGATGATGGCGACCGTGGACACCGTTTACAAAACCCCCTTGGTCGAGGGAACGGCATCCGAACGCCTGGGGTCGATTTCGGTGGCCTGGCGCAAGGCCCGGGCCAGCGCCTTGAAACAGGCCTCGACGATGTGGTGGCTGTTGTCGCCATAGAAACATTCGACATGCAAGGTGATGCCCGCCGCCTGCGCAAAGGCCTGGAACCATTCCTTGAACAGTTCGGTATCCATCTCGCCCACCTTGGGCTTGGGGAACTCGACCCGCCAGATCAAATAGGGCCGGTTCGAAATGTCCAGCGCCACCCTGACCAGGGTTTCATCCATCGGACAGGTGGAATCGCCATAGCGGCGGATGCCCTTGCGGTCGCCCAGCGCCTTGGCGAAAGCCTGGCCCAGCGTGATGCCGACATCTTCGGTGGTGTGGTGAAAATCGATATGAAGGTCGCCCTCGGCCTTGACCGTCAGATCGAACAAGCCGTGGCGGGACAATTGTTCCAGCATATGGTCGAGAAAGCCGATCCCGGTCGAGACCGTATATTGGCCCGTTCCGTCCAGATTGACCGAGACGGAAATGCGGGTTTCCATGGTGGCGCGCTCTAAACTGGCCGTGCGCATAGGGATATCTCCTGAATTGACCCGATTTTTTAGCAGGTGCCGCCCTTTTTTGCCAGAGCGGTTGAGCGCATGGCTGACAAGCCGTATATGTGGGGGGGTAATAAATCACGAGGTCCCATGTTAGCGCCAAAAGACATTTCCGTTGCAGAACGCTTGATTCTGGCTCTTGACGTCCCCAGCCCCGACGAGGCCAGGAAACTGGTCGAGCTTCTGGGCGACAGCGTACAATTCTACAAGATCGGCCTGGAGCTGTTCATGGCCGGGGGCTATTTCGAGCTGCTCGACTGGCTGAAGGCACGGGGCAAGAAGGTTTTCGTGGATCTGAAATTCTTCGACGTCCCGGAAACCGTGGCCTCGGCGGTGCGTCAATTGCGCACAAGGGGGGCCGATCTGGCCACCATTCACGGCAATGATTCCATCATGCGGGCCGCCGTGCGCGAAAAGGGCGACCTGAAACTGCTGGCCGTGACCGTGCTGACCAGCCTGGACCAGGGCGATATCGACGATCTGGGCTTCAAGACCGACGTCGCCGCCCTGGTGCTGTCGCGCGCCAAACGAGCACTCGAGATCGGCTGCGACGGCGTGGTTTCGTCGGGACTGGAGGCCAGCCAACTGCGCGCCAATCTGGACCACCGCCTGCTGGTGGTGGTGCCCGGCATCCGCCCGGTCGCCAACAAGCCCGCCGACGATCAAAAGCGCACGGTGGATGTGGAAGAGGCTTTCGAAATGGGGGCCGATTATATCGTGGTGGGGCGTCCGATCCGGGGTGCCGAGAATCCCAAACAGGCAGCCCAAGACGTTCAGGCCCGCATCAAGGCCTATTTCGAGAAGAGGGCATAGATCATGGGCGAGGCGCACGACCCCACCGGCTGGCATGGCACCACCATTCTGTCCATCCGCAAGGGGGGCAAGGTGGTGATCGCGGGCGACGGCCAAGTGACCCTGGGGGCCACGGTCATCAAATCGAACGCCAAGAAAGTGCGCAGGCTGGGTGCGGACGGATTGGTGATTGGCGGTTTCGCGGGTGCTACCGCCGACGCCTTCACCTTGTTCGAGCGCCTGGAAGCCAAGCTGGAAAAACATCCCGGCCAGTTGATGCGGGCCTGCGTGGAACTGGCCAAGGATTGGCGCACCGACCGTTATCTGCGCCGCCTGGAAGCCATGATGGCGGTGGCCGACAAGGATGTTTCCTTGGTGCTGACCGGTACTGGCGACGTGCTGGAACCCGAGGACGGATTGATCGGCATCGGTTCGGGCGGCATGTATGCGCTGTCGGCTGCCCGTGCGCTTCAGGACATCGAGGGGCTGGACGCCGAAACCATCGCCAGGAAAGCGATGGCCGTGGCGGCGGGCATTTGCGTTTACACCAACGAGCGGATCATCGTCGAATGCCTATGAGCAGTTTTTCTCCGCGTGAGATCGTTTCCGAACTCGACCGGTTCATCGTGGGCCAGCACGACGCCAAGCGCGCCGTCGCCATCGCGCTGCGCAATCGCTGGCGCCGCCAGCAATTGTCGCCCGAACTGAAGGAAGAGGTGCTGCCCAAGAACATCTTGATGATCGGACCCACCGGCGTCGGCAAGACCGAAATCGCCCGCAGGCTGGCCAAGTTGGCCCAGGCCCCCTTCATCAAGGTGGAAGCGACGCGCTTTACCGAAGTCGGCTATGTGGGGCGCGACGTCGAACAGATCGTGCGCGACCTGTTGGACAGCGCCATCGTCATGACGCGCGAGAAATTGCGCCGCTCGGTCGAGGGCAAAGCCGAGCTGGCCGCCGAGGAACGCGTGCTGGACGCGCTGGTGGGCGACAATTCAAGCGTGGAGACCCGCCAGAAATTCAGGAAGATGCTGCGCGAGAATCTGCTGAACGACCGCGAGATCGAAATTCATTTGGCCGACAATTCCGGGGCCGCCTTTCCCATGTTCGACATGCCGGGACAGCCCGGCACCAGTGTGGGCATGCTCAACATCAACGACATGCTGGGCAAGATGATGGGCGGGCGCACCAAGCCCCGCAAGCTCTCGGTGGGCGAGGCCTACAAGGTGCTGATCGCCGAGGAAGGCGACAAATTATTGGATCAGGACAAGGTGGTGCGCGAAGCCATCGAGGCGGTGGAAAACAACGGCATCGTCTTTCTGGACGAGATCGACAAAATCTGCGCCCGCTCGGAAGAGCATCGCTCTGGCTCCGACGTGTCGCGCGAAGGCGTGCAGCGCGACCTGTTGCCCCTGATCGAAGGCACCACGGTTTCGACCAAGCATGGTTCGGTCAAGACCGACCATATCTTGTTCATTGCCTCGGGTGCTTTCCATCTGGCCAAGCCATCCGACCTGCTGCCCGAACTTCAGGGCCGCTTGCCCATCCGCGTGGCGCTGAAGGCCCTGGACAAGGACGACTTCGTGCGTATCCTGACCGAACCGGAAGCTAGCCTGATCGTGCAATACAAGGCCCTGATGGCGACCGAAGGAGTGACGCTGGACTTTACGCAAGAAGCCATCGAGGAACTGGCCAGCTTGGCCGCCGCCATCAACCGTTCGGTGGAAAACATCGGGGCCAGGCGCTTGCATACGGTGCTGGAAAAATTGCTGGAAGACATCAGCTTTTCCGCCACCGACAATTCCGGCGCCAGCATCACCATCGATCCCAAGCTGGTGCAGGAAAAAGTCGCCGTGCTGGCCGAGAATACCGATCTGTCGAAGTTTATTTTGTAGCGCTATTTCGTCACACCCAGGCTTGTCCCGGGGCTGCTTGGGTTAAGCATTCTGGCCTTCTTCGCCTCATCTTGAGGAGCGAAGCGTCACGAAAGATGCGGCGAAGATGGAACGTGCTGCCCCTCATCCTTCCAGACGGGCCTTCGGCCCTCCTCAGGATGAGGCGCTTTTCTTAAGCCCAAAATGGCAAAATCCTTCTTCGATCTTCGCCACGTCCCCCGCATCCAAGCCATCACCCCGTTTGAACAGCGAGAACAGATGCTGAAGCGTTCTTTGCGCCTCGAAGGCCATGGCGTGATGTTCGGGGCTTAATCGCTCCCAGCCGAAGGCCAGCAAATGGCGCATCAGAAACACCAGCTCCAGCGGCACATCCACGCCAAGGCGCTCGCGGATCTTTCTTTGCGAGATGCGGTTGCCTGAATCGCGTAGCGCGTCGTTCCTGCGCTGGGTTACTTGGCCCGGATGGACGCGGTAGGCGCAAAGCACATCCGCCAGAATGACGCCCTTGCCCCTGTCCAGCATGTCGGCGCAATAGGCGTAATCTTCCGCCGGAATCACCGATGAATCGAAGCGTAAATCACTGCGTCGCACCGTGACGGCGCTAAAGGTGAAGGGCGAGTTGAACAGGGTGATCCATCGCAGATAAGTATCTTGCGCGGATTTGCCATCGTCGCGCAGCACAAGGCCTTGGGGATCAATGACGCGCAACGATGCCCCCACGATGGACAAGGAAGAATCCGCCGTCAGCGCTTGCAAGGGAATCTCGAAGCGCCCAGGAAGTGCTAGATCGTCGGCATCCAGAAAGGCGATGGCGTCGCCTTGCGCCAAATCAAGCGCCGCATTGCGAGCCGCAGCGGCTCCTTGGTTTTCTTGGCGCAGACGCTTCAAACGCGGATCGGATATTCTTGCGATTT